>JALOBP010000035.1 GCA_023228295.1 Methanoregula sp.
TGTACCTGTATTATACCGGTACCGGGTCTTTTGTTGCAATAAACCCGGTACCGGTATAATACAGGTACACGGTGTCCCCGGGTTTGAAGACGGCGAGCGATGGGGCGGATACGACCTTGTAACTGCCCATTGACGTATCCACGTAGAACGCAGCCTTGTACGCTGCCAGCGGTGTCGCATTGAAATAGAGAGGGTCGCCGCCACGGCTGAACGCCGTTATGACCGTCTTCCCGCCAACATCTTTTATACCAAACTGCGGGACAACGTACGCAGTCTTCTCGATCGGTATCGCAAAGCCCAGCACCAGGACACCGACCACTCCTGCGGCGACCACAACAAGTGCAAGGATCAGGGTTTCATCGACAAGTTCACTAATCGAGTCCTCATTCTTCACAAAGAGGCTCCGTATCACATCCTTGAACATGTCACGGTTAAAAGAGTATCGGTTAAAAAATATCACGGCAGCGTGACGAACATCTGGCGCCACACCCGTTTCCCCAGCACCCGGGTCCGGTGCCCCTGCCCGGTGAGATCCTCGGCGAGCAGGACATCCCCCTTCCGGAACACCCGCTTCTCACCATTACCCGTCTCAATCTCAGCCTCGCCTTCGAGCATGACCACATACTCCCGGCAGACCACGTTGTGCCACCCATATTCCCAGCCGGACGGGATCTCGCGGAAGAAGAAGGCCTTTGCCGGCTCGGGAAGCGTAAAGAGGCCGAAGTCCTCGCGGGACTCGAAGGGGACCTCGATATCCTCGAAATGCGAGCGGTCATCCGTACCGGTATAAAGGCGCGTGATCATCATGGACAGTTGTCCTGATGCGATGGTGTACCGTAAAAAGAGAAAAACTCATCCCATTTAAATCAGGCCGGGAGCGGGGTGTTGCCCGGGACAGCAACCACGTAAACCCGGTCCCGCATACCCTCCGGGAAGTAATGGGCATCGAACCACATTGCATCGAACTCCCCGTAATTGAAGTACGTGATCCCGTCAGACCGGTCATCATGGCAGTCAACCGAATCGGCAAAGATAATCACATCGTCCCAGATATTCTCCTCAGTACCACGGGTATCATAGCCGACAACCACAACCCAGTGGCCGCCCCAGTCAATCCATTCCACCATCGTGGGAACTCCCTTCTGCAGGTTCCCGCGCAGCATCTCATAACTCCCTCCCGTACCCCATGTCGCGTTCATTCCCTGCCGGGAAAGCCATGTCGCCACCTGGTCAGGATTCAGGCCGGTCTGTTCAGAAACATTGCCGGATATCTCGTGCGCGACCCGGACCTCGTCGGAATCGGTATTGTTGACCGGCATCCCGTAGTATGACATCACGGTCATGGCGGCAACTGCACCGCAGCTGTAGTTGGTCACCTGCTGCCGGTAACTCTTCAGCGGGAGCACGGTACGGTGGCCGTCTGACTGGAGGGTGTCGAAATCGATGCCGGCATAGTAGCGGGGCCCGGGCAGAGGCGTATCGGGGCCGTACTGCCCGCCTCCTGACGGAACCGCGGGTGTGGCAGCGGCCGTAAGGGATGGGCTCGTAAGGACAATTGCAGCGGCAAAGACGATGATGGCACCGAAAATGGTGACGAT
Organism: Methanoregula sp.; assembly: GCA_023228295.1. Taxonomy (GTDB): domain Archaea; phylum Halobacteriota; class Methanomicrobia; order Methanomicrobiales; family Methanospirillaceae; genus Methanoregula. The sequence continues at coordinate 1,599 of JALOBP010000035.1, forward strand.
GAGGAGGAGGTAGAGAGGGCGTATCATAGGGATCCCTATAGTAATTCTGGAACCGACAGTAGATGAATCCAGCCGGGGAATTTATAAAACCGGCCTTGCAGAGTACGGGAACAATTTGCCGGGTTTTATATGGAATGGTTACTTCATGTTGTAAGTCAAACAGGTATATGGTAATCCGGTGCCGGAACGCCGTTCACGGGCATCTGGCAGGCCGGTATTCCAATCACGAGGTAACAACGAATGGAAGCTATATCATTTGCAGCCCCAGAGGTCTTTGTACCTGATCCTATCCATATTCATATTCTCAAGGCAGTCAGCGAGAAGCAGGGTTGCCACATCGGACACGTTGTCCAGCAGCTCCTGCCGGAACACGGGGAAAGCGGCATCCGGTCCGCGGTCCGGGTCCTCCTCTCCAAACGCTGTCTTGACGGAGGGAAGTCCTCGAGCGAGATCATGCTCCGGCTCACGTCCAAGGGCCGCATCCTGCTCCAGAAAGCAACAGCGAATTAACCAGAAATTTCTTTTTCCCTTTAAAATCAGACCGAATCAGTACCCGCTCAGCACCAGCCATACAAATCCGAGAAGGACAAGGACAATGATTGCGGCCATGATCTTCAGGTACGGGATCCCCCCTGCTCCTTTCTGCGCGGTTCCGCGCCAGGTCTCAGGCACCTCCCCGCCCGTTGCGCTCACACCGCCGCCCCTGCTGTAGTTCATCCCGACCGCGGGCCGGGGTTTTGCATTCCAGCGGCCAAGGCCAATGCAGTTGTGGTTGGGCGGGAGGCGGCAGTCAGCGCAGAATTTACCCCCGCAGTGCTGGCAGGTGAACGGGAGTGTACACTCGTTGCCACAGTTGTCGCAGCGCGTCATTACTCCTGATTTGATGCCCGGGCATTAAGAATTCTGCTCCAGGCAGAACCGGCTGGACCTTCACTTCCTGCCGGCAAGGGGGAACCGTTACAGCTGCACAAAAGGCAGCACGCCTGCCCGGGCCAGGGCGATGAGGGCAAACGCGAAGAGCGCCACCACGAAAAACCCGGTCGATGATGCACTCTTTACCGCTCGCGAGCGGAGTGCCGGGTCCTGCAGGCCATCCCGTGCCCGGGCCTGTGAGAGGTGGAGCAGGAGGGCGCAGAGCAGGTAGGTCCCATAAGCGGCGAGCATGACACCACAGACCAGGATTCACCCTGATGCTGCCGCAACCAGCGCCCAGATACCGAGCGTAAGGTTTGCATACCCCACCTCGAGCTGAAACTCGGGGTGGTCCTGCCGCCAGCCCATCCGTACCTGGTCGGACTCGTAATACACGGAATGGCGGATAAAACTGATTACCCCTACAACGCCGACAAGGAATGCTGCCGCCGTCCGGATCGCGAGGTCGATATTGATAAAAATGAAGAATATACCGATGAATATCCCGATCATGGTAATCGCCATTGTCGCTCTCATAAGGAGCGAGGCTTCGTGTGCGGTTGGTTGTGCTGTTTCCATTCAGGTCCCCCCGGGTATCGTTCCTGTAGGTGAATGAACCACGGGGAGAGAAAAAAACCTGCGACCGCAGAGATCAAACCCCTTATGTCCCGGCACGCCGGACATTGTAGGCATGGGGCAGTACCTGCGGGGGGATGTCCTCCTTGCACCCGTGGCGCTGGACAACCGCAGCGTACCCAAGACCCGGCCGGTCGTTGTCATCAGCACATGCAGCGACGGCAGGATCCGTGTCAGCCCGGTCACCAGCAAGCCACCGACCGATGCTTCAAGCCTGCCGCTCACCATAGACGATTTTGAGAGCGGGGGCCTCGACCTTTTTTCCGAGAGTTACATCATGACATCCCGGATCATCACGCTCCGGAGCGGGGAAATTATCGGCAAAAAAGGCCGGCTCACCCCTGATTCCCTCGCAGAGGTTGCCGCCCGGGTCCCGGATACCATCCATTCCGGCACGCAGGCAAAACCGAAGAAATCCCGGACGCCGCGTCGCTGACTGCAGATTCCGGGGACATTTATCTCCTGCAACCGGCACGATATCAGCAGCCTTATTATTTCCAGCGATAACGATGGTTGGATGGATATCGTACAGGCCATCCGTGATATCGAGGCGCAGGTTGGACGGATCTCCACGGTCCAGAAGTTCCTGCTCGGTACTGACGGGTCGGTCACCCAGCTTCTGGAATCGGTTACCGGGAAAAAAGTCGTCATCAGGACGCTTGTCCAGGAAGTAGTTCCGGCTGACCGGGCTGCCGCAGACAACTTAAGCATCGCCGAAGGCGACCCGGTCAACCACCGGATCGTGGAGATAAAAACCGAAGAGAACGGCGAAGTCCTCATCTACGCGATATCGGATACCCCCCTTGCCCGGCTCTCGCCGGAGTTCAAAGACGACCTGATGAAGGCCGATATCCCCATCGGGCGGATCATCAGGCAGCACCACATCGAGGCACGGCGCGAGATCCTCAATGCCCGCGTGACCCCTGCAACGGATGAGACCGGCCGGGTCTTTGCCATCAACAAAAACGAGCCGGTCCTCTCCCGGCAGTACCAGATCATCCACGAGAAGAAACCCCTTATCTTCATCGAGGAGCAGTTCCCGTACAACCGCTTCCCCGACACCCGCCGCATCGTGATCCGGACCCCCTCGCGGATCCATGTCTCGCTCATCGACATGCATGGCGGCTCGGGACGGGTCGACGGGGGCGTCGGTATCACCCTTGACGAACCGGAGATCCTTATCGAGGCTGAACTGTCTCCGTTGATCATGGTGCAGGGCGGCGACCCGATAACCCGCGACCGCATTGGCCGGACTGCCCGGGATGTTCTTGAAAAGATCGGTACCGGCGGCGGGGTCAGCATCACGGTCCGGAGCGATTACCCGGCCCATGTTGGCCTGGGGAGCGGTTCACAGGTAGCCCTTGCAGTTGCCCGGGCAATTGCAGAACTCCATGGCCGGAACCTCACCGTCCCGGAACTGGCCCGGCTTGCCGGGCGGGGCGGAACGAGCGGCATCGGCACGGCCGCGTTCGAACACGGGGGATTCATCCTTGACGGCGGGCACCGGTTCGGTACCGGCTGTGAAAAGTCCGATTTCCGCCCCTCCGCAGCATCCCGCGGGGTCAGCCCCCCGCCGGTCCTTGCCCGCCACGAGTTCCCGAAGGACTGGAAGATCCTGCTTGCCATCCCCGATGTCCCTGCGGGAGCAAGCGGGAATGCCGAGACCGACATCTTCCGGGACAACTGCCCGGTCCCGCTCCCGGAAGTGCGGGAACTGTGCCACGAGGTCATGATGCGAATGCTCCCCGGCCTCGTTGAACGCGACCTCGACCTGTTCGGCTCCGCGATCAATGCGGTACAGAAGATCGGGTTCAAGAAAGTGGAGCTGGGCTTCCAGCCGCCGCAGGTGACAGGCCTTCCCGGTATCCTGCTGGGCGCCGGTGCGGCAGGTGCCGGCCTGAGCTCGTTTGGCCCGGCGGTCTACGCAATCGGCGATACCGATATGCGGGCCGCAGAACAGACGGCCAGGAACTTCATGCAGGAATCAACCGGCGGCACGACGATCATCACAACCGCCCGGAACAGCGGGGCGGCAGTCCGGGTTATATAATTCCGGATCGTTTTTTTGTGATTATTTCCCGATCTTGAGGAGCATCTCTTCAAGCGAGGGATAGCGGCTCTCGATCTTCTCCACTTTCCCGCCGGCCTCAACAACCATGCCCGTACATTCGTTGAGCTCGCCGATGCTCTCGGCATCGCAGACATAAAGCCCCTCCTCCTGCCGGTAGGTCTTGGAATGCCCGATCAGTTTTCCGGGATCGTCGATAGTGAAAAATATGGCGTACGTCATCGAGCCGAACTGCTCGCGGAGCTCCTTCATGGACCCGAATGCAACCATCTTCCCGCGCCTCAGGATCATCACCTTGTCGCAGATCGCCTCGACCTGGTAGAGGTTGTGGGCCGAGAGCACGATTGTCTTGCCGTCCGATTTGAGCCGGCGGAGGTAATCGGCTATGAAGCGCGAGGTCATCGGGTCGAGCCCGCTCGTTGCCTCATCATACACGAGGAAGTTCGGATCGTGGATGAGCGAGCGGGCAATCGCCGCCTTCCGTTTCATCCCCTTACTGAACTCCCCGAGTTTCTTGCCGTCCGATTCAAGCGAGAGGGCTGCGAAAAGCTGGTTCGAGCGGACCCGGATCTCCTGCGGGGAGAGGCTGTAGATCTCCCCGAAGAACGCGAGATAATTTTCAACCGTCATGGTCTCGTAAAGCCGTGACTCCTCGGGGAGGTACCCCAGTTTCTCCTTGAGGGCAACGGGGTTTTTGATAACATCGATATCGTTGATGAAGAGCTCTCCCGCCGTTGGGGTAACAAGACCGGAGACCATCTTGAGAAGCGTGGTCTTGCCCGCACCGTTGTGGCCGATGATACCGAAGATCTCCCCGTCCTCGAAGCTGAAACTGACATCGTCAAGCGCGACAAAGCCGTCGTACTTCTTGGTGAGGTTGCGGGCGGTGATCATGGAGACCAGTCTTCTTTTTTACAGACTTGTGTGGTATCAAAGATATAGATTGGGATGGGGAAACCCCTATTGACTGGATCGTGATGGCAGAATGTATAAGGCATGAATCCCTACAAAAGAATTCTCTATGTACCGGCCGGTGTTCATCCTTACCCTTGCCCTGCTGCTGGCAGCTGCAGGGTGTTCTGCAGTCAACACAGCGGAGCCGTCGCTGCCTGCACCGGTTTCCACGCAGGCAACCCGGGTCCCGGCACCGGCACTCACAACCGCCCTGCCCATACCCACGCCGTCACCAACACCGGCACCCACAACACTCCCCACTGCAACACCAGTACCAACACCCACGCCACTATCAGAAGAGGCGCTCAATGCCCGCATCGTGGATGCCCGGAACAAGCTCACGAATCTTATCGACAGCAATGTTGCAGACACCATCATCACCCACCCGGACGGCTCACAGTCATGTGAAGTAAAAATGTCCAGGGAGCTCGGGTACCTGATCGATGCGACAACCGGGGAATCGACATTTGTCAAGGGAGATTACTGGAGCATTGATGCAGACCTGTTCCGGAACCCTATGAAAAAAGACCACACGTATGTGATCATCCATACCCACCCGCGGATGTGGGCAACCTGCCAGGGTTCCGGGATCGTAAGCCAGTATACGTTCTCGGATGGGGACCTGATCGCAACAGCCAGCCTGACCGAGCAGGGGTACCATATCCGGACCCTGATCGCAATTACCGACAAGGAGTACCGCATCTGGCCCAAAGTCGCCGATGACTGGATGACGGAGACCGAGATCCGGGGGGCCGTTGGCCGCATCGAGAGACGCCTTGAAACATCATTTACCTACTATGACCCAGTACTGCAACGCGAGTACTATGATATGGACAGCCTGATGCCGCTCCTTGCAAAGGAACTCAATTATTCCTATACGGTGAACAACCACGTGATTGCCTGACCGGTAACAGGTGCCATGACAGAGAGTTAATTATAGGATTCCGGTATTACATTCTGTATCACGCCCCGGCAGTTCACGGTACGCTGGCAGGTGGAGGATCAACCAATGGGAGCACTCAGGGATATCGCAACCATAGCAAAATGGGAGGTTAAAAAGACCTTCACCATGATGGGAAGGAACGTCCTGCCGATTGCCATCGTCCTCTTTTTCCTCTTAATCCTCGCCACCGGGTTTACCGCACAGAGCGGGATGCACCTGCAGGACGGGATGTATCTCGTGGGAACGGACGATCCGGCGATCGCGCAGCTCATTGCAAGCGACCCACGGTTCACGGTTTATGAGGTCACAAGTCCCGCACATGAATCAGGAGATATCTCACTTGATCTGACAATATTCAAAGGGCAGGTCTATTACCGGGAAACCGAGAAGGGCAGGGCCGCACTCAGGACCCTGGAACGCAATTACGGGAAATATGTCAACCGCGTGTACAACACGGCAGAGGACCTCTTTGCCGCATACCCGCTCTGGATCGATACCCGGAATGTGAAAAGCGAACTCGACTTCCTCGCAACCCAGAGCGGCCAGTACGTGAGTGTTGCCCCGGCCCGGGGGGCGGCCCCCGTACCCGTGGGGGAGGTTGCACAGATCCCAACCCCCTCACCGGAACTGGGAGTCACCATGGAGGAGATCCGGGCCGAACTCGTCCAGTCGGGCGCAAAGGACACCCAGATCTCCCGCTATACCGATGTCCTCTCATCGGGCAGCAGCACCATGGGCAGCTTCAAGACGCCGGCCCAGCTCTCCCCGCCACTGCCCTTCGACTCCATCATCCTCATCTTCGTCTTTGTCTTCCCGCTCTACTTCACGAGCCAGTTCTTCATGATGAGCATCATGAACGAGCGGATCGAGCGGAAGGGAGAGATCCTCCTCTCGACACCTGTGAAGACCTCGTCCATCATCATCGGCAAGATGCTCCCCTACTTTATCGGGATGGTGGCAATCTGTGCCGGGCTCACATTCTGGATCGGGGCGTCGCCCATCATCATGCTCCCCTTAATCCCGGTCATCATCTTCTTCCTTGCAAACGCCCTCATCATCGGGATGGTCTCCCGGAGTTTCAAGGAACTCTCGTTTATATCGATCTTCTTCTCGACCGTTGCCACCTCGTACCTCTTCTTCCCGAGCATCTTTGCCAACGTGCATATCATCAGCCTGGTCTCTCCGCTGACGCTCATCGTCTTCACCCTGCAGGGCACTGCGTGGACGCTGACAGATTACCTGTATTCCACCTCCCTTTTCTGGCTCACGGGGGCCGTGCTCTTTTACATCGCGGCGAAGAACTTCAAAGAGGAGCGACTCTTCTCTGAAAAAAGCCTCGTCTCACGGATGCGGGAGTTCCTCTCGGAGGTCATCCCGGAGAAACGCCCGTTCCTCTCGCTCTTCCTGATCACCGGGTTCTCGATCCCCTTCATCTTCATGGTCCAGCTGATGTGCCTTGTGCTCTTCTTCAACCTGCCCATGCCGTACTCGCTCATCCTGCTCCTGATGTTCGCAGCACTCGTAGAGGAGATCGCAAAAGGAGTAGGGATCTACACGCTCTACGTGCGGGACCCGGAATTCTTCTCGACCCGGAACCTGCTCTTTGCCTGCGCAGCAACAGCGCTCGGGTTCCTGATCGGCGAGAAACTCCTCCTCTTTGTCACGCTCGCCCAGATCACCGAGTCGGTCTTCGGCAGCATCCTCTTCCTCTCGATAGGCGCCCTCTGGCTCCCGCTCCTCCTCCACTTTGTCTGCGTGCTCATCGTAGCCACATGCCTGAAGTACGGGGGCAGGAAATGGTTCGTGCCGGGTCTTGGAATCGCCATGGTTGTCCACTGTCTCTATAACCTCTATTTCATCCTGGGGTGGCTTGGATGAAGTCAAAGCATCTCTCGATTATCGCAAAGAAAGAATTCCGGGGGCTCATCAACGAGCGGACGATCCTGCTTGCGGTCCTTTTACAGCTTTTCATCGCCCTCTTCTCATCGTTTCTGATGGTCGGACTCACCTCCATGTACGATCCATCGTCGCTCTCGAAATATTCCCGGTTCAAGTACAATATCGCCTATGCGGGCAATGATTCCGAAGTGTATGATTACCTCTGGAACAGCCCTGATTTCCGGGTGTACAAGATGGATCTTTCAACGGGTGTTGCGGCGCTCGAACAGCGGAAACTCTCGGCTGTCATCTATATGCCGGACACTGCACCGGATTCGGCGGACCCGGTCAAGATCACTCTCTATACGCTCCAGAACGATCTCCAGAGCGCTATTGTAGACGTGAAACTCAAGGAGATATTCCTCAAGTACGAGACAGACCTGCGCGTGATCCGGGCGGACCGGATCACCGAACAGCCGATCCCGCTCAGGATCCCCAAAACCGAGGGGGGCGGGGACTTCTACGAGTTCGTGTACGGCCTCCTGATCCCGCTCCTTGTCTTCATGCCAGCGATCATTGCCTCGGCCCTGATAATCGACCTGATCACGGAAGAGTACCAGCACGATACGCTCGAGACCCTCGTCTCGACTCCCGTCACATTCACAGAGATGGTCTGGGGCAAGGTGCTGGCCTGCGAGGTACTGGTGCCCGTGCAGGCCGGGGTATGGCTGGCCCTCCTGATGATCAATGGCATCGCCATCGAGAACGCAGGTCTGATCCTCGTGCAGGTCTCGGTCACTTCGCTCATCCTGATCCTTCTCGGGGCGCTCGCTGCCCTCCACTACCGCGAACGGACGGCGGCGCAGTTCATTTTCTCGACTGCACTTGTAGTCGTGATGCTCTTTGCCCTTGCCATCCCCGACAACCCGCTCAACCTCCTGACCCGCCTGGCAGTCGGCACTGCGGGAATGGAGCAATGGGTTGTGCTGGGTACAACCCTCGTTATAGTCCTCGGGCTTGGCTTCGTAATGCACCGCTATGCGGAGAAAGTCGGGCGGACGCACAAGTCCGGCTAACGTTAAAAAAAGATCAGAGATAAGAGAGGACCAGCGGCTCGTCGATAACCTTGTAGGTTTTGCCGGCCGAGGTCACGAAAACCTGCACCTGGTCGGTGCCCCGGGTTCCTTCGATTACCAGCTCGTCGCCGCGCCGGGGTTTCCGGTTGCCGTCATTCATGTACTGCTCGACAACCTTGCCATTGGAGAGGGTGACCTTTATGAGGATATTCTGGACGGTGACCTCGCCCTTGCCACCATTATAGAGCAGGTGGATGGACGAGTCCGGCCGCTGCTTCTGGAGGGTGAGGTCCACGAACTGCTCTGCCGGTAGTGTCTCCACCGCGTCGGGCGTGGCAACCACGGTCGCAACGGAAGTCGAGACGGTTGTCGGGACCGTTGTGGGAACCGGCGTCTCCGCGGGCTTCAGCTCAGATGCTGTCGGGCTCGTGCAGCCGGCCAGAAGCGCACAGAGCACCAGCAGGACGGTGGCGGAGAGTATGATCGGATATTTCATGCAGGAAAGCTTGCCCTGCCGGGTAATTATGGCTTGTGCTCTCGCAAGGAGGAAGGATCGGGAAATTCCCCGACAGGTTCCGGGGACGGGATGCATCCGCCGGATCCGGGTGCAAACGCGGATAAAAGATGGATAAGAACAGTTAAATTAAAAAGGACACCCGGTTTAACTTTACGTATCAGGAGTAAAAGGAATGTTCTGTCCGAAATGTGGAAAAGAGACTGATGCATCCGGTAAGTTCTGTCAGTGGTGCGGGGCCGATATCGATTCTGTTGCAGCCAGGGCCCCGGTTGCCGCCGCCGCTGAAGAAGACGAAAGTCCCGAGGACGGCATTTATGCAGGACTGGGCAGGCGGTTCGTTGCATTCATCGTGGATATGATACTCGTACTCATCCTCGGCCTGACAACCGTTTCCGGATTCGGCCTTTTCAGAGGTATCCAGAACGCCTATTTCTATGGTGTCCAGCACATATCTCCCGACCAGCTCACAACCGAAGGCTCCATGGGGGCCCTGATCGGATCCATCGTCGCTGCCTATGGTATCATGCTGGTTATCGTGCCATGGCTCTACTTTGCAGGATTTGAATCTGCACGCAGCCAGGCAACTCCCGGAAAAGTGCTCATGCGTCTCGTAGTCACCGATATGGAGGGACAGAAACCTACCTTTGCCCGGACAACACTCCGGTTCTTTGCAAAATTCATCTCGACCCTGATCATCTTCCTCGGCTTTGTCATGATCGGGTTCACCAAGAACCACCAGGGCTTCCACGACACGATCTCCGGCTGCCTTGTGCTTCTCCAGGACGAATAATCCTTTTTTTAAATTTTTTTCCGGGCTCTCAGGTAATCCCTGCTGTTGAAAAAAGGGTTTTCCTGATCAGGTGTACTTGATCTTCAGCCCGAGCAGCACGAGGATCAGGATGAACGTGATCGTGTTTGCCGCAATGATTGGCAGCGAGCCGATCCAGGTGCCATAGAGCGTCCAGAGGATGACGCCTGCAGCAAAGAGGAGGAGCATTGCAAGCGAAAGATCGCGCGTCTCTTTGAGTTTCCATGCCCGCATAACCTGCGGGACAAACGAGATGGTGGTGAGGGTTCCTGCAAGATAGCCGACTATAACAAGAGGGTCCATAGGATGTCTGTTCTGGTATTTTTCTGCACAACCATTTATACCGGCCGATCCCTGGCGGGCAGAGAAGGTGCAGGTACGGGGATCATACCTGCGGTTCCGGCGAGTACTGGTCGGCAGCAACCAGCCACTTCCGACTCTCTTTTACCAGGAGGAACAGGTCCCTGCCGTGCATGGTCACCTTCTGCCCACCCATATCGAACGTGATGGTGAAGAGGTACGTGACCACGGCACTTTTCCCCCCGGCGTAGATCTGCACCTTGTGATCGGTCTCCCGCCATTCATGGATAACAGCTGTCTCGCAAAAGCCCCGCCAGCCGGCAACGTAGGCGTCCTGCCCCTCGAGCCTGCCGGGGGTTGCCGGGACAATGGCAACGGCATCGGGATGAATGTACTGCCGGAACACTTCTTCATGCCACCCCGCGGTCCAGCTCCGGTTCATGGCCCGGATTGTCGCGAGGATCTCATCGGTGATCTTTTTCGTATCCATTTTTTTCCTCTGCCAGATCGATTCATGGCTGACAGGTAAATACTGATGATATGCACAGGGTGAAAGTGCTTACGGGGAGAGATGAGAGAGATCGAGACCTGGTACCGGGGGATTCATGCAGACCGGTTTTTTGTCCGCTCTCCTTCCTTAATTTTTTCCCCCACCGACCCCCCATCCAGTCTTTTGGCAGATTTCCTGCCGGAACCGGGCAGATTTTATATCGTGAAATCTGGTGATTCCCTGTGCGGGATTCACACATTTTGAGTGACATGCATGATGGGGGTCAATGGGGGAAATTAAATTTTAAACAGCAGGGCTCCATCCATTCTGCCCAATCGTTCTGGACTTGCTGGGGTAATTTTAACGACGGTTAATCCCTCCGTTCCCGGGTAAGGGGGAATGGACAATACCGTACGCGGATCACATTTTTTCTCCCACTGACCCACCAGCTGACCAGCAAGCCTTTCTTTTATTATCTGCATTCTCTTTTTATCATCCACATCGCCACACGAGAGGGAGAGCGCCGGGATTCCTGATCCGGGCTCCCGGGGCGCGGGATGCCGGAGTACCAAATAAGGAGAGTGCATGAGGCCGTTCAAGCCAAAACCCGGAACAAAGAGCGCAGTCCACATCCTTAAAAAACCATTTCCGGATATCGCCGTGTTCACTGCAATCGTTCGGTCACTTGTCCTGCAGAACCCGCTCGGCTGCACATCATACCGGACAGTAAAGAAGAGCCATCCCCCGGTCAGCAGGGTAAGGGAGCGTTATACCGCGAAATTCGTGTACCTGAATCCGAAGGGGAAACAGATCGGGAGCTCGTCAGAGGTGTATGACTCGGTGGAAGGGTATGAAGACGGTATCCACGCGGTCTTCTCCAATATGGCGAACATTGCAGCCCACCGCGGGAAGGCAGTTCATGTACCCGGTGCCGACCATTTCTCCGTGATCCTGAAGTGCCACGACCCGGCAGGGGAACTGTTCTTTGTGAGCCTTGCCCGGGACCGGATTACCGTGGCTTCCTATACGGATGATGCAATACAAAAGAAAGTCGAAGCATGGACGGACGGGGAACCAGCCTTACAATGAGTACGGTTCAGGTACTACCTGAACCGATCCTGACAGGAAGGGATTGGTAAGGACCAGGTCCGTTCATCCCGGGAATCAACTGGCGGGAAATGTCCCGAGGGTCATATCCCTGACTTCCTCAAGCCATGCCTTCCGCTGCTCGTCCGTGCTGGTGACAACAACGCCAAACATCCGCCGGGAAAAATGAGGCACACCGCAGAACGAGGAGATGCAGTCCTTCCAGAGCCGTTCGAGCGGATCGCCGAAGACCTCCTGCTCGCGCACGGCGGGAGTGTTTGAGGTGTTGAAGACAAGAGCTGCCCGTGCGGCAAGGAGTCCCTCCGGGATACCCTCACCGGAATCGGTTTCGTCAAACCGATAGGCGACACCGGGCCTTAGGACGCGGTCGATCCAGCCTTTCAGGATGGCTGGCGGCATCCCCCACCAGTCAGGGTGCACGATCACGATCCCATCCACTGAGACGATCTCCTGACAATACTTTGCAACTGGAAGGGGGAGTTCCGCATTACGGGCAATCTCGGTTTGCGGGAGCAGTGGATCGAAATGTTCCGCGTACAGATCGTGGAAGACGACCCCGTGCCCGGCCTCGCGAAGGGTGGAGACTACCGTATCCGCAATGGCGTGGTTAAAACTCCCTTTGCGGGGATGGGCCAGGATGACGGAGATCTTCATCGCATCCCTCACTTCCGTGCAGTGGCCTTGAAGAAGGTGTAGCAGAAGACTCCGTCCTGTTCCGACGTGCGGTAGAGTGCCGCGATACCCCGTGCCCAAGCATCCCGGCTCATCAGCCCCTGTTTTTGCACAGCATCCGCCACTCCCTCAACCATTGCAGTGAAGGTAAGTTTCGTGAACCCTTCGACAAGTCCCGGGCGGGAGGAATCAACATAGACCATCCGCGGGGAAACGTGGATATCCGTGTACCCTGCACCAGCCACCAGCGGATAGAGCTGCCGCCCGATCAGGGCATTGCCTCCTGCCTGGTGCTGCAGTTCGACAAGACATTCAATTGCCCGCCGGGCATCCGGGTCATCCGGGTGGAAGAACGTCGATCCGTGATCTCCTTCGATTACGGTAAGCGTCCCGCCCTCTTTTAACAGGGGACGGAGGTGTCCGAGTGCTCCTGCCGGATCCGCGAGATGCTCCAGCACGAAACAGACAAAGACGTGATCAAAACTTCCCGGTTCGAACGAGAGCCGGAAGATATCTCCCTGTTGGAAGGTTACGTTGGTGATCCCTTCCCCGTGGATCTTCTCCTCCGCCCGGTTCAGCGAATCTTCCGAGATATCAATCGAAGTGATCAGCGCTCCGGGACTGTTCCGTGCAAGGATGGAAGTCTGGGCACCAATCCCGCAGCCGGCCTCGAGTACCCGGGACCCCGCGGGGTAGCGGGTGTCATCGTGCAGGAGCCCGGTCAGGGTCTCTGCCTGGTCGGAGAGCCTTTCTGATTCGCGTGCTGAATAGCCGTGGACATAGGTGGGTTCAGGCATAGGTTTTTGTCTTCTCCTGCCGGGTTCCCGCAGACAGTAATCGGAACCACGGAGTTGCTGTACAAAATTGGCACTCGATGCACAAAAATGTACCTCGCGGGTACCTTCTCCCGACAGTTCAGCGTGTGACTGCCAAAGGGATTGTCCCCCGATCATGCCGGTTCCCCGGCTCATGCGGGATTGGCGGGAGATCGCGCAAAGGTTGATAAGGAGTCAGAAAGAGAACAAACGTTTTGAAGATTATGCGCCCGGTTCACCCGATTTCCGTCCTTGCCGTTCTCGCGATCCTGATACTTGTCATCGCTCCGGTAACTGCCGAGCCGACCGTGACCATCAGCAGCTTTGAGGTAACACCGCAGGTGCTCATGCCCGGGGACCTTGGCACCATCACGGTCATGCTGACCAATACCGCAGGAAGTGCCACTATCAGCGAGAATACCGGGCCGCAGGTAAGCGGGTTTGAATCCTCAAAAACTACCGATATCAGTGTCTTTATCGAGAAGGCTGGGCTCGAAGGTAACGGCATCGATGTGATCGGGGATAACTACCAGCGGATCGGTGATCTCGGGCCGGGCCAGACCATCCCCCTGACATTCCTCATCAGGGCACCGGCCGCGACCGGCCTCTATTTCCCGGAAGTCTGGGTAGACACCAAAGGGGGCAGGAGTACCCGCTACCCGGTGCCGGTCAACGTCAACACGCAGATAGCCGTTGCCAAACTTGCCGTGCTCGGCACGGCCGTGACCACGCCCGAGGCGGTTAAGCCCGGTGACGCAGCGGCGGTCCGGCTCGATCTCATCAACAGCGGGGAGAGTGCCGCTGAGCAAATCATTGTCCGGATCGGGAATGCAAGCACTTCAGTCACAACAAGGGATGCTGAACTATACCATATCCGCAGCATCCCGGCAGGGCAGAGCGAAGCAGTCGATATCACCCTGATCACGGACCGGAAGGCGGAGAATGGCATCGTTGCCGTCCCGGTTACCATCCAGTATTATACCATCGATGGGGTCCGGCACACGGAAAATGCTGCCATCAACCTCTATATCCGGGGGAAAGCCGAGATTGGCATCGCATCGATCGAGACCAGCCCGGAACGGTTCGCCACCGGTGAACCGTTCAACCTGATCATCCGGATTGAGAATGCCGGGACCGGGGATGCAAAGTCCGTGCGGGCAACCATCGACCTCCCCATCTCCGGCACCCATGAAGCATTCCTGGGCAAGATCAAGCCGGGCAACGACGCCCCGGCACTCTTCCGCCTGGGGAGTGCACCGGCCGGGGACCTTCAATATACCGTGACGGTCTCCTACAATGACGAGTGGGGCGATCAGACAGAAACATTCCCGCTCTCGCTTTCGGTTGCCCCGGCCGATTACAGCGGGATTATAATCGGCATTCTTGTCATTGCGCTCCTCGCTTTTGGGGCATGGTGGATCTTTATCAGGAAAACACCGGTTAAAAACCATGAATGAGACGCTCATCCGGCTGAGACTATCCTTTTTCCTTGGTCTGCGGTCACTCCGGCGCGGCAATATCGGCAGTCTTGTCATGACGGTCGTCATCATCGGGATGGTCTTCACCAACATGATCTTTTTGCCCTCCGTCATCACCGGGGCGATCAATCTCTTTGTCGAACAGACCATCGAATACTCTTCGGGAAATGTCCTAATAGAGCCCAAGGAAGATGCGGAAGTCATCGAGGACCTTGAGGACCTCCTCGCACGGGTAAACCGGGTACCGGGGGTCCTCCGGGCTGCACCCCATAACAATATCGGAGGGGTGATGAAGTTCAAGGGAAGCCGTCTTGCCGGAAGTGTCATTGCCATCCGCCCGCGTGATGAAGTCCTGGTGACCGGTGTTTCAAAGATGATACGGGAGGGCCAGTACTTAGGAGAAGGCGACACCGGGGTCATCATCATCGGCAATTACGTGGCAGGGCACAAGGACAAGTCCGAAGACCTGATGCCATCGCTCGGGGGGGTCAGGACAGGAGATTCCATTGACGTGGAATTTACCAACGGGGTGACCCGCACGTACCGGGTGAAAGGCATCTTCGAGACGAAGTCGTACATGGCTGACCAGGCCGTCTTTATCACGTGGGACGAGCTCGAGAGCATAAAGAGGCAGAAGGTCGACCAGGCAACGGAAGTCCTCATCAAAACCGTTCCGGGGGAAGATGACGAGGAAGTCAAGCTCTCCCTCATCGGGATGGGCATCCAGGAGAAGATCAAGACATGGAACGATCTCCTGGGAAAGGCGTTTGCGCAGGTGGTCCAGAGTTACGGAGTCATAAACAGTATCTCGACGATTGTCAGCATCGTGATCGCCATCGTGGTCATCTTCATCGTCATTATGATCAAGACCCTGAACAACCGGCGCCAGATAGGGATCTTAAAGGCGATCGGGATCCACCGGACCACGATCACGTTCAGCTATGTCTTCCAGGTGATCATCCTTGCTCTCATGGGGATCGTTTTCGGTCTTCTGATCCTGTTGGCCATGGACCGGTATTTCACGGTGTACCCGATTGTTTTTCCCGACGGGGACATACGGCCGGCGTTCACCATCGCAGACATCGTAACAAATGCGGTGCTCCTCTTTATTGCATCCGCCATTGCCGGTTTTATTCCGGCATGGATGATCGCCCGCGAGGATATCCTCACCGCGATGAGGGGGTAACATGATCCGGACCACGAACCTTTCCAAGACCTACTATCTCGGCGTTGTGGAAGTGCCGGCACTGCGGGGCGTCAGTTTTGAGATCCACCGCGGCGATTTCCTCGGGCTGATGGGCCCTTCCGGGAGCGGGAAGTCAACCCTGCTCCACCTCCTCGGGCTCCTTGATTTCCCGACTACCGGTACAATCAGGATCAACGGGATGGATGTGTCTGAGATGGACGATGACGAGCGCACCGATTACCGGCTCCGGAAGATGGGATATATCTTCCAGGACTATGCCCTTGTCGGCGAGCTCACCGTCCTCGAGAACGTGATGCTCACTGCAATGGCTCAGGGAAAATCAGAGAACGAGTGCAGGAAGGCAAGTGAGGAAATCCTCTCGGTTGTCGGCCTCTCTGAGCGGCTGAAGCACCTGCCAAAAGAGCTCTCGGGCGGCGAGCAGCAGCGGGTGGCGATCGCCCGGAGCATGGTGAACCGCCCCATCATCCTCTTTGCCGATGAGCCGTGCGCAAACCTTGACACAACGAACTCGCGTGCCGTGCTCGACCAGTTCCACACCATCAATGAAGAACTTGGACAGACCATCGTCATGGTATCCCACGAGGAATGGCACAAGGAGTACTTCCACCGGATCGTGTACCTGAAAGACGGGCAGATCGATCGGGATGAAGATCGCCGCAGCCATAGTGCCTGACGGAAATGAACGGACTTTGTTAAAAGAATAGGCCGGGGCCGAGATTCGAACCCGGGTCGGAGGATCCACAATCCTCTAGGATGACCAACTACCCCACCCCGGCAAATTGCCCACTTATATTGGCACTTTTCCGTGATTAATGTTACCTTCTTATTCTCACGGGGATCCTGTAAGTGCATAACGGTCATTCGGGAAGGTGACAATTAATAGGGTCAGGCGTCTATTACATATCAGGTGGCTCTGAAGACTTCGGCCTGAAATGAAAACCTGGCGCGGCGCCGGGTAGTGTACAGGAATCCACGGGGAGATTTTACCCGGTCGATCAGAGCAGTGAGCATAACGGGGGGAAAAGAAATGGCGGAGAACCCAACGACCAGAACGCCGATTGTGTGCGTCATGGGGCATGTTGACCACGGCAAGACATCGCTCCTCGACCGTATCCGCGGGTCGTCGGTCGTGAGTTCGGAAGTGGGCGCCATCACCCAGCATATCGGTGCAACCATCGTCCCCATCGATGCCATCCGCACCCTGAGCGGGACGATGGGCAAGTCGCCGATCAATATCCCCGGCCTCCTCTTCATCGATACGCCGGGGCACCACGCGTTTACCACCCTGCGGGCACGCGGCGGGGCGCTTGCCGATATGGCCATCCTTGTCGTGGACATCAACCAGGGGTTCCAGCCGCAGACAGTCGAGGCACTCCAGATCCTCCGGAACTGTAAGACGCCCTTTGTCATTGCGGCAACGAAAGTAGACCGCGTCCATGGCTGGCGGGTGAATGAGAACGAGTCGTTCCTCTCTTCGTTTGCAAAACAGAATGAACGGGTGAAAGGCGATATCGAGACCAAGACCTACGAGATCGTGGGCAAACTCTCCGAGATGGACTTCTCAGCGGACCGCTTCGACAGGGTTTCTGACTTCCAGCGCAACCTTGCCATCGTTCCTTTGAGCGCCCATACCGGGGAAGGCATACCGGACCTCCTCCTTGTCATGATCGGGCTTGCCCAGCGTTATATGGGCGAAGCGCTCAAGCTTTCGGTTGAAGGCCCGGGCGCCGGCACTGTCCTTGAAGTAAAGGAGGAGCGGGGCCTTGGCGTAACCCTCGATGTAATCCTGTATGACGGCACGCTCGCCATCGGCGATGAGATCGCGGTCGCTACGCAGGGCGACGTTATCGTGACCAAGGTGCGGTCGCTCTTAAAACCCCGGCCCATGAAAGAGATCCTTGTCGAGGACCGGTTCGAGCGTGTCAAATCAGTTGCAGCTGCATCCGGTATCAAGGTCACGGCCCCGAACCTTGAAGGGGTCATCGCGGGCTCACCCTTCTTTGTCATCCGCGGGAACCGTGAAGAGATCGAAGAGAAGATCAAGAAGGAGATGACCGAGATCCACGTAAACCTTGCCGAAGAAGGCATCGTGATCAAGGCCGACACCATCGGAGCCCTCGAAGCCCTCTGCAAGGAACTTGAAGGAAAGGATATCGGGGTGATGCGGGCAGAGGTCGGCCCGGTGAGCCGGCTTGACCTTGTCGAGACCGAGACCATCAAAAACCCCCAGCACCGGGTTCTCCTCTCATTCAACACCACCATTCTCCCGGATGCAGGGGAGATCCTGAAAAACCCGCTCTATACGCAGGTGAAGGTCTTTGAAGGCCGGGTCATTTACCAGCTCATCGACCAGTATGTCGAGTGGCGTGATGAACAGAAACGCCTGCAGGAGAAACAGCGGTTCGAGCACGTGGTGATGCCGGCCAAGATCCGGCTCCTTCCCGATTGTGTCTTCCGCCAGAGCAACCCGGCCGTGGTCGGTGTGCGGGTACTGGGCGGAAAACTGCGCAGCGATGTGAACCTGATCCACCTGGACGGGAAAAAGGTCGGACACCTCAAGACCATGCAACTCCGGCAGGAGACTATCCGTGAAGCCGATGCGGGCCTTGAAGTGGCGATCTCGATCGAGGGTGCCACGGTCGGGCGCCAGGTAAGCGTGGGGGATGACCTGTTCGTGGATGTTCCCGAACGGCACGTGAAAGTGCTCGAGCGGGAGATGATAAAAACACTCAATACCTCCACGCAGGAGATCCTTGAGGAGTACACGACAATGCGGCGCAAGGGCGATCCCTTCTGGGGAAAATGAAAAAGCAACCCGCATATGAACGCGGGGGTTTAAGAGCGTCCCGGTTAAATAAAATGGGTACATCTCATGTGTAGGCGGATCTGCCGGCAGCCGGAGACGTGAAAAGAAATTCCGTTAATGGGTTTCTTGGATAAGACAAATACAATTTGGAGCAAACAGCATGGTCGAGTTTAAAGTTGTAGTATCAGACCCCAAGACCGGTCGCGCTTACAATGTTGACGCCAGTGGCGGTGCAGCAGGGGCGATCGTGGGCAAAAGTATCGGAGATGAAGTTGACGCAGGAAGCCTCGGGCTTGCCGGCTACAAGTTAAAGATCACCGGTGCATCGGACCGGACCGGAACCACAGCAAAGAAGGGCATACCCGGCGCGGGTAAAAGGAAACTCCTTCTCGCTGGCGGGATCGGGTTCCGCCCGGTCATGGACGGCGAGCGCCGGAGAAAGACCGTCCGCGCAAGCGAGATCACCCAGGACTTCGTGCAGATCAATGCACTGGTGACGGCTTACGGAGAGAAGACACTCGATGAGCTCTTCCCGAAGGTCGAGGGTGAGAAGAAAGAAGCCAAGAAGAAGACCCGCTAATACAATCCGATACTTTTTTTTAATTCGTTATTCACCCTTTAGCAAATATCCGGGCAAACGGAAAATAAAAAAAAAGTTACAGCGAGTAGTCAATACGGACTTCGCCATACTGGGAGGTATTCTTTTCGTACTTGAGGACTTTCCCATCCTTCCAGATCTCGACGCTCAGTTCATGGGGTTTTGTGGAGGGGTCGATCTTCCTGAACGTGGCAGAGACAGTCCCGTTCGCGTTCTCGATCTCATATACCCGCTCACCGGAATCCTTTACGGCAAGCATTGACCCGGCCATCCCATACTCGCCCGAGTAACTGCCAAGGTAACTCACCTTAACAAAAACACCATCGCCGGGTACAGATACGGTCGGCAGTTCCTTGACGGCGGACGGGTTGAGTTTGCCGCTGGCTACAACCGTTGATCCGCTGCTTGTCGTTCCCGTGGACACGGTTGCTGCCGGCGTTCCTTCGGAACCGCCACTGCCAAGGAAGAAAAATACTGCAATCGCGATAACCGCAATCACACCAACAACTGCCGCAACGGGTACCCACGGTTGATCCCAGATATCTTTTTGTCTTCTTCTCATCAGATTCAACTCCTTACATTTTCAATGATAGATAATGAAATAATAAAGAGAAAATACTTTGTGCCCTTTTTGCCTTCCGCGTGGTGATACCGGCCCCTGCCCGGGGGGCTCCGCGCAAAAAAGCAGGGATTATTTTTTCTGCAGGGACTGGAGAAGGCCATCCTGCAGATCTTCAAAGGGGACCTGTGCTGATTTTGCCAGCAGTACCAGGGCTGCCGGGGGGAGAAGATTCCCGTCAAACCGGTCCCTGATAAGCTTGTTCATCTCTGCAACGATATCGGTTTCCTGCATATTCTTTGCCCGCGCTATGCGGGCGATCAGTTCTGCTGAAGGATCATGCTGTTCGAAGATGGCAGACGTGGGTTTGAAGCCGATGGGGATCGTGATGCCGGCAACATCAAACAGGGGTGAGAACACGCCGTTCTCCTGCCGGATCAGCCGCTCCTCTTCTGCCCGGCGCAGGAGGAGGTTTGCCTGTTCGGTGCTCATCCATTTCCGGTCGAGGGCGTAATAATAGACCAGTTCGTTCTTGCGCATGCCGGTCTTCCGGGTGTGCTTGAACGGCGCGGCAACGGTGATCCGGAACGTCACTTTCCGGCACCCAGCAGGATATTTTTCATATCGAGCTCATCAAGACCGTCCCCACGGCCTTCCTTGGCGATGTCGATGTCTGTCCGGGAGACCTGATCGGTGAGGCGCAGGTAGAAGATATCATTGGCAATAGGGACCTTTCCCCCGCCACGGAGGGCAAGGGCAAGGACCGAAACCCTGAGGTCTACTGCTTCCGATATCACGCCGGGACGCAGGACATCCGGGGTTATCTCCCCGAAGGTGGCACGGTCGATCGCAATTTCCACCCGGGTCCTGACCTTTACGAGTTCCTTGCCGGTCGTCTTGGTCGATTCCTCGTTATTTAAACCCACGACATAGTTCAGGGTCTCGTTGAACGGCATACCCATCGCAAACGAGAGATCCACCCGCTGGGGAAACCGATAATAGATCCTTCGCATAGATCTGCATTTGAAATTCTTTGATGAAAAAAGATTGCTGGAATGGGATTTTTAGATTATTCTAGTAAGAGTGCGTTGATAACGCCATCCTGACCGGGGCGACTGGTGATCCGGGCTGATCCGAGCTCGGTCTTGATTACTGCGCCTTTCGTGAGCAGGTTCCGCCGGACATAGTTCGGGTTGGCGGTGTTCTTTTCAACCGTCTCGATCTTCGCTTTTTTCGTATCGCCGGTCTTCGGGTTGGTCACGTTGGCGACATTGGCGCGAAGCGCACGAACTTTCTCGTTGCCACCGAACGTGCGGATGACACGCGCTCGTTCTTCACCGATATGGGTGTCTGCCGGTGCACGACCGATCTCTGCTCTGCGTTTCATCGCTGCCGGGCGGCGTCTGCCACCGGTTACTTTTCTTACGGATTCTCCCTGCCACTGCATGATGTCACACTCACTGGTATTTCCCCGGGACGCTGTCCCGAAGATGGTGCTCTATATATTGACTTCTGCGTTATTTATAGTACTACCTGATCCCGAAAAATGGGAGGGGCGTTAGGAAAGGATTGCATCAAGCAGCGCCGCAACCCCGTCACCGGTCTTCAGGTTTGTCCGGAATACCGGCATCCCCGGGTTGTAGCGGGCGATATCCTTCTGCATGCGGTCGATGTTTGCGCCCACGAGCGGCGCAAGGTCGACCTTGTTGATGACCCCGATGTTACAGTCACGGAACATCATCGGGTGCTTGTTGACCACGTCGTCGCCTTCAGTAGAACTGATGACCACGATCCGTTTTTCAGCCCCGAGCCGGAAGTCGGTCGGGCAGACCATATTCCCGACATTCTCGATAAAGAGGATATCGATCTCATCGAGCGGGAGGTGATCGATGGCGTGTTCGACCAGGTGCGCATCCAGGTGGCACTCCTTGCCGGTGTTGGCATTGAACGCGGGGATGCCGGTTGCGATAATCCGCTTGAAGTCATCGTCACCATATACATCGCCGGCGATTGCGCCGGCTCTGAGGCCTTTCTTCTCAAGGAGCGGGACAAGGCGCTCGATGAGTGCTGTCTTGCCCGATCCGATCGCTCCGAGCAGGTCGAAGCCCCGCACGCCATGGGCTTTCAGGTGCCGGGCATTCTCGTCAGCAAGGGTGTTGTTGGCGTCGTAGACATCCTTCTCCAGCCTGACGTCGATGTGATGCATGCAACAAGGTAGGAGCGTACACTGTTTATACCTTGACCCACAAACGATCCTGCAATGGCAGAAGGCGAGTGTATACTGTATCCCTGCTACTTCAATGCGGCATATACGCGGGCAGAGGGCAGGAAGGTTCCATGCAGCATAGGTACGAAGGGGCCGGTACTCACGGACCTTGAGCGCGCCTTAAAAAAGATTGGTGTAGTTTACCGGGTAGAAGAGCACCACCACCCGGCCCACTGGGCACGCCGCGAGGGCCGCGTTGTTGCCGAATGGAATGAGAGCAAACTGAGCCTCATGCGAAAAGTAGCCCAGAAACTGGAAGTGCGGCGGTGAGTGGCATGTACGACCTGCACACCCACTCTATTCTCTCCGATGGGGAGATGCTCCCCACCGAGCTTATCCGGCGGATGGCCGTTGCCGGGTATACCACGGTCGCCATCACCGACCATGTGGATCTCTCCAATGCCGGATCCGTGCTTGCCACCCTGGCCCGCGTACGGGAATCAGCGAAGTTGTACGGAGTTCGTCTTCTCTGTGGCGTGGAGATCACCCATGTTCCTCCAGCCCAGATTGCCGGACTGGCAAAATCTGCCAAATCCTCCGGGGCGGATATCGTAGTAGTCCATGGAGAGACACCGGTCGAGCCGGTGGCGGAGGGAACGAATCATGCAGCCTGTTCCTGCAAACACGTGAACGTGCTCGCCCACCCGGGACTTGTCACCCTTCGGGATGCCAGGCTTGCGGAGGAGAACGGGATTGCCCTTGAGATCACATCCCGGGGAGGGCACAACCGCACCAACGGCCATGTAGCACGGATTGCCCATCAGGCCGGCTGCCGGCTCGTTGTCGATTCGGATGCGCATGCACCCCATGATATCCTGGATAAGCGCGCGAAATTTCTCGTGGCCAAAGGAGCCGGATTGACCGATGCTGAGTGTAAAGAGGTTCTATCTTTAAATATCGACCGATTCTTAAGATCCTGAAATTTCTATTTATACTTTCACGCAACATTTAAATACGGTAGAAGCACACATATATAGATTACTAAAAAATTTTAGTACCACCATTGTATACCCGAGGTTCTGTGTGAAAGTTGTTGGTCGAGCGATGAGCACTGTTGGCGATCGGATGCTCATCATCCAATGCGATCCCGCCCAGCTCCCCCCATTGTACAGCGAGGTCACCGACCGCAGGATGAAGCCGGTTGGGAAAATACTGGACCTCTTCGGTAATGTGAAAGCACCCTATGCCGCGGTACTCTGCCGGGAAAAATGCATGGTCCAGCCCAACGAAAAACTCTTTGCCAGATAATGAAAACAGCGCGGGATACTACAAATTCCAACAGGTGATTGTGGATGCAGGAAGTTGAAAAATTAAAAGTTCTCCAGTCTGAGCGTGAGGCGCTCAAGGCCCGGACAAAACAAAAAGAGCAGGAAAAAAAGGCCGAGAGCCACACTGAGACCGTCTGTCCCGAGTGTGGCGGCAGGCAGCTCGTCCACGATTACGAGCGGGCAGAACTGGTCTGCCAGAGCTGCGGGCTTGTCATCGATGACGATTTTATCGACCGTGGCCCCGAGTGGCGTGCGTTTGACCACGACCAGCGGATGAAGCGGTCCCGTGTCGGTGCACCGATGACCTTCACGATCCACGACAAGGGTCTCTCGACCATGATCGACTGGCGCAACCGGGACTCCTATGGCCGGGCCATCTCCTCCAAGAACCGTGCCCAGCTCTACCGTCTCCGCAAGTGGCAGCGCCGTATCCGGGTCAGCAATGCAACCGAGCGGAACCTCGCATTCGCACTTTCGGAACTGGACCGGATGGCCTCCGCACTGGGTCTCCCGCGGAACGTCCGTGAGACCGCTGCAGTCGTGTACCGTGATGCAGTCGACAAGAACCTCATCCGCGGCCGGAGTATCGAAGGCGTAGCTGCAGCAGCGCTCTATGCAGCCTGCCGGCAGTGCAGCGTGCCCCGTACGCTCGATGAGATTGCAGAAGTATCCCGTGTCTCAAGAAAGGAGATTGGCAGAACATACCGGTTCATCTCCCGTGAACTCGGCTTAAAGCTCCTCCCAACCTCCCCGATCGACTACGTGCCCCGGTTCTGCTCCGGCCTCACCCTCAAGGGCGAGGTCCAGAGCCGTGCGGTTGAGATCTTAAGGCAGGCTGGAGAGCGGGAACTGACAAGCGGCAGGGGCCCGACCGGTGTTGCGGCAGCGGCTATCTACATCTCCTCCATCCTTGGAGGAGAGCGCCGCACCCAGCGTGAAGTGGCTGAAGTTGCCGGCGTCACGGAAGTCACCATCAGGAACAGGTACAAGGAACTTGCAGAGAAACTCGATATCGAAATTATTCTTTAAAAAATAATCCTTTTTTTCCCATCCGATGAGGGACACCAACAACTATATTCCATCGGCTCGAAATCTATAATCCACACCAGCAGCGGGCTCGTAGATCAGGGGTAGATCGCTACGTTCGCAACGTAGAGGCCGCGGGTTCAAATCCCGCCGGGTCCATCTGGTTCCTTTTATATGGTTTCTCATAACCGGCTCAAACTATCATTTGTCCATGTCCGCGCTGCCTTATGTGCCCGGAATTCCTGAAGTTATTTGGGCAGATCAGAGGACCGGGCCAATACGGATTTATTACGCACAGGGACAACGTACATATTTGTAACATACCAGATTTGATCTGGAAAACGGGAGAGACGAATGTTCTGCGGAAAGGGATCCTATACCATACCGATTACAGTATTTCTGGCACTGCTGATTATCGTTCTGCCGGCAAGTGCCTACACCGTGGCCATGTACGGCACGAATGCCGGGTTCAATCCGGACCTCCACCAGGATACGGTTACGGTTGTTCACTCTATGCCGGGATCCCCGGGTTCAGATCTTGACAACGCAGTAGACCTGTTTACCCAGCCATCTGTCGATGTCATCATTATCGGGGGGGTAGATACATTCACACCATCTACCGCGGCAAAACTTGAAACGGCCGTGGCCGAAGGGAAGATCCTCATCATAACATATCCCTGCAACCGCCTCTTTGACGCAAGCCTGCCAGCCACGAACGGGGGTAGTTCCCCGGGGGGACAAAACCTGCAAATCACCGATCCGTCTTCAGCTGCATCAAAGGAGATCTTTGATGGGTTACAGGCACCGTTTTCATTAACAGGTGCGGCTCCGGATAAAGAGCAGGTTGTGGCCAGGAGCGGGGCAGTGATAGTCCTGGATTATGACACCGGCATGCCCGCACTCATTTATAAGAAGTACGGGAAGGGATACGTGATCGAATGGACCACCATTCCAGTTCCGTCATACATGACTGAAACGGTTGCCGACACGATTCTCGACCGGCTCATCACCCGGCTGCTGCCGGTAGTACCCGCCACTACAACTGCAGAGACCGTAACGGCGACAGCAACATCCGTCGTAACCACGCAGCTACCAGTACAAACAACAACCATATCTCAAATTACGACGGTTCCCGTCAGCAACATCCCGACATCTGCCCCTGCGGCCATAGCAGGTGATGTTGTTGTGTACTCCTCTCCGCTGGGTGCCAGCATCCTGATTGATGGTATTTATTATGGTACAACACCGTCAAATCTTACCGGTATCTCGCAGGGGAACCACATTATCCGGCTGACCCAGAGCGGGTACTATGATTACGAGGGGAGTCTCTATGTCGTTGCTGGCCAGACAGCACATGCATTCGGAACGCTCATCCCGTTGAACCAGGTCACGGCAGCCCCGACAGCGGCCCCTGTCATCGTCACGGTTGTCACGGTAGAGCCGACGGCGACTGAAGAACCGGGTCTGCTGAATAATTCGAATATTATCGTTGCAATCATCGGTGTATTTACTGCAGCTATCGCGGCTCTCGCTACAGTGTTTCCGCACCTCAAGGGTCCCAAAAAGGAGTAATCGGTATCTGGCCGGTGCGTTTTTTTTTAATTCTTTTTAAAAAAATGTCGGGTATCTGCGAGCGATGGGGGGCCACCCCAATATGCGCTAACTTATCGCAAAATTTTTCGACGACAATGACGGATAAGAATACGCACCGAACAACTGGCGGATCCGTTTTCGATTGCCTTCAGCAAGCACGTTTCTGATATTACCCCAATCC
>JALOBP010000129.1 GCA_023228295.1 Methanoregula sp.
AGCCATACGGTGCGGGTGACCCGGCCCGGTTATACGGAAACCACCCGGAAGTTCAGCTACCCGTCCCAGTCATCGGTTGCGATCACACTCTCGAAGGGAGCACTGGTCTCCCTGGGCCCTGAGGGGGCAAACCCTGATGCAGCCAATATCATTTTTTACCCGTCATCGACATCCTACAACTGCAAGGAACATACCAAGGTGTCGACTCCGGTCTACATGACGAACGAGACCCGGTTCCGGGAAGATGTGGAGAAAATTATCAGCAACACGTACCTGGACCTTGAAGACGTCACCTCCCCGTCCGGATACCTGCCTGGTGATTACCGGGACGCATTCAATTTCTATTATTATTACGACCCTTCAGCCCCGGCCGATGCCTTCTCCGGCTGCGCCGGGTCGGTTCCCGAAAGTTACTGGGAGAATGTCCCGTCCAGTGACGTTACGGTTATCGTGTATCCGCAATATTATGGGATCTATGCGGATTCAACCTGCCAGCCAACCGGATGCTACCAGGACTATGGACCGGGACGCAAGCTGATGAAGGCCCCGGCAGACAAGCTGGCGTTATTCCGTCACGAGACAGGACACGCAGTATTCGAGCTCATCGATACCTATTGCGGTACAACCTACTACTACCAGAACAATCCCTACCCGAATGTCTGGACCTCGCCCGAATCCTGCCGGGCAGATGCACAATCCTCCGGCCGCGATCCGGCCCAGTGCCGCCAGATCCAGAAGAAAAGTTCCGCGCAATCATCCTCGTCCTGTATCCAGAATTACTGGCAGTGGGACCCGATGCCGGATATCATGGCAAACGGGTATGGTGGCAGGTTCGGCGATGCTGCAACACAGCGGATAAACTATGTCCTTTCACAGGCCGGAGCGGGTAACTCATGAGATGGACAGCGGTTCTTGGCATTTTCCTCATCCTTGCGGTCATTGCAGATACCCCTGTTGCTGCTCTGCAGCCTGTCCCGGATTATGAAAAGATCCTGCAGGTTCACCTGGACTACGGGCAGAATGGCTATTCACTCACTTCCATGGAAGTGAAGTACGGCAAAGCGCCCAATCTCAACATACGGAGCGGCGACCTGAAAGGGATCATCCTTGATTCCGGCGGGAAAGAACTGAAAGCATTCTCGTTTGCAGATCCGGGTGTGGCACGCGGGGACATCCTGACCTCATCGGACGAGACGGGTATCATCGGGTATACCGAGCGGCCATCTTCCGGCTCGATAACCATTACCATCCCTTACCTCCATGACATGCAGACATTCAGCATCTCCGATTCACGGGACGGCAGCACGCTTCTGACCACAGATCTCAATGAACCGGTTGCCGCGTTCTGCCTGGATTATTCCGCGGATCCGGATTGCATGGCAAAGGTACCCGCGCCAAAATCTGCGATACCGGATACCTCACGGAACCTGCTCCTTGCCACAATACTGTCTGGGTCGGTTCTTCTCGCGGCAGGTCTTGTAATCTGGACGGTCCGGCGCGGGACACCAGTGGAAGTCCCGCAACAGAAAATTGTGCTCGTTGTCGATGATGATCCGGATATCGTCCAGGTCATCCGCATGCTCCTGAATAAGAAAGGCTTCATCACCATGAGTGCGTCAAGCGGGAAGGAATGTCTGGGGATTATCAGGAACAAGACTCCCGACCTGATACTCCTCGATGTACTCATGGAGCCGATGAACGGGTGGCAGACCCTTGAGCAGATCAAGAAAGACCCGTCGTTGAAAACAATCCCGGTCCTCATGCTTACCGGGAAACGGCTCACTGCGGAAGCGGCGAAACAGTATCATATCTGCATAGACGATTACCTGACAAAACCGTTCCTGCCAAGCGACCTTTACACGGCAATTGAGAATACTCTTGAGCGGCAGCAGAAATTAAAAGAAACACTGGTAATTGCCACAAAGGCCGGTGTCGACAAGGAGAAATTCTGCGAACTGGCAAAACTCTCCCGCCGCATATCGATCGACCGGCGGATCATCGATATCCTGCAGGAGCCTGAAGGTACGTCCATGCCGGAAGATACCGGTTACATTGAGGACCAGGCAGTGATCCGGCAGATCGATGTCACTACCAAAGCCAATGAGCAGCGTGTCACCGAGTTGCGGGATGAGATAAACGCCACGTTCAGGAAAAAAGGCATTCCGGAACTCAACTGGTGATCGTGAAAAAACTGTACTGGGGAAATTTTCTGGTGCTACGATGGGGCAGAGCCCCCATACCCTCCAATAAAAAGAGGAACTGCCGTCCCGTGGGGCGCCTGTGCAGCGGCCTCAATTACCAGTTCATCCATAATTTAACAGGATTTTTCGGTTTAAGATACCGGTAATACGCAGGTATCGTAACGGGGGTACCATCGTGGGGGGGCTTTGGGCCATAAGAACGTCACCTTTTTTTCTGGTCGTTTCCCGAGTGTAATAAAAACCGATCGGATAAATTATTCCCGGCCCACGAGATCCTGCACCCATGCCCGGTTCGCCCGGAGGGCGCAGCCCCCTTCCGTTTCCGAGAGGATCTCCGGCTCTTCGCGTAAGCGGGCAAGCAGCCGGGACTGCAGTGCCTTTTCAAGCGGCACGGCCGCAAGGTTCGCATCAGAGTACGGGGCCGCGGGGCAGGGCTCGAGGTCCCCGGACGGGCTGACATGCACAAAGCCCCGGCCTGCTGCAAGGCAACCCCCGTAATACTCCTCATCACCGGGAAAGCCGAGGAAGAGGGCGGGGAACTTCCGGTTATACTCCGCAAGCACGGCCTGCAGTACTTTTTTTTGCTCATGGGTCAGGACCAGGTTCTCTGTGCCGGGCGCCATGGGAACGTACTCGACGAACGCGAAGGCCCGGGCACCACAATGCAGCATCTGCCGGATGAATGCATCACCGGAAACACGGGAAAAATTCTCCCGCGTTGTCGTGACCGAGCAGCCGAAGAAGACATTCCGTCTCCTGAGCCGGTCGCAGACGGAGAGCAGCCGGTCATAAACCCCGCGTCCCCGCCGCGTATCGGTGTCCTCGCGGAATCCTTCAAAACTGATGACCGGCACGATGTTCCGGCATCCTGCAATCTTCTCCGCGGTCCCGTCATCGATCAGGAGACCGTTGGTAAATACCGCAAAGAGGATGGCGGGATGTGTCTTTGCAAGGGCAAGGATCTCTTCCTGCCGGACAAGCGGTTCGCCACCCGCAATGACCATGATCGAAACACCAAGCTCCGCAGCCTGATCGACAACGGACGCAAGGACAGCCGGGCTCAGCTCCTCCGCAGGCTTCTCCCCCCGGCCGTGCATGTAGCAGCCGGCGCAGGCAAGGTTGCACCGCGAGGTGATGCTCGCGATCATGACCGGCGGGACGATGAGCCCTTCCTGCTCGTGCTGCTTCCGTACCGCTGCTGCCTTCCTCTGGTGGTGCAGGATGACCGTGCCGGGAATGACGAGCGCCGGGTCGGAGGCGATTATCCGGACTGCCTGGCTGATCGTCTCCCCTATCGTGGCATCGAACGTTTCGCGGTACTGGCGAGGCTTGTCTTCCATGAAAAATCTCCTGTACAAGCTGGCTATGCAGCAGTACTCCTGCTGGAACGATTCCGCATAACGCTCACTCCCCACCCGAGGAGTGCCCCGACAAGGATGAGCATGGCCAGGATGTCGAACGTGAACTTGACCAGTCCCATCGCCATGGTGAACCGGGCAATCTCCAAAAGCGGTGAGGGCCACGAAAGGAGCAGGGTGATGATCCCGAAATTTTCGCAATAATCGGCAATACCCCCGATGAGCGGGACCACGTTGAGCCGGTGCCACCGGCTCCCCGCAGGAAGCCACCGGTGCAGGAGCCACGTGATCGTGACCGCGTAGAAGAGCGTGTACACGAACGGGAAGAACATGTCGAGCGGCACGATGTGGGTTAAGTCAAACGCCCGCCCGGCCTCCCCCATCGCGGACAGAAGAGCGTATGCCTGCTCCGGGGTGTAGAGGGTCTCCATATCGAGGATGCCGACTCCACCGGTGATCTCCTTCAGCTGCCAGACACCGAACGGCCGGCCATTAATCAGCGTGGCGATAACCGCAAACGCAGCCAGTGCAGCAAGGACCACTTTTCCGGATGTGATGGCGATGATCCGGTCCGAGACCTCATCAAGGATGCGCCGGCCGGTGCCGTTCATTTCGGCTCACCCCGCTGGATGAGCATGTCCCGCACGTTCACGTCCGGGTGGTGGTACCGGGGTTTCCCGGCAGTCCTGCCGCCGATATCGACCGCTTCTTCCGGGCACCAGTGGATGCAGGCATAACATTGGGTGCAGTCGCTTCCCCAGCTGACCCCGTCCTTTGCTACCGTGATGTTCCGGGTCGGGCAGATCCGGGCGCAGGTACCGCACTGGTTACATGCCGAGGTTGCGTGGAGGCGGCCGGGAGTGTTGTACATGGATGTTGCTAAAGAGCAGGTTATACGACCTCCAATCTTCAGCAGCACGGAATTGTTGCCTTCAGGAACAGATACCCGCTGTTCGCGGATTGCAGCAGCGATTGCCGGGATGCGGCTTTTTGCTTTTACAAATTTCTCTTCGCGGCAGGGTGCATCCCCCATCAGGTCAACAGGGCCGATGTAGTTCTCCGGCATCACGAGGGAATAGCCGGCCGAGAGGGTGTATCCCTTCTCTGAAAGGAGTTCCTGTAAGCGGAAGAGCGCTCCGCCGGGCCGCTCCCCGCAGGTGGCAAGGCCGAAGATGTACGGGCTGCCGGAGAACAGGATACTGAAGACAAACTGCCGGACTATGGCCGGCATGATCAGGAAATGGACCGGAAACGCGATCCCGATCGCATCCGCATCCGGGGCAAAACCGCCATAATAGATCGCCTGCCGGAGGGGGATAAGGGTCGTGTCGCCCAGTTCTTCAGCAAGGTCGCGGGCAACGGCAAGCGTGTTGCCGGTGCCGGTGAAATAATAAATTACAGTCTTCATGACATCTCCCCGGGCCCCAGCTCAAGGTCCTTTTGGACCTCCCGTTTTGAGAACCATTCAACAACCATCCCGATTGCATGATACAGGGGATTGACCGGGACATCAACGAAATATTTCACGCGCCCGTCAAGCCAGCCCTTCGCCTTCCAGTACCGGAAATCGGCAGGAGACACGTCCTCCAGCTGCGCAAACGCTGCCCGCTGCCCGCGGAAGATCATCACGTCATACAGGCCCGGGCTCCTCCGCACCGGGCGCCGGAGGGCAGCGGCAAATTCCCCTGCGGCACTGGCGATCACCTTCCGGTTTTCATCGATCCGGTATTGTGGCAGGGGCGTCGCGGTCAGGATCCCTGTGGTTCCCGCGATCTCGAATCCCCAGATCCGGGCTACCGTGTCGAGATACTTCAGGACATCTTCGTTGCCGAGCACGCCGGCGGTTGTGAGGAGGAGGGCTTTTTTGTCAAAGAACCGGGGCCGGTGGAAGATGTAGCTGAAGCGGTCGATGAAGGTCTTCATCTGGCCGGACACGTTCATCCCGTACACGGGGGTGGCAAAGACCACCCCGTCTGCAACGTGCATCTTCTGTTCGATGAGCGGGGCATCGTCGCGGTTGGGACACCGGTCCTCTCCCTGGGAGAAACAGGCAAGGCAGCCTTTGCAGGGCTGCAGGTTTACATCCTTCAGCCACAGGTATTCGAATTCGACCGGGAATTCCTGCTCCAGGATCCCGCGGAGCTCTTCACATGCCCGGAACGTGCTGCCTTTCCGGGGGCTCCCCATAATGACCAGAATCTTCTTTGTCTCCATTTTCATCACCCCTTCCAGGAATATTGGATTGCCCCCTTCGGGCAGGTGTCGGCACAGTTGCCGCAGAGGATGCACTCAGTCTGTCCCATCTGCCCCTCCCGGACCATCGCGTTCACGTCAAGGCTCATGGAGCATCCTGCCGAACATGCTCCGCAATTAATGCAATGGTCAGGATCAGCAGCAAGACCGAGCGCCGGCCAGCGGAACAGGTTTTGGATCTTCCGGCCGATCATGAGCATCGGTGCAATCGGGCAGAACGTGTGGCAGAAGCCGCGTTTCCCGAAGACGAGCGTGAAGATGAGGATGATGATAACCGGACCAAGAAATGCGGCAACGCCTCCTGCTGCAAGGATCGAGATGCCATTCTCTGTCCGGTACATCAGGTCGATTGTCGATAACCCCCCGGCCGACCAGATTGCGTACCCGATGCCCCCGAAGATGCCAAGGAAGATGAGATATTTCAGCCAGTCGGCTTTCCGGGTCCGGAGCGGCCAGCGGAAGACGAGGTTGCAGGCCTCCTGCAGGCCGCCTGAAGGGCAGAGGTACCCGCACCAGAGCCGGCCGAGGACGAGCGAGCTGACGAAGAGCAGGACAAAGACAACAAGGCCGCCGGTTACAATACCGAGCCCTGCTGCTTCGGTGATGATCGGGCAGGAGAT
>JALOBP010000130.1 GCA_023228295.1 Methanoregula sp.
TGCGGGTTCTCATGTCATCATGGAGACTGCAATTGGCGGCGAACGATTTATTGAACCGCCCATTGGTGATCCCGTCCCCCGGGTCTGCTGATCCCGCAGCTTCCTCTTTTTTATGATAGTATGCAGGACCGGCGTTAGTCTGCCGGTTATGGTACAGGATCCTGCATCGCATCGTGGTATCCCGAACGGGGGATGGTAATGATAAACCGGGCGCATTTACCTGGCGTCCCGGTCTCGTGGATTGCCAGATTGGTGATGGCGAGGATCTCCCGGGAAAGGAAGAGGCCAAACCCGGTGTTCTTGAAAAATTCCCTCCGGAAAATCTTCTCCTTTTCTTTCTCCGGTACCCCTGCCCCGTTATCCTCTATAATGATATGGAGATCTTCACCCGCATATTCAGACCGTATTGTAACTTCAGTCACATGCTCGCCATGCCTGATAGAATTCTCAATGAGGTTAAAAAAGACCTTTTCCAGGAGTGGATCTGCATAGATCTCGATCGGGGGAAGATCGACAGTGATGTGGATTCGGCTGGGATCAATACTGGCAGAGGCGAGCGATACTGTTTCGGCAATGTTGTGCCACTGGGGTGAATGGACACCTATGTTCTGGTAATCCTTGGTGAAGAGGATCTGGTCCTTGATGATATCGGCAGCATTGCGCTCCTTTGCGAGAAACTCAAGCACCTGCGGGTCCTTGACATCCTGTCGTGACATCTCGATATACCCGATAAGGACGGTCAGCTGGTTGAGGATATCATGGCGGGTAACATTATTGAGAAGATTGAGCTTCTTGTTTGCCTGCGTCAGGGCCTCCCGTGAGAGTTTGTTCTCGGTAATATCCACAACGGTACAGATAACCCCGGGTTCATTCCTTTCCTGAGCCGAGACCAGTGCCCATCGCGTACTGCCGTCAAATGCCCGGAACTCCACTTCGATATCGCCGACCCGCCGCAGGTCCCTGACTTTGTTGATAAACCGCTCCCGCTCCTCATTGTTGGGGATGAGATCGGGCAGTGAGCATTCCATCAGGTCGTCGCACTCATAATGTATCATCATGGCAAATTTACGGTTGGCATCACGGATCCTGAGGGTATCTTTGTCGTAACTGAACACCCCGGCCTGTGAGTTATAATATGCCCCGCAGCTCTTTTCGCCTTCCTTGCGGTAGTACTGGGAATAGGTTGATATCAGGACCCCGAGTGAGACAAAGATATAGAACCAGATCGTTGCGACCGCATAGTGCCGTCCGTCCGGAAGACCGATAATGAAGATGAGGGCAAGATAGATCCAGCCGATAACAACCGTTCCGTAAATACTCAGGTTGGGGCGGGAAAACGCAATCAGGATGATGGGGATGAGGTAAAAGTACGGGAAGACATCGTAGATGCCGGATGACAGGCTGAACCCGGTGACGAGAATTGCGGCACAGAGGCTCCCGATAATGCCGATGTCAAACAATAATTGCTTTTTCCGGGTGAATGGTCGCATTGTCACAAGGGCACCAGCGTGATAATCAGGACATATTGAATATTGTTCTTTATTGATGAGTGGTGATCTTCATTTATTAAAGTATGGAATTTATGGGCGAAAACGATTGCCTTTCCGATTAACTTTGCGGGATGAACTGAATTTTTCGTACCGGGAACCGATAAGACAATCCCGTTGTCCGGCATGAAAATATTATACCCCGGTCCGGAAGCAATTAATTTTGGGTAACGTGCCAATCCAGCCCCTGACCTCCAACTCTGACAATCGTCCGCCCCCCCCCCCTCGTTCCAGCTCAGCTCCCATTGGGCGCGGGGGCATATGCGATTCCTCTCTAGTACCTAAAATCCCGATTCAGGTAATACAGCACTATCGCAAACGGGCGCCATAGCAGCGGGGCGAAGCCACTGGAGCGTCAGTGTTTTCCGGTCCAAAGCGAATGTACTTTTTCACATTAGATTCTGGACATGCAGTTTTTCCCTTTTTTCACTCCGTGAATCCTTCCTGGATTCAGGGGCAGAAATAGTACATTACCTTTAATTTTTAATCTTTCTTTTGGATGAGAGCCCCAAGATACTCCGGTTGTTTTTTTGTCACTCACAGTATTTCAGGAGTAGCTCAAGTGCCTCGAGCTCGCGCCTGCCGCCGCACTTGCGCACGATCCCGGCATGATAGTCGATCATTTTTTTCAGTCCGGGGTCCCGGCTGATCTTCAGCCGTGTTGCATGAACCGTTGCGTCGATGATGCTGTTGAATCCCCGGTTGACCGGGTGCAGCCTGACTTCCCTGATGACCTCTTTAACCGGGGTGAGCCGGACCATCATCGCTTCGCTGGTCTTCCGTTCAACTTCGGCAGAAAATGCCGCCCATGCATCTGCGCCCTGCAACCGCTGCATGGTCCTTCCATCGACTGGTTCATCGGCAAACATCTCCACCGGCAGGTCGGAAAATGCGGTCTGCACGTACAGGACCGGATCATGGATGAAATTTGCCACTATCCAGCCGTCCCGCTCAACATTTTCTGCGGTATGGCTCCCACAGAAGAGGACCAT
Source organism: Methanoregula sp. (assembly GCA_023228295.1). Classification (GTDB taxonomy): domain Archaea; phylum Halobacteriota; class Methanomicrobia; order Methanomicrobiales; family Methanospirillaceae; genus Methanoregula. The sequence goes on from JALOBP010000130.1 coordinate 2,540, forward strand.
GCCGGCCCTGCCATCCCGGTAATGGATCCCTATCGGTGCGGCATTGCCGGCCGTTGTTGCAATTATCTCGTTGATGCCACCCTTCAGGAGTCCCATGACCACCCCTCCCCGAGTGCAAGGTAGATCGCAGCAAGGGTGATATCCGCAATTGAGCCCGGGTTGATGTCCCGCTCAATGAGCTCGGCATCGAAGCTTTCTGCCGAACGTTTCCCGTCAAGAACCTCCCGGGCCCTGGCCATGGTCTCCCTGGCAGTCTCAATGCCGTGTTTCTTGATGATGAACGTATCCGGCTCGGTTGCGAGCAGGGTGAGAAATGTCGCGGCAATGGACCTGCGGCCTGATCCCATCTCTTTTAACAGGTCCGCACCGCGTCGGGTGAGGGGGAACCCCATGACCAGTTCGCGGGCTACCATGTCGTGCGGGGCAGAGTGCTGCATGATATCGAGGAGATTCATGTCGCGCTCGCGGATCAGGGTGAGGGTGTGGGGGTCGTTGACATCCAGTTCATCGGTCGCGTTCATCTTCACGGCCGTCATGGCAAATGCCTTGTAAAATGCCACGGCATCCGAGCTTTCTGTCTGTGCAATGGCAGCCATTGCACCCGGGATCCCGTTGCCGTAAATCAGGGGGATGAGAAGAATAAATGCGCCAAAATGGGTATTTCCGCCATCGTGGCAATTGGTATCGCGCACGGCATGCTTGATGATCTCCCCGATCCGGCCCTGCCGGCGATCGGCCTCTTCAAGGGCAGATCGGGCAAAGATCGTGGATGCAAGGAAATGTTCGAGGCGGGTTTCCGGGTAGTCATGACAGCGGTCCACGTTTCCCGGCTTGGGATAAGCGCAGACCTCCAGCATCATGGCCAGTTGCGCCCGTTCAACATTGCTCATCTGAAGGCAGGTCATGAAACACCTGGCTCATTATCGTATCTGATAGATCGCGTTTGAGCCGCATATACTCTTTCTTCGAAATACCGCTGGTTTTCAGGGTTGCGTCCCTGAACATGCATGGCGACGACGTCTTGCAGCACCATGCAAGGCTGCCAAAACAGGTCTGCTTGCCTCCTTCCAGGGGAGTACCGGCGACTGCACCCTGTTTCATGCGGATGTAGTCATCGCGGGGCAGGCCTATGCGGGTCAGGGTGGGGATGAGCGGGCATTCCTTGACCGGCATACAGCAGAAGGCGAGCGACCGTATGTCGCCGCCACGGCAGAGCTGCTTGGGTGAATTGAACCAGCCTTCCTCATCGGCATACCGGGTGATGGCTGCATCCAGGCCGGCAAGTGTCCGCTCATCGGCGCTGCGGGCGAGCGAGACGAGATCAGCCCCGTGGGTAAGCATCTCCCGCATGCGGTCGAAGGTATTAATGGAGTTGTTGGCAATGAGCATGAGCGGGCAGCTGTTCCGGATCTGGCGGAGTTTTGCAGATCCGAAGTCCATGAGGTCCACGTGCAGGATATCTGCCCCGGCTTTCCAGCAGGCCATTGCAAGCAGCCGGTCATCCTGGGCCACACCGGCCCGGATTTTGACCGAGATTGTGACCTGTTCGTCTTTCAAAGCGTGAATTACCGCACAGAGTTTATCCGGGTTTTTTAAGTAATACTCCCCGCAGCCGGCAGCAACCATGGCCGGCTGGCGGCAATGGGCATCGATCTCATAGACAACACTGTCGCCCAGTTCTTTTGCAATTGCCACAAAAGCTGCCGGGCTGCTGCCACGGAGGTTTATGCCCGGGATGACATGGGTGGGTTTCAGCAGGGCAAGTTGTTTCTGCAGTTCTTCGACCGGATTATCGGGGAGGAACTCCTTCCGGTCCCCGGCAGATGCCACCTTGCGTGCTGCTTCAAGCGTTGGCGCATCGATCGGATAACCTCCCAAAAATGCAAGGCCGATATGCTCCTGCCGTTCGAGAACATACGCAGCATCGACAATGCCCGCCATGGATGCGAGTGCAACCGGTGTCTTGACTACGCGATCGTTGATGAGCAGCCCGAAGCGCTTGAATGCATCCATCATAAGTTCATATCTGTTGCTGGTGATGGAACAAATTCCTTTGCATATCATTGCAAGCTCTGGTGATCCCGCGGGAAGGGTCCGGCATGTATTCGTCAGGCAGCTTTTTTACGGTAATACCGATTTACGTATCCAATCTTCTTTTGCCCCAGCTCCAGCACTACATCGCTCATGGACCATTAATGAAATCAAAAGGAATATTTTCGTCCATGGCATTAATACCCCGTCGCAATCAAACAAGAAAGTTATTACGATTACAGGTACATTTTCATACGTAGTATTTTCATATGCTGGTTTTTCAGCATACGGGAAATCAACAAAGATCCGGCGGTTTATAATCAGAAAAACGCCAAAAGACATACTAATGGAGTTAAACACATGAGCAAGAAGGGAATGCTACTCGTAGGCCATGGAAGCAAAATGCCCTACAACCAGGAACTCGTCGAGAAGACCTCAGCCCTAATCAAGACAAAAAATGCAGATTTTATTGTCAAATGCGGGTTCATGAACCTGAATACCCCCACGATCAAGGAATCTCTCAATGAATTTAAGAAGGAGGATATCGAAGTCCTTATTGTTGTCCCCCTGTTCCTTGCAAAGGGCGTCCATATCGAGAAGGATATCCCCGGCGAGATCGGCCTTCCTGAAGGCTCAAAAAAAGGCAGTTTTGCCCTGAATGGCAAGAGCATTCCCTTGTTGTATGCAGACCCCATCGGCAGTGATCCCCTGCTTGCCGACCTGATGGTAAAGAACGCGACTGCCGCGCTCAACCATCTCTGATTTTTTTTTATGAAAATCCTGGTACTGGATACAATCCACGGCGGAATGGAGATCGGCAGTGCCTATCGGGACGCCGGGTATACGGTCGATGTAGTTGATGTCTACCATGGCACAACGCCTGACCTTGCATCCTCTGCCAAAAACCGGGATTATGACCTGATAGTTGCACCTGTGCACCTGGACCCGGACCACCCGTTGCGGGCTCACCGGCGTACGCCCGTTATCTCGCATCATGAGGCAGTCCGCCAGCTGCTTGCTGATAACCTTCCCAGTCCTATGGTAGAGATTACCGGGGCACGGGGAAAGACTACAACCGCTCATGCCCTTGCCCACATTCTTTTGGGAAAGGGTGTCCTGCATACCTCTACCGGGACGTATACCTGCCCGACCAAAACGGTTCTCTGGAAGCGGAGCATCACGCCTGCCTCTGTTCTGCCCGCGGTAAAATATGCCAACCGGATGCCGGGCTGGCTTATCGCAGAGGAATCCCTTGGCGTTACCGGTGCAGGCGACCTTGCGATCATCACTTCTCCTGAAGATTACACGTTTGCCAATGGAAAAAAATGTGCAGTTAAAACAAAGATTGCCTCGGCGGTGCATGCAAAACGTGTCCTTGTTGCAGACGGGATTCCCTGCAGTTTTGAAAATGCAATCCATGTCGGAGACATTGCCCACTGCGAAGGCATGCAGTGCACGGTCGAAACCGATGGGGAAAAATTTACCCTGAAAAATCCTCTATTTACTCTCCCCCCATACCGCATGCCCCTCATGCTCGCAGCCGCGGCCGCGCTGCTCCTTCATGCAGATCCCTCACCTCTCAATGACTTTACGGCATTACCGGGCAGGATGTCTGTCAGCCATGAAAAAGACTTACTCATTATTGATAACGCCAACAGCGGCACAAATGTGGCAACAAGCATGTGTGCATCCCGGTATGCCCGCCACTGTTCAGGGATTACGGACCTGACCCTTGTTATCGGGCAGGCGAAAGGGGACGGGGCGGTCTGCGAGGGATTCAGCTTCGACCAGATTGCCTGTGCTATTGAGAAGATCCTCCCGCGGCACGTGATCTGGGTTGGGACGTT
>JALOBP010000036.1 GCA_023228295.1 Methanoregula sp.
GGAGATGCCACAGTGGCGGGGGCGGAGGTGGAACCGAAGCCACCAAGAACGTCTGACGTATTGTTTCTGCAATAGATTTTCAAATAACCATAAAATGTTCTGGTGGCTCTAATTAAGGAATCACCTAAAAGAAAAGAATAAAGAGATGACGGGATCTCTACTCATAAAAATATTCATGTTCGGACAGATATTTACCCGCCCGTCCGGGAATCAATAATTTCAAAAACCAGGATTTTTCCGAAGATCTTCTCGAATGCCTTCTTCTCGCTCTCGATTCCCCAGATCTCCAGCTGACAGTCACCCCGGGCAATGACTTCGAGATGGACACACTCATCGTCTACCGCACTGAACCGCACATGCTGGATCAGGGCCGTATGGCTCCGGTCAAGGGTCTCACCGAACCGGACAAAGGTGGCAAGGACACGAAGTGTTTCCCGTTCCCGGTTGTCCAGTTCATCCATGACAGGATTGTTTTTCCGGGGTGCCTTTTTACGATGGAACCGGGCAATATTTGCCATAAAAGAGATCTCCTGTTCATTAAAACCGAGGAGTTCTGAGTTCCGGATAATATAATACGAGTGGGCATGGTGGTTGGTATAGGAGATGAATGACCCGATATCGTGGAGAAATGTGGCATATTCCAAAAGTTCCCGCTCCTTTGCCCCGTACGAGTGGAGGGACAATCCCATTGCTGAATCAAATAGCTCGAGAACAAGGGCAGTTACCGTTCGTGCATGAGACTCGTTGATCCCGCAGGACCGGCCCAACTGGAGGACACTGCGCTGGCGGGGCGAGAGCTCCCCAAGGAGCGGGAACATGTCCATCCGGGATAAATAATCGACAAGAAGGCCATCCTGCAATCCGCGGGTGGTGGTGGCAATAGTGGGGATCCCAAGTTCTTTCATAAAAACGTCAAGAATCGCTGCGCCGGGTATGATGATATCCGCCCGTTCAGGATTGATGCCGGGGACTTTTTTACGTTGATCGAGCGGCAGGGACGAGAGCAGGTGAATAACCCGGCGGAGTTCCGGGTGGCTTAATACGGGTTCGCCGGGTGAAGCATACTGGGGGAGGGTCTTCTGGGCAATCTCTGTAAGGTTAAGTATCGTGCCGGAACTCCCAATAGCACAATCGATCTTCTCCTTTTTGAGTTTTGAAACCGAGCGGATAATGGCATCCCGCACATGATCCTGGATCTTCCGGTACTGCCCGGGAGTAACCGGGCCGTTGCGATCACCTTCAAGATACTGGCCGGCCAGCCTGATAGAGCCAAGACGGAAACTGTGAAGGTGGCGGTAGTTCTTCTCCCCGCCGACAGCCACTTCCGTGCTGCCCCCCCCGATATCGATGAAGAAAGCCGTACGGTCTTCGAGATGGGTGCCGCTGGCAATACCGAGATAGATAAGCCGGGCCTCTTCCTGCCCGGAGATAACCCGCACATCAAGCTGAGCTTCCTGACGTAAGAGATGGAGAACTGCATGCTGGTTAGAGGCTTCCCGCATAGCGGAAGTGGCAACACTGACGAATTCCTCCGCATTATAGGTAATAGCAAGATCATGGAATTTTTTACAGACCATGACCAGTCGCCCGATCGCTTCCTCGCGGATCTCATCATCTTCGAATTCCCCCTCGCCAAGCCGCACCTGTTGTTTCTGGCGGGTGAGAACCGTGTAAGAGTGGTTCGGGTTAAGCCGTACAACAAGGAGGCGAACAGAATTGGTCCCGATATCTATAAATGCCACAACCCGGCCGTCACGACCAAACTGCAAGGCAGTCACTGTACCACCAGATCCCGCCCAAAGGCACGGAAGAAAAGGTCCGCCCGTTTACCGGCAGGCTCCGGTTCTGCTGCTGCTTCGCCGGTTACAGCAATTGTGCAGACTACAGTGGTTTTCCCGGTAACGCACTGGATCTCACGGACCGGGCCAAGATGTTGATGATCGAAACCTTCTGCAGCGCGCAGGATGGCTGAAAGCTGGAGGGCAATTTTGCATTGTTCCGGCGAGAGAAGGGAATAGAGGGGATAATCCTCCGGTGAACGCCGGCCTCGGTGGGAGAACACAGCAAGCGCAAGGATAACCCGCTCACCAATATCGAACGGGAGGGTTTCTGCTGCAAGGATGGCATCTGCACCCCGGATATGATGTTTCTTCCGGCCGCCACTCCAGCCAACATCATGCAGCATCCCGGTACATTCGAGCAGGAGACGGGCACGGGAATCAAGGCCGTGGAGCGGTTGCATGCCGTCAAATAACATAAGTGAGAGATTTGTCACGAGGCGGACATGAGAATCGTATTCCGGAGCAGGGGCGGTGAATTCGTTGACAGCGGAACGGATTTCCGCCGCATCCGGGTTATCCAGCGGGATAAAACGATTCCGCCGTCGATGAACAAGCGTTGTACGGAGCTCATCCCAGATACCGATGCGCAATAAGGATTCCCAGTAATGCCTGAAACGGCGATGAAGAATTATGCGTTCATTCTCGCGGTCCTGCAGGAACACTTTCAGGCTGGCGAGAGTCCCCGTCCCGGGGCGTTTCTCGCGGTTGTCGGACCGGAAATGGCTACGCTCCCGCAGGAGAAGGCGGGTGATCTGGTCGATCCAGACATCGCAATCGTGCAGGTCACCAAGGATATCCTGGATCTTTTTAACTCTTGCATGCGGTTTTGCAAGCCCAAGACGGTATACAGGAGCATAGATTTCCATAGTGTACCGTAATTTTTTTGCAGCGATCCGGGTTGCATGGTGCTCTGCCACAGCGTCCGGGGAGCTCACCCAGGGTTCATACGAGAGCAGGGTTGCAAGCCGGGTCTCAATCCGGTACGCTGCAAGGGAGGGAATACCATAGGCCAGTTCCTGCCGCGGGATACGCCGGTGCCCGGCAGACAGGAGAGAGAATGCTTCCCGCATGCCGGGAATGATCCTGCTTTTGTCGAGTGCATCGAGCTCCGAGATGATCTGCTGCTGGTACCGGGAGCGGCGCTTCCGGAGATCCATGAGAAGGTAGCGGATGGCCGGAGCGGCCGGGGGTTCCGGCCCATTCCCACCGTGATGCTTCTGCCATGCCGTTACCTGTTTTTTCTGGTACTTCTGGAGAAACGCGATCTGGACATCGGCATCGCGAGCTTCCCCAAGTGCCCGGGTGATGCCGGTAATTACCACCATCCAGCGATTGTACTGCTTTTGTGAAAAGCAGGAGGAAAAAAGGGGGAGTGCGGCCCGGAGACGCCGTGATGCAACACGCATCCGGTGAATGTATTCGATATCTTCAGAAGCCCGTACACCATCAATTTCCCGGGCAAATGCCTCAACTAGCGGGGGGAGGCGCCGGAGCATGAACCAGCAAAGGCCGGTGATCGCAACAGGAGGATTATTGGGCTGCATCATGCCAGCTTCCGCGGTGCTCGACCATCCATGACTGGGCATTCAGGGGCTCTTCAGATGAACCGGGAACGGGCCGGGAATAGGTTCCATCCGGGTCCAGGGTACGTATCTTGACCGTATCGTGAAGCTGCACCGCGAGGATTGAGCGGGTAATTGCGGTACGTATAGACGGATCCTGGACCGGGAACAGGATCTCTACCCTCTTGTCAAGGTTCCTTGGCATGAGATCAGCGCTGCCGAGGAAGACTTCTTCGTCACCCCCATTGCGGAAATAGTAGATCCGGGCGTGTTCAAGAAAGCGGCCGACAATTGCCGTGACCTGTATTGTCTCGCTGATTCCTGCAATCCCCGGACGAAGGCAACAGATACCCCGGACCTGCAGATTGATTTTTACCCCGGCCTGGGATGCCATGTAAAGCGCTGTAATACATTCAGGATCAACGAGAGCATTCATCTTGAAGATGATGTGCCCGTCGCCATGCTCCCGCTGACGCACGACCTCCCGTTCAATCCTTTCAAGGATGCCCCTGCGCAGGGTTACCGGGGCAACAAGAAGTTTTTTGTAGTGTTCGATCCGTGCATAGCCGGTCAGGAAATTGAAGACGTTTGCAATATCCTCGCCAATCTCCTTATCGCAGGTGAAAAGCCCAAAATCGGTATAGATACGCGCAGTGGTTGAGTTGTAGTTTCCGGTCCCGAGATGCATATAGCGACGGATCCCATCCTTTTCCCGCCGGACCACCATGCAGAGCTTGGCATGAACTTTCAAGCCCACAACACCGTACACGACATGGACGCCCAGGCGTTCCAGCGTACGTGCCCACCCGATATTGTTCTCCTCATCAAACCGTGCTTTCAGTTCGATCAATGCAGCTACAGCCTTCCCATTCTCCCGGGCTTCCATCAGGGCATTGACTATCGGCGAGTTTGTCCCCACGCGATAAAGCGTGATCTTGATGGCAAGCACATCCGGATCATGGGCGGCCTGCCGGATAAAATTCACGACCGGCGTGAAACTGTCATAAGGCTGGTAGAGGAGAATATCGCGACCGTTGATTGCCGAGAAGATATCCTTTTCTTCTGCCAGGTCTGCCGGAACGGACGGAAGGAACGGAGTGTCTTTAAGATCTGGCCGGTCAAGCGACATCAACTGCATGAGATCGGCCATACCAACCGGGTGGCCGACACGGTATACCATTGACGAACTGATGCCAAGCTTCTTCTCAAGCATGTGACAAATGCCGTCATGCATTGAACAGTCCACTTCGATTCGCACCGGTTTTCCCCGGGCACGCTGTTCCATGACCTCCTCAACAGTGGTCAGCAGGTCAGACGCCTCATCCACTTCAATTTCGAGATCTGCGTCCCGCGTGATGCGGAACGGAAACGAGGCCACCACTTCAAGACCGGGAAAAAGTGCATCGAGATGTGCAGCTATGATCTCCTCAAGATAGATGAAATGAACACTGCTGTCATCCTTTTTAAGAGATCCATCGGAATCAGGAATCCGGATAAGCCGTGAGAAGAGCCGGGTCGGAACCTTGACCCGGGCAAAGAACTCTTTTTTATTCTGGTCGCGAACGATGATCGCAAGGTTTAACGAGAGATTCGAAATGAACGGGAAAGGATGGGAACTATCAAAAGCAAGCGGGATGAGGACAGGGAAAACCTCGCATGCAAAAAATTCATCCATGGCGGATTTCTGGGGGGCAGAAAGATCCGAATAGGTGTGCATATGAATGCCGGCTTCATCCAGTTTCGGGATGAGATTTTTGTGCCAGCAGTCATCCTGTGCAATAAGTTCGGGCAGGAGCATCTGGTGGATTCCATCGAGCTGCTGGGCGGGAGTCATGCCATCCGGCGGGGCCTTGAGCACTCCCTTGGACAACTGGCGCTGGAGGCCCGCAACCCGGATCATGAAGAACTCGTCAAGGTTGTTGGTAAAGATAGAAAGGAACTTGACCCGTTCGAGCAATGGATGGGAAGTATCAAGTGCTTCGTCAAGTACGTGGCGGTTGAAGCGGATCCAGCTCAGTTCGCGGTTAATGTACAGGGACGGGTTTTTTTCCAGTAGCTGGGTAGTATTCATGAGCAAACCCCGGGGGTCAGACACTATGCACAGGTCTGTTTTATCGTAGTCTCGTATTACACATAGACACTGCGGTAATACATAAATTCTCCGTCGGCCTCACGGCATTTTCGGATGCGGGCCGGCTTTCTTGGGAGTTAACCTGGGATCTGTGCCGGGTTCAGAATTCACCCATTAAAGTTGTGGTACCGGTAACAGTTGTCGATGAACTCCTGCTTCCGGTGCTCGCTGCCCCCAATGGGTGGGCGTAGGTAACCGATTGCCGGCGTCTGGAGTGCCGGGCAGAACGGGCAGAGGGCGGAGTCGACATCCCCGGCCTTCTCCCGGACCGGGCAGTAATAGGTCCCGTCAATGAGCTGCACGGTGTCATTACCGGGAAACGGGGTGCCGACCGGGTGGCCCGGCTCCTCGAGGACAAACATGCAGAACGCGGCAAGCAGGTAATTAAGGAAGCGGATCCGGCTATCTCCGCCGCCTCCGGAGCACTGGCCGGCAACCATTTCCCAGTAGGATTTCTGGAGCGGGGTCACCGGTTCCTCCATTGTACCAAATACTCCCTGCTGCCGCCGGAGCCGGATGGCCTGGAAGGTGCCGAGCAGGTGCTCGTTGATTTTCTGCGTGAGCCGCTCGCGGTATTCGGGGCTTAAGTCCTCCACTTTTTTCCCAAAGTTCAGTTTCATCTGCTGGATATCTGCCGGGGAGTGCCGGAGCACGAGCTCTGCGATCTTTGCACCGAGCTCCCCGCGGGTGGCGGCTTGTGCGAGCTCGTGGCATTCGGCGGTTATCTGGTCGCAGGGCTCTTGTGTGTTGCCTGGATCTTTCCGGCTGAAGGGAAGGAAGGACATGGGAAGAAACAACGTATCTGATTATCAGAATTATGCCAGAATTGGATGATACATGTTTCGCCGGAAACCTGGATATTGGCCCATAGCCGATTGGGACTTTTGATAATGTAAGGAGGGTGCCTCCCACTCTCCCCCAAAGGGGGAAGCAGCCCAAGGGGTGCACCCCCTTGACTCCAGTAAAAATTTTTGGGTTTTCTGGATATTGGACCTCTGCGATAACGATTGTACTTTGAAGAAACCTCTTTCGCCAAGATGGGGGCTGATGCCCCCATACCCCCGTTGGGATACCTGCCGCCGCCCCGTAGGGCGCCTGTGCGGAGGCCTCAATTGCAGTACTATTAAAAAATGAGCAGGCTTTTTCGTTTTTAGGAAACAGGTAATACGTCGTCATCGCAATTGGGGGATGCCACAGCGGCGGGGGCAGAGCGTAAGCGAAAGCCCCCAAGAGCGTCAGCATTTCTTCAGATATTTTCTGCAGAGCAACTGTTTTACCAAAGGATATATCCTGACCTTAGTACTTCCTGGAATTTTTCGCAGGTCCTCACTCAGATCAGAATAACTCAAAACAGACCGGTACAGGGAGCACAGGCGTAGCTGTGCCGCGACGACCACAAACTAATTGCAATACTATAATTAAAATGATATATGGATATCAATCCGGTTTTTAAGATTTTTGAATCGCTTCCCCGGCAGGGTGCAGGGGATGATGAGCACACAAAAAAGGCATTTTCTCTCATTAAAGAACCACAAAAAAGAGGTGGTGAGATCCTTGATGTTGGTTGCGGGACGGGCGTACAGACGATGGCCCTTGCCCGCCTGTGCCCGGCCTGCAGGATAACAGCGACAGATATACACCAGCCTTTTCTCGATGCGGTGAATGAAAAAATTGCAGCCGAATGTTTTTCCGACAGAATTAAAACGGTCTGTGCATCTATGGACAATCTTCCCTTTAACGATGAGTCTTTTGACATTATCTGGGCTGAAGGATGTGCATCCATCATAGGCATCGAAAATGCCGTCAGGTACTGGAAAAAACTCCAAAAACAGGGCGGGTACATAATGATCTCAGATATATTCTGGTTTACGGAGACCCCCTCTGATGAGGCACGGGAATTCTTCGCAGAATTCCATCCCGCAATGATGACCGAAGATAAAGGATTTGAGATCGTCCGGAATACCGGGCTTAAACTGGTTGGATCCTTCAGGCTCCCTTCACAAGTATGGGAAGAAAGTTTCTATGGTAAATTGAGGGAGAAGTTTGGAGGACTCGAAAAGGAATTTGCAGAGGATGAGGGCGCTCTGATGGTAATTGAGGGGTTAAAAAGGCAGACCGGAATATTTGAGAAATACCCGGATGAGTTTGGGAATACCTATCTTGTAATGAGAAAACCATTGTGAAGATTAAATTCAATCACGTCTCATTTTTTTCATAGTTAATAACTATAAAATCCGTCACTATTTCCAATTCTTCCAAATCAGGCTTTTGCCCGATGATTTTCCAATGCAATGCAAAATTTACCTATTCCCTTTTTAAAATCCGCCAAATGTGGTGCAGGAATCTTTTTTATATTCTTCTTCCCAACGAATATTCATGGTGAATGCCATGAGTGAGTGCTTTATTTGTCAATAACCTGCGATTTTTAGATACCACGTTACGGGACGGGGAACAGACCCCGGGAGTATCGTTAAACCCGGACCAGAAACTCGAAATTGCGACCAGACTTGCGGCCGCAGGTGTCGATATCATCGAAGCCGGTTCCGCTGCTGCATCTGATGGCGAGCGCGAGGCTATCCGCCTCATAGCCGGTGCCGGGCTTCCTGCCGAGATCTGCACGTACGTCCGGGCCCTGCACGGCGATATCGATTATGCTGCCGATCTCGGGGCAGACTCCGTCCACCTTGTCGTACCGGTCAGCGACCTGCACATTGCAAAGAAGATGCAGAAGACACGGGAACAGGTGGCAGCAATGGCATACGATGCCGTTGAGTATGCAAAAAGCCGGGGGCTCATCGTAGAACTCTCCGGAGAGGATGCATCGCGGGCCGATCAGCAGTTCCTGCAGGAGATCTTTTCTGAAGGTGTCCGGCGGGGGGCAGACCGGCTCTGCTTCTGCGACACGGTGGGGCTCCTGACACCCGAGAAGGTGGCAGAGTTCATCCCGCCGCTGGCCCGTATCGCCCCGCTCTCCATCCACTGCCACGACGACATCGGGTTTGCCCTGACCAACACGATGGCTGCACTGAAGAACGGAGCCTCGTGTGCCCATGTGACCGTGAACGGCCTTGGCGAGCGGGCAGGGAATACTCCTCTGGAGGAAGTGGTGATGGCGCTGGAGATCCTCTACGGGTATAAGACCGGGATCAAAACTGAGGAGATCTATTCCCTCTCCTCACTTGTCGCCCGCCATACCGGCGTACCGCTGCCCATCAACAAGGCAGTGGTTGGCGAGATGGCCTTCACGCACGAGAGCGGCATCCATGCCCATGGCGTGATGCGGGAGCCATCCACCTACGAGTCTATTAAGCCGGAGATGGTGGGGAGAAAACGCCGGATCGTGCTCGGGAAGCACTCCGGCTCCGCATCTGTTGAAGCAGCCCTGTCCGAGATGAACTACAAGGCTGACGATAACCAGCTTAAGGAGATCGTGAAACGGATCAAAAAGCTGGGCGACGAGGGCAAACGCGTCACGGACGCTGACTTAATGGCGGTTGCCGATGCGGTCCTGGCTATCGAGTGCAAGCCGTTCATCAAGATGCGCCAGTTTACGGCAACAAGCGGCAGCCACATGATCCCGACCGCTTCGGTAACGCTGGTCGTGAACGGGGTGGAGATGACCGGGGCTGCGACCGGTGACGGACCTGTGGATGCCGCCATGCAGGTCCTGCGCAAGTGCGTCAGCGATGTTGCTGACATCCGGCTCGAAGAGTACCATGTCGACGCAATCCGGGGCGGAACAGACGCCCTTGTCGATGTGACAGTAAGGTTAAGTAAAGACGGGAAGATAATTACTTCACGCGGCGCCCGCACCGACATCATTATGGCAAGTGTCGAGGCGATGATCGCCGGCATGAACAGACTACTGAGGGAAGAAAATGAAGACCGGGGCAAAAATCCTCGTTGAATCACTGCAGCGCGAAGGGACCGAGATCATCTTCGGTTACCCGGGCGGTGTGGTGCTGCCGATCTATGATGAACTCTATGACTCGTCATTGCGGCACATTCTCGTACGGCACGAACAGGCAGCAGCGCATGCCGCAGACGGCTATGCACGGGCGAGCGGTCGTGTAGGTGTATGCCTCGCAACGTCGGGCCCCGGCGCATGTAACCTCGTAACCGGTATCGCAACCGCGTATATGGACTCGATTCCCATCGTCGCCCTTACCGGGCAGGTCCCCACAAACCTGCTGGGAAACGACGCGTTCCAGGAATCGGATATCACCGGCATTACGATGCCGATAACCAAGCACAACTACCTTGTCAAGAATGCCGCCGACCTGGGAAGGACAATCCAGGAGGCGTTCTATATTGCCGGTACCGGCAGGCCGGGCCCGGTGCTTGTCGATATCCCCAAGGACGTGAGCACGAGTTCGGCAAAAGATGTCGCACTTCCCGAGAAGGTGACCCTGCGCGGGTACAACCCCACGTACCATGGCCACAAGCGGCAGATCGAGAAAGCCCTCCAGCTCATTACCGACGCAGAGAACCCGGTGATCTATGCCGGGGGGGGTGTCATCCTGTCGAATGCATCCGCTGAACTGGTTACCATCGCGACAGAACTCGGCATCCCGATAACGACGACCCTCATGGGCCTTGGGGCAATTCCCGGCGATCACCCGCTTAACCTAGGGATGCTGGGAATGCACGGGACTGAATACGCCAACTTTGCGATTACTGAATGCGATCTCCTCTTTGCCATCGGCGTCCGGTTCGATGACCGGGTAACGGGCAAGACCGAGACCTTTGCGGCAAATGCAAAGATCATCCACATTGATGTCGATCCGGCAGAGATCGGCAAGAACAAACATGTAGATGTCCCGATTGTTGGCGATGTGAAAGCTGTGCTTACGGATATGCTGACCTGTCTCAAAAAACAGGGAGGACATGATACCTGGATCAAGAAGATCAGGCACTGGAAGCAGCACCACCCGCTCAAGTGCCCGGACGACGGCCGGCTCCACCCGCAGTACATCATCCGGCAGATGAGCGAACTTTTGGGCGGCGATGCAATCATCGTCTCCGAAGTCGGCCAGAACCAGATGTGGACGGCCCAGCACTTCTGCTTCAAGAACCCCCGCACGTGGATCACGAGCGGCGGCCTTGGCACGATGGGCTATGGCCTTCCGGCAGCAATGGGCGCCCATTTCGCCCGGCCGGACCTTCCGGTCTTCGATGTAGCGGGCGATGGCAGCATCCAGATGAACATCCAGGAGTTCGGCACGATCGCTGCAGAGAATATCCCGGTCAAGATCGCGATCCTGAACAACCGCTTCCTCGGCATGGTCCGGCAATGGCAGGAACTCTTCTATGACCGCAGGTACTCCTTTACGGAACTGCCACCGGTCGAGTTCGTGAAGATTGCAAACGCGTACGGTATCGAGGGCATTAAAGTTGAATCACCGGACGATGTGAAATCTGCCCTCCAGGCCTCGCTTGACTGCAATGGCCCGTTTGTCATTGACTTCCGGGTCGAACGGGAGGAGAACGTTTTCCCGATGGTCCCTGCCGGCTGTGCGATCAACGAAATGATCGGAGGGCACCCGCAATGAAACCACACACGCTCTCTATCCTGGTGGAGAACAAGGCAGGGGTCTTGTCACGGGTCACGGGCCTCTTCTCCCGCCGCGGGTTCAATATCGAGAGTCTGGCTGTCGGCCCCTGTGAGGAGCCCGATATGAGCCGGATCACTATCGTTGCGATAGCCGACGATGAAAAAGTTGAGCAGATCATGAAGCAGCTCAACAAGCTCATCGATGTCATCAAGGTTTCGGACCTGACCGGCAACCCGCGGGTTGAGCGGGAACTGGCCCTTATCAAGGTGACAGCGGAAGTCGGAACCTCACGGGCCGAAATAATGCAGATCGCCGAGATCTTCCGTGCATCGATCGTTGATGTGAGCCCCAAGTCACTCATCCTGCAGGTGATCGGCGACACCGAAAAGATCGAGGCCATGGAGACACTCCTGCGCCAGTACGGGATCAAGGAATTTGTCCGGACCGGAACAGTCGGTATCCTTCGCGGTACAAAAGCACAACAGGGCAATAAGTAACAGGCCCCTTTTTTATCCTGACAGATTCGTTAAGATCCGGGAATAACATTTTTCATAGTAATATCGTACGACCGGATTACAGCGAATATAAATAATCATCCCTGGGGAGAACAACTGTTTACGGGGTGAACAGGACCCGATAGGTTTTTTTATACATCCATGGTTTGATCGCCGGGGACATCAATAAGAATACAAATTGTATATGATAGATTGATAACCCACATCACCCATAAGGAGAAGTAAGGATAGCACATGCCAGATCTCCTCAATATCGTAACCACATCAGAAAAACGAAAGAAGCTTCTCCTCCTTTTGCAGAATGGTCCCTGCACATGGGAGGAAATTAAAACCAGCCTGAATGTGACTGCATCGGGCATGCTCCCCCAGATACGGATCCTTGAAGATAAGGGGCTGGTCATAAAAGAGGCCAAGACATATTCGCTGACCGACATAGGATTTCTGGTTGCTTATCATCTCAAACCATTCGACCAGACCCTCACCGTACTCGAACAACAGAAAAAATTCTGGCAGGAGCATGATATCGAGGCGCTCCCCAAAGATCTTCTTATCCGGATTGGCGATCTGAAAAATGCCCACATCATCGAATCCAGTGTTGAGGAAAGTTTTGAACCCCACAACCAGTTTCTTGAAATGATCCTTCATTCAGAAAAGGTTGCCGGGATCTCGCCCATCGTACATCCGGTGTACCCGAAATTTTTCCTTGGTCTTGCAAAGGATGGGCGCAATGTGCAGCTGATACTCACCAGGAACGCGTACAACAAAATCAAAAAGGAGTACTTTACCATGCTCCTCGATGGGCTCAGGTTCAGGAATGCACATCTCTGGATCTGCGATGAGGATGCACGGTTCGCGTTCATTGTCACGGACAAATATTTCTCCATGGGACTGTTTTTGAAAAATGGGATCTTCGACTCCAAGCGTGACATCGTGAGCAGCGATCCATCAGCGATAACCTGGGGTGAGGATCTCTTCGCACATTACCTTGCATGCTCCCACCCGGTCAATACGGAAGGATCCTACTGAGGACAACAAGCACCATTGGTTCGTAATTTATAGCAAGGATCCGGAATTTCCGTGCAATCCATGATGATGCTCCCTCAAATGCCGGAGAATACCAGAATATCACGAGGATGCTTGCTGAAAAACTGTAAGCAAGAAACACAAACCAAGGGATAAGCAGCCCGCCGGCCATTGCAGCAAAAAGAAGGGCATGCTGGACCAGGCAGACAGTCATGAGTACGTATCGCAGTCGTTGTTCCCCAAATACGACCGGAAGTGTACGTATCCCTGCAGCAAGGTCGCCTTCCACATCCTTGAGATCAAAGATTGTTGAGTTGATGAAGAGTTTCATCCCAAAATACAACCCGATGACAATCGCAGCACCGTACTGGCCGGTTCCTGCGATGATGAGGCCGATTGTCCCTCCCCAGGTAATGCCGATGACAAGGTTCTTGATCCCGCAACTTCCTTTCAGTTTAATTATCCGGTTTCCAAGGGGAATCCCTTTCGAATAGAGGATCCCGACAATAAACGGGAAAATTGGTGGCGAGATAAGACTGGATGCAAAGAAGATCCCCGTCCCGAATACCGCGCAGGCACCGCTTGCGAGGAGACCTGTTTTTTTATGGGCTCCGACAAATTCCGGGTGATTGACAGAATCCTCCTTGTTTTCCAGTGACCGATCGAGCGTGTAGGTTGCATAAATGATCAGGCTTGCTGCAAAAACAAGGAAAAGGTCAGGTGCAATGCCGGCAAGAAGGAACGCGAGATAGAGACGCAGTCCTCCGGAGAATCCGACAAGGGTTGCCGAGTTCAGGAGCCGAATCGTGGGTATAACAGTGTGTGACACGAAAGAAAAACGCGCCTACAATGAAATATTTTAATTGTAATAAAAAATTTTAATGGCATTAAAAAATTCTTGTTTCTTAAAAAAAATGGATGAACCAATTTTTTATTCATAGGTAAAAATATAGTTTTACATCTCATCTTATCCGGATTGATGATAAACTATGGGTATCCTCCGGGACCTGCCCATTGTTTATGATCATGAAACAGCCACACTCCAAAACTGTTTCATTCCCAACCACCGAAGGGCGATAACCACGACCGGTTATCCGGGGGTTAACCAGGAAGACTCTGGCATCACATCCACAAGAAATCCTGGAAAAGCCCCCTCCCGAACCCTTCATTCCGTCTATCTGGAAAGTGACGGAGGTTTCCATTCTGCACAATGGTGATAATATGAGTACTGGAACTCTGAATATCTGGCTGAGATTCGAGGACTGCAGCCTCATCCAGGACTGCTGGATGACCGACCTCGTGATAAAGACATGTACCGGAAAGTATCTCGTGGACAACTACCCGCAAATCCTTGTGGATCTGCAAAAACGGTATCCCGATCTCAAGGTTCATGAGGAGATCAATTACGAGCATCATAACAGGATCCGTTTTGGAGGGGAGCAAACCGGGTACGGGCCGGGTCCAAAACAGAAGAAACTGAACCCGCATTTCGAAGTAAATGTCCCGCCAGGATGCTATATTATCTGGACCCGTATCTGTCATGGCGCTAATGAAGAGACAAATAAAGTCCTCGTTACTGTCAATTGCGGACAGGAAGTATGTGTCAACCTGATGCTGAATTCAACCAAAACCTGCGCAAGGGAATTCCTCTTCCCAGCACTTGCCAGGGCGCGGGAGTTAAAGATTAATGATGATGATCTGAAAGTCGTTGCCCGTGTTGTGGCAAAAGTTGCGGATATCGAGCCGGAAAAACTTAAAATGTCTGTTAAAAACCGGCTC
This sequence comes from Methanoregula sp., assembly GCA_023228295.1. Lineage (GTDB taxonomy): Archaea > Halobacteriota > Methanomicrobia > Methanomicrobiales > Methanospirillaceae > Methanoregula. The sequence continues at coordinate 14,407 of JALOBP010000036.1, forward strand.
AACGAAATCGCAATGGTTAAGGCCGATTCTGTCCTGATTTTCAACAAAGATGCAATCAACGTTATCGCCAAAATAAAATAATTTTTTTACACTTTTTCATCTATTACATCCATGACCGCCACCGTACCTTTATCGGGCTGTATGAATATCCGCGATATGCTGAAGGCGGGACGAGTATTATGTACCGTTCCGGGAAATCCTGTCACAACGGACCCCGCGGGATCCTCTTCAAATAAAAGGCCAGGGATGGAGGGGAATCGTATTTAAATCCGTTTTCTTTTTTAATTTTTTTCATTACAATATTCAATTTTCCGGATCCGCTCGACTGAAGTAATCCAGGTCTGTTTAGCCACCTCGGTATCTTTCCACAGTACATGGTTAAAGAGGCCATGGCATATGGAATACTTCGACCGGATCATCTTCATCTGCGACGGGGTTCTGGAGGTAATGAGAATTGAGATGGAAGGAAAACATAACAGGCCCCCGTCACAGGGAACTGCTTAAAACCCGCACGGTTGTCCGGCCTCTGTAAGTCCGTATGGGGGCCGGAGTATTCGTTCTTCATGTAAGGTGCGACAGGTCCAGAACGCCATGCCCGGTGAGACAACCTGGTTTTCCTACATGAACCCGGCAGGATTACATGAGTCAATTTCCAATGTTTTTGCCTACTCATATATGACAATGCACACATGAGGAAAATTTTCAGGAATTTATTAAAAAGCATATCCTGGCGATTGTCCATGGGGATGATATTCCGGAAATGCCGCATGCTGATATCCTGCCCCGAACCGGCAGAGAAAACCGGATCGTTTTCACCCGCATGCCGTGGGGGAAGATGGCCGGATGAAGGACTCAGGGAGACACCGGAGACGGGCATAAACTAGGGAATTTGTTTTAATGGTGTTAAAAAATTTTACAGCGTTAAAAAATTCCTGATGAATAACAACAAATAAACCAGGTGAGAATGTCACTGTATGTCATCGGCAGCAGAGATCAATGGCATATGGATTACAAACAAAAACATGCCGGTTGACCAGTGCGATATGCTTGTACGGTCATCAGACAGGAAAAAGAACGCACTGCCGGAATTTTCACTTTATAAAAATGAAACTTCCAAAATTGTCTGCCGGGTAACCGGAAAAGAGAAAGGACGCAGGATTTTTTTCAGGGCCACCCTGTACAAGATCGCCCATGCCACAAGTCTCCTTGACCTTGGCGAGACAGGCTCGATCGACATAATGTCAGAGAACAAGGACATTCCAATCCACGTGACATGGAACTGGCCAAAGGCAGCAGGCTGGAATGAACCCGGCGAATATCACGTGAAGATTGCACTCGGGACGAGCGAGGGCCCGGATCTCAAAAGACCTCCCCGTTGGGACCTGCCGGTCCTCTTTGCATTCGAGGTTGTGAATTTTTAAAAAAACCTGCGGCAGATCCCAGAAATGATTTCTGGGCAGGTATGAAAAAAGAGTTTTACCGGCGGTTGTATTTCCTGAACATATAATACACAACACCGCCGATGAGTGCAAGGAGTGCGATGCCAAACACGGCAACCAGCGACTGCTCCTTTACTTCAATTCGGAAATCGTCCTGCATCTCGGTCTGGTCCGATGTCACTTTGACAGTAACCTTGTACTCGCTGGCAACGATATTTCCCGGTGGAACAATCCGGAGCTGAACATCGGCCGACTCACCGGAAGGGATCCCGGCGATTGTTGCGGGCGTGATTTCGGCATTCCAGCCGTCGGGGGCAGAAATCGTGGTCTTCACATTGGTCAGCGTACCTGCATTGCCGGCATTGGTCAGTTTGATCTTAAAGGTAAGGGGATCCCCTTTGTTCACCGGGTACTGGTACTTTTCGGCATAGACTTTGAGCTCGTAGTTTCCCTTGATCTTGGAAGTCAGGTTCTCTGTGTACGATGTAGTCGATGAGTCGATAACCATTGACAATGGGTATTCTCCCACCGGGACTTCATTGGGAGGGATTGCCTCGATGATGAGCGCCTTCTCCTCCCCGCTCTTGATGAAAATCTCCGAAATATCCGTTCCCGTGACAGCCTTTTCCGCGAACCGGATATACCACCCGGCCGGGAGCTCCTCGGACCCGAGCCGGAACGTATCATCGCTCTTGCCAATATTCCGGATAGTAAGGTCATAGCGGGGCTTCTTGTCAGCCGTTGTCGTAAGGACAGGCGAGTTGATCGTGACTTCTGCAGCAAACAGTGCTTTCTCGAGCATCACCGTACCTACATCGGTGGTGATCCCGCCCTTGATCTGCACATCCTTCTTCTCGATCTCCTTGTAACCGTCGCGGCTGATCTCAAGAGTATATTTCCCGGGCTCGATATCGGCTGCAACTTTACCGTCAGCGGAGCTCATTACGGAATCGCCCAGGGTATGATCGGACTCCCGGATGCACGCGATCGTTGCCCCCTTGATCTTTTCGCCATCCTTGTCAACAACGCTGAGCTTCAGCGTCCCCTTCTCTCCCTTATGCGACTCGGAGATAGTCACGTACGCCCAATACCAGCCGTCCCCAATGTGAACACGTACGGCATACTCTCCTTCCAGGGTATCCGAACTCGTCTCCACTTCGAGCGTTAAGGTTTTGGAGCCGGCAGGCGGTAACGAGAGTTTGTTAATCTCGATCTCGCCATCCATGAAACGGACATCCCAGTCATAGCTTTCTGAGTCGAATGACTCCACCCAGAGCTTCTTGTTGTTCTCCTGGCCATTATTGGTTACTTTAAGGCTGAACCTGGCCGTTTCCCCAGCCTCGATTATCTGCCCTGGTAGATCGCAGGTGATAGTTACATACGAATCCTTTGATGATGTGAGATCAGCTGCTGCCGGCTGGGGCAGGATGAGCAGCACGATGACAATGACAATAAGCCCAAAAATAAGGAACGGATCAGTCCTGCTCCGCCCCATGGATCCTGCTCGTGTCATCGCACATCAAGCCGCATGAACCGCACATACGCGAGACCGAAGAACACTGCCGGGAAGAGGATGAGTGCAATGAGGTTTGGGGCAATATTCCCGAAAATATCCCCAACCGCGACATCATCAACCGATGCTACGGCAAACGACGTTGCGACACCGTTTCCGATCGATATTACCTGCATCGGGCGGCTTCTCCCGGACGTGATAGCCATGGTGATTGCTTCGTAGTTCATGGTCGGGGAGAAGAGAGCAAACGTGTCCCCCATTGCCTGACGTTTCTCCCAGTAAGCCTGTACCCGTTCGTTATAAGCGTCCCATGCCCCGGTGTTCACCTTGCTGGAGAACGAGAATGTGTTTTCTTCTGTCGAATTCGCCGATCGCTGCATCTGGTCTATGAGCTCCTGCGGGAGTTCCGGCTGGCTGCCGATAATGTACTCCATGACCGTATCATTGGCAAGCGTCGGGACGAGCACCGAGAGCACGATGAAGATGATGATGGTGTAGATGAGCGCCGACCCGCTCTCGTCCATAACCGTTGACATGAAGAGAGCGATGGCAAAGTACGAGAAGATCAGCAGGAACGAAACCCCGCCGAATACGGCAATGAGGATAAGCTCGCTGCTATCCGGGACGATGCCATAAATAAGCAGGGTCGCAAAAGCAATCACCAGTACGACTGCGAGCGCACCGGCAAGGGCAGCGATCCCGCCGAGCGCCTTGCCATTGATGACTTCATCGCGGTACACCGGGTGCGAGAGGAGGATCTTCAGCGACTTGCTCTCCTTTTCCTTGGAGACGAGATCAAAGCCCATGGCAATTCCGAGAATCCCGCCCACGAAGATCAGGTACGTGGCAACCGATGAGAAGACCGAGAGGATGGATGGTTTCTCCGGCATATAACTGCTCAGCGGGGAATTGACCATGGACTGGTGCTCGTTGTAGCTCTTAATTTCCTTGTTGTATTCGGTGACCCCGCCGATGAGGCCAACAACAGCAACGATGAGGAGGATACCGAAGATCAAAAGGAATTTCCTGCTCCGGATATGATCGAAGAACTCCTTCCGGGCAATAGTAATGAGTCTGTTTCCGGTCATCATGTCACCCCGCGATATGGTAATACGAAAGGAATGTCTCCTCAAGTGAGAGACCCTCGCGGGAGAGACCCCTCAGGCAGATGTTGTTTTCTGCAAGGTGGAACGCAATCTCGTCGCGGATATCAGAGCGTGCGAGAACGACAGCCCCGCACCGGTCCCGCTCGTAATCGATGCTGATTATATCTGGGTGCCGGAACTCCGGCATCGGGTCTTTCGTTTCGATGATGATGGTGACATGTGATGTCGAGGTCAGGGAGATTTCCCGGGCAAGGTCTTTCCATGAGCCCTGCGCCACGAGTTTTCCGGCCGACAGGATCCCGACCGAGGTGCTGACTTTACTGACTTCTTCGAGGATATGCGAGGAGACGACAACCGTCTTGCCCTCCCGGGCAACATCACGGATAATTCTGCGGTAATCGGCTACGCCCTGCGGATCAAGGTTTGCCGTAGGTTCGTCAAGGATGATAACCGCGGGATCGTTGAGCAGAGCCTTGGCAAGGCCAAGGCGCTGGCGCATTCCCTTGGAATACCCGCCAACATCCTTAGTCACACCATCAAGGCCGACCAGAGAGAGCAGTTCGCTGCTGCGTTTTGCAATTGCCGGAAAGTCCATGCCGTACAGCCGGCCGAAATACCTGAGGTTCTCCTCAGCGCTCATGGTTGCATAGAACCCTACGTCTTCGGGCATGTACCCGATCTGCTGCTTGACGTTAACCGGGTCGCGGGCAACATCGAGGCCGTTCACGCGACAGTTGCCGGCCGTTGGTTCGATAAGGCCGACCAGCATGAGGATGGTCGTGCTCTTTCCGGCGCCGTTGGGGCCAAGAAGGCCAAAAATCTCCCCGTCGGGGATATCGGCAGTCAGGTCATTGACCGCCCGGACGCCATTGTATTCTTTTGTGAGATGTTCGAGTTGTATCATGGTAGATGCTCCGTGCCGGAAGACATTCCGGCGCAACAGATGACGCAGGGGAAATCATCACGGGCATAAAAAGGAGTTGTCGCACAGTTCTCTACGCATCGGCGGACCGGAAAACAGGTGTGCCGGATGATTCAAATAGGCTTAACAATCCGCGCCTGGACAGTCCCCGGGCCGGGAGGCAGGATGGAGCACCCCGCGGCACCGGGATGTGTAGACACTTGTGCCAGATATCTTATTTATGCTACAGGCCGGATATTATATCATGAATTTTCGGCTCATGGCAGGATTCCTCTTCATTGCAGTACTCTGCGCTATCCCTGCATCGGCCCTGCCGGACATCGGCTCATTGTACTCGTCGCCACCGGCCCGGACCGGTTCTGTCGTTATTACAATGAACGAGATCAACAGTACAGAGATACCGGAGACCGTTGCTGTAACGTACAGCATGGGAAATGTCTATGAGCTCCCGGCATCTGTAATATCAGAAGAACGGCCGGACGGCATTGTCATGATCCGGATGGATGACACCAGTTCTGACGGGAACATTATGTACCTGTCGGATACGAACAGTAAAAATTCCGTGTATAAGGTCCAAGCTCTCAGGGTTGCAGAGGGGGGCGAATTCCTGCTGACCAACCAACAGTCATTTACCGTTATCCCGGCAACGGCGAATTATTACCGGGATGAAGTCCCGGAAGGAAAGCAGCACGAATGGATCGACCTTGACTGGAAGAACAGTGAAAAAGACCTGGGTCTCACCGTGTATGCGCCTGACAAAACGTTTGGCCCGTTTGCGGACATGACGGACGGCCGTAAAGACGGCAGGATCTTCCTTGACATCAGCAGCAAATTCAACGTAACGCCCGGCAGCTGGATCTTCAAGGTCCAGAACAGTCTCGAGGACTACACCCCGTATTCACTGAACACCTATTCCGCGTGAAGATCGCCATGAAACAGAACACCGCCATTGCCCTGATCGCTGCTGCCGTCCTGCTCGTACTGGTAATGCCCGGTGTTGCAGCACAGGAATATATTGTGCAATCCGGGTACGACAACCCCATCCCTGCAGAGGCAGATGCCCGGACACCTGTGCCGGTCACGTTCCTGGCTCTCCCGCTCTGGGTAATGCTTGCACAGTTCGTCCTCTTCCCGCCGGAAATTTTCCTTGCGGTAAAACTCTGGGCGTTCATGGGAATCCGCCGGGTCTCGGGCGGCAACGTTCTCGACCAGGGTGTCCGCGCCCGGATCTACAATTACATCCGGATGAACCCGGGCATCCATCTCCGCGGGCTCTCTTCGGGCATGCAGGTCAAGATGGGGACCCTGCGCTACCATCTCGATATGCTCCGGCAAAACCATAAGATAGCGGTGTGCGGGGATGCGGCATCGGTCCGGTTCTACGAGAACAATGGCACCTACAGCACGGACGAGCAGCATATCCATAAGCACCTCCGGAACGAGACGACAAAAAAGATTCTTGCCGTACTGCTCGAACATCCGGATGCGACCCGGCAGGATCTTGCCGATGCCGTAGGGGTCACCGGGCCATCCATCTCGTGGCACATGAAGCGGCTCGAAGAGGATACCATTATCATTTCCCGGCGCGAAGGCCGGTCGACCGTCTACGAGATCCCTGCCCCGGTTGCCGGCTATCTCCGCCGCCAGATCATAACCACCCCGGCAGTTGCCGCAAAAGAATATCCTGGAATTGCCGGCCACGCGTGACCGGACGGGCTTCATTTTTTAATATCCCCGGGTTATTCCGGATCCCTGACGTTCCGTGAATGAATACGCGAACCGGTGTTCATGACCGCGCCATGCGAACCATGGCACAAATGATAGTTCCGGCAGGTCAACAGTATCCATGACCGGCAGCATGACAGGGGCCGGATAAAGACCGGGATGAAAAGAACAAAACAAGCCGCGGCAAGAACAAACCGGATCCTGTAACCTGTGTTAATGATATTAAAAAATTGTAATTCTATTAAAAAAATCCCTACAGAAAATTACAAATAAACCCCCCAATCATCTCACTGTATGTCATCGGTAGCCGATATCAATGGCATCTGGATTGCTGACACCAGCATTCCGGTAGAGAATTGCGGCATCCGGGATCCTGAATCCAAATGGAAAAACACTATCCTCAAGAAATTTTCTCCTGCTTACAACCATGACTTCAAACATATCGGCTCTGTGACAGGAAACGGGCAGGGCCGGCGAATCTGGTTAAAATCCACTATTCATAGAAAAGCAGAAGCAATGAGCCTCTCCGATCCCGGGGTGGCTGACCGGATTGATATCACAGCAGCAAACACGGGCGTCCTGCAGTACGGTTTCTGGCAATGGCCAAAGGCAGGAAACTGGAGGATTCCCGGGGAATACGAAGTGAAAGTCACTCTGGGATATATCCGGCGACCGGACATGCAGGCCGTGCCGGCATGGGGTGCACCGATCGGGTTCAAATCCGAGGTTGTCAATTCATAGGAGTTGGAAAAATGGAAGGCAGAAAACCAAAGAAAAACCGTGCTGGTGACAGTACCCGAATCCTGGATGATGATACAGGTTCACGGGGCAAAAGGCCATCACATCCACCAATGGGGGGACCCACACGGGATTCCATTAAAATTGGTCCGATGGGGGGGCCGGATGATTTCCCTCCCAAAACCAAACGGCCTGGCAGGAAATCACCTTAACAGGAATATCCATGAGTTGATGAATGTGAGAACAATGCGAAAAAAGTCAGCGAGAAGGAGGGAGTTATATGACCCGTATGGCGCCTTTGGGGAGCCCGTTTGTCACCGACATGGTGCAAAGGGACAGCGAGCGCTTTCTCTGGTTAACAAGAGAATGCGAGAACAGGGACGAGAGTGATGCAAAGTACAAATATATTATCGGGCTTTTACAGGAAGTCCGTGTAGAGTCGAAAAACCTCTGGGAACTCTTTGGCGAGATGGAAAAAGAGATTCTCAACAAACAGTCCCAGGATAACCTTGCCGAAGTGGTAAAACCTTACCAGAGTATCTATGAAGGAAATAAAGGGGAAATTGAGAACCTGATCAAGGATTTGCGGACAATTCTGGATAACGATTCGCGGTTCGTCCGCCATATGGGCGACGAAATACGGTCTATCGAGAATTACTGGGAGCGGTTTTTAAAATTTTATCCAAATCTCAGCGATCCCAGCAGTGATAAGATCCTCCACAGCATGGAAAAATGTACAAACAGCCTTTCCGAGATCATTTTCCAGTGCAGTTACCGTACGATTCCGGACCGGCTGATGGGTCACCTTAACCAGGCAGAGATCCCGCAGGCCCTGAATTTTTATGACACGTTCCAGGATGAAGTCTGCTCAAAGGAACAAGCAGAAAAGATCCTCATGTCAATTTCCCGGAGTGCGAAGATCATCAAGGATGAGACACGCGACCTGTATGGTGCAGTCGACACGGTCCAGGGACTGGTCTACCGGGTCGGTTCCACACGAGAACAGTGGAAGACGGTATTCTGGATCGCTCTTGCCTGTTTTGGGTCGCTGGTACTGAGCATATTTGTCCTTGCCATGTACAAATTATATATCAATACAACATCGTCACTGAACGGACTGACGGTTATTGTTCTGTTTATTGTCATGCTTGCAGGAGCAATTGCCCACATTGCCATCGCGGTCCTGAAAGAAGCCCGTTCAGAGACAAAGACCCGCAATATTCATGCAATTACTGACCTGCTGCTCTGGACGCACATCAAGGCATTTACGTTCTACAGCGGACTTGCGGTCCTTGTTGTTGCTTTCCTGACGGTAGTCATAATGTACCCGGGCATTGGTGTTGAGACTGCATTTGTTGTCGGGTACAGTATCGACAGTCTCGGCGATCTCTATCTTGACCGGTTCGACTCTATCATGAGCGCAAAAAGCGATGTGCTGAAAACAGGTCTCAAGGCACCCTGATTTTTTTCACCCTGGTACATGATATCTCGGGGGAGGTGATCCACACAGTTCATTGAGCTGCAGGGAAAAAAGAGGCTTACGGACCTGGGGAAACAATAGTTCCGGCAGGCTTACAGTAAAAAGGCAGACATGCCTGCCGGCTCATTTTTTTGCCAGTATACCCCGGTAAAAACGATAACGAACTCTATCCCGGGGCTGGTTCCATCTACCGGCAATCACAATAGGAGCCTCATTACGTTACCGATATTCTTGTCCCGGACCTTGTGTAAATCGACAGCATCAACCAGAACGGCAATCTCTGCCCGGCTCCCAAAAGGGATATAAATTATTCAGGTTATCTCCGGCAGATTGAACCGGTTAAAAAAACGTGTTATTTTTAATCCGGTTCACTTACACCCGTTTCAGCGTGTCGATTGAAGCGGAGAAGGGGGAAGCGTCGTGCAGGTACGTGAGTTCAATCTCGTCCTCCGATATGACCCGGCCGGTCGTGTACCCGCTGTTCTTCTCGGTTATGGTCAGGGTTTTGCCATCCGGGGATATGGCACCGGCAAATCCTGTGAGACTCATGCTGCCATCCGGGTTGGTGAATTCAATGGTGCCGGTAAAAATCCGGTCCTTCTGTTCGGTGACGATGAATTTTATCGTCATACCGGGATAATCCGAGAACCCGATGCCCTCATCATAACCGGTCATGGGGCCGGTCCAGGTGCCGACAAGGTCCGGGATGGCAGGGGCAGATACTGCAGGGGTTGCGGTTGCAGCCGTAGTTGTCTGCGGAGCAGTTGCCGTGCACCCGCATGCGAGTACGGCAAGGACGATGACAAGGAGAGTGAGTGCGGTTTTCATGGTATGACATTGTTGCTGGCATGCTAGATAAATGCGATGGGATTCCAGGCAGACCCCGGTACTCCCATGAAATCCGTGCTGGCCGGAGCATAGATTTATTACATTATATACAATATGCAGGATATGGACTGCGGGATCCGCAGGACCGGAGGTGAATGACAATGACCGAGAAGAAGAAAGAGATAACCTGTAGGGGGCTCATGTTCGTAAAACAGGGCCGTATTGGGACCCGGAGCGAGGGCCCGGACTATTATCTCCAGACAAAAGACCACGAGTACAAACTTGCACGGAAGACGGAAGAACACGTGTTCAGGCCGGATTATTACCTGGAATTCTTCAACCGCAAATGGGTGGAGATTGATGCTGAGTTACAACAGGACGAACTGGTTGTAAAAGGGATCCATGAGACCTGTGCGGGCATGATGGACTGAACTTCATTTTCCCGGATTTTCCTTTTTTTTTTAAGCACGGTCCCGATACATCTCTTTAACGTGTCATGGCCCAAGTAAAGATTACCCCTATGATAAGCACTGTAACCAAGATACGAAGAATCCGTGACAAGTTGAGCAGGATCGGGATCAGGGAAAACAATCTCAATGATGAGGCCCTTCTCGCTGCCTACACCATCAACGGCAAAGGCAACCTGTGTCCGGTCCCCCGGGCCCCGTAATTTTTATTCATCAATCTGTTCAGGGCCGGTCTTTTCCTTCTCTGCCTGTATTTCAGGATCTCCCCTGCAATACCGGATGAGATCCCGGTGTCGCCCGTAAGAGGGCTTTTATTTTTTTGCATCGTGATCACGGTACTCCCGGGGTGACGGTGAGTCCGGATATGTATTCCTCTTGAGTTATCGATGAACCGGCTGATGGAAGTATTCGCCCGACCCGATGAACACAATATATAATCCACAAAATCATGTGAGAAGCCAGGCAGCGGGGAATCACCGTTGCGGGAAATGGAGGGAATACAATCCATGAGAATAATTGAAAAACCAGTGATCATCCTGGCGGCCTGGTTATGTGCGGCAGTAATCTTTGCGCCATTCGCTCTTGCCGCGGAACAGGGTGCAGGGAACATGCAGGTTCAGCCTGCGGGCGGTATGATGAGAAACCAGTCCGGTCTGGCACCGCCCATGGGCGGGAACGGCCCGGGCGGTATGGGCGATGGCAACATGACCCGGTTCGGCAACAGCACGATGACGCCACCGGGGTTACGGGACTTCGGTAACATGACCGCATCGGACAGTACGATGATGCAGCATGGCCCGGGCGGGATAGGTGACGGCAATATGACAGCCCCACCCGATGCGCCGGGTTACGGGCAGGGAACCGAGGGTGGCATGGCCCGGTCCGGCGGACAGTCCACGGGCAAGAGCCAGCAGCAGTCACAGGACGATACGATTGCCAGCCTCATCAGCCAGCTCCAGGCACTGCTTGTCAACAAGGAGTGATTGGGCGATACGCAGGGGGAATGAATTCCCCGTTGATTCTTTTTAAGATAATTGTAAATCTGACAGGAGATACTTTTTTTATCACCCCCAACCGGGCGGGGAATTTCTGCCTTTTTTCCAGGTTCCGGCCCATGTTTACCCGGGGGAATCAACCGGGTGATCACGCCCGGGATACAAGGGGTTGAAAATACCAGAATGGCACTATAAAAAAATGCAAAATCATCCATCCCGGCAAACAGTTCCGGCACGCCATCTTCAATCCGCCCGCTCCCCGCAACCGCCCCGGGGATGAAATGGGCTGTTTCTTTTTATGAGCATTCTTCGTGCGCTTATCCGTGCAAGTGTCTCCCCTGGTTCGCCAATCTCTTGGCCGGTGAGATCATCGAAATGCACCGGTTCGGGAACCATTAAAGACGGGCAGGGTGTCGGGGGATTTAGCATTCACAGTTTTATTGGATGCTTCATTTTGGGCTCTGCCACAATCCGAAAGGCTCAGCCAGGGCGTGTGAGATATTCTTGTTTAACAGGTTCTGTTCCGGAAGTCCAACCCGGGTCGTGCTGTCGGCAGGAACAGGGAATGCAGATCAGTAAACATGAGATGTAATGGAAGAGGGAATTTAAAAAAAAAGCGGGGGGTGTTTTCAGATCTTCTGCCGGTTGAGGAGGATGATGAACGCCTTTGCATCGTCGCCGTCCTCGACATAGCTGAGTTCCAGGGTGTCCGGCCCGATCAGGTCTCCGATGATGACGCCGTATTCTTTCTCGGCAATGAAAATCTCTCCTCTCTTGTTGATGACACCGGAGAATTCTTCGTAGTACATCTTCCCGTCCATGTCGGGATACTCTTTGTAGCCGGTGAAGGCGATCCCTTTCTGTTCGGTGATGTTGAATTCCGGCGAGCCCGCATCACGGAAGCCCTTCGCGTTGATGTGACCGGTGGTTGTCCCGGTCCAGAGGCCGACAAGGTCGGGGGTGCCGGTATCGGATACTGTAGCCGTTGTAACAGGAGCAACTGTCGCCGGTGCAGTTGACGTGCACCCGCATGCGAGCACGGAAATGGCAATGAGGAGGATAATAACTATGGTCTTCATAGGCAGGAACGTAGGGCGGGTGAGGTAAAATAGGTGATGGGGTCTTGCCAAAAAGAGCGGGGATCGTGGTTTAACGTTTGAAGGGGGTCTTACGCTCAAAACTCTGCCGCACAGACTGCATGGGACGGGGCCGGCGGGTTTGTGTAAAAGTCCGGCTGATATACTGTTGCATCAAGAGGTCCCAGATGTCCTGCTGTAACAAAACCAAGATTTCCATTGTTACCTCTTGTTCGGAAACCAAGGGTACCCCATCCATTATCAGAGGCGATTTGGAGTCCTCCGGTGAGTGGGCGGATTCTATCTATTCTGGATTCCGGTTTTTATTAGCCCCATAGACAAGAATTTGCAGGAAATATTTTTTATTCCATTTGCCTCACCGGCCTTCTGGATAACCGAATATATTTCCAGAATTTCAGATGAAGATAGTGAACACTCTCTGTTTATCTGGACACCCATTGTTCCATACATGTCGTGTCCATGACCAATAATAGGACCATTAGGGTACGAGTATTTTTCTAGACCCGGTATTGCATCATCTGTAATTTTTTGAAGTTTGGAATACCAAGGACTTGTATTTGAGCTCGCCAATGCATAGTTTTTTCATGTCAGCATGTGATGATCCCATCTCAGTAATGAGAATATCCTTATATCAGATATCAGAGGGGTTATCTGTCCTCACCAGCTTCTTCTCTTCTTCACTTACCGATGATTTTTCCGCACTTACCATCGGTACAATTTCCATCGCTGCCAGCAACATTACCAGCAGGACGACCCTGTCCTGTTTTCAGGTATACCCGGTTCCGTTGAACGCAATACCTTCATTATGATAGCCCGTCCAGGAGGAGATGTCGGGATTCTTTGTGATCTGTACGTTGACCGGTACCATGCC
>JALOBP010000131.1 GCA_023228295.1 Methanoregula sp.
GGAGCCAGCCGTCAGATTTACCGGCAGACTGGAGCATCAGCACGCACTCGCCGAACGTGGCATTGATCTCATCAACGACAAGGATCACGCGGTCCGCCAGGGAGACCGCATAGAACAACGATGATAATTTTTCCGGGTACCGCGTCGGTTCGATGAACGTGACCGTTGCCTCGCCTTTTTTGAGATTATAGAAGGTGATGTCGCTTGCCGTCCCCTTCTTTCCCAGATCCTTTGCATAATCCGGGGGGGCGAGGATTGCGACCGTGAGGTTGGACATGATATTATCCATTTATCCCGAAACCATATGATGGTTTATCTTCCCCCGCCCCCTTTGCGGAATTACCGATCCTGATATAATGACAGGGTGCAAATAATACTAAATTGTTGTTCATCTTTTCCGGGGGGTCTATGGAAAAAAATCGAAATAACAGGCGGATTTTACAAACGGGACTGCTCCTTGTCGGATTATGTATTCTGGGGTATGTCATCTACCGCTCGGGTATCATTGAAAATTATCAGATACTCTTATCGATCAACTTCCCCCTTCTTCTTCTGGCATTGGGATTGTCGATTATCACCATTGCAATCAGGGTATACCGCTGGAAATTCTTGAGCGAGAGGTATAATACTCCCATCAGCTGGCACGATTCCTCAATCGTCAGTATCGCAAGCCTGTTTTATGCTAATATCACCCCGGGTAAAGTGGGAGACCTCTACAAAGCTTACTACATGCAGAAGCGATATGCCTTACGCTTCTTCACCGGCGTATCAATGATCTTCTACGAACGGTTCTTCGAATTGATGATCCTCTTCCTTGCAGCTTCTGCGATTGTGTTCATCGAACTGCGAGGAATCACAGTCATTGTATTAGAATTGACGGCCGTACTCCTCCTCCTCCTTTTCTTCTTTTACTACAAGGCTGATTACTTCCTCTCGCTTATGGAGAAATTCTCTTCGAAGATACCCTTCCTCAAGAAGGTTCCCACTGATTTTAAGATCGAAAAGCTTCCTTTCCGGGATGTTGCTGGCATATTCATTATTACGTTTTTCTCACTCGGTTCGGAATTTGTGCGTCTTTGGATCGTTGCCCTGGCATTTGGATATACTCTCAATCCCATTATCCTGACGATCTTTTTCAGTCTCTCCATCATCGCTGGTCTTGCCTCCCAGATCCCTCTTGGCGTAGGTGTCATGGAGGCTTCGCTTGGCTATTTCCTTATCCTGCTCGGGGTTGCATCAACAGATGCGATGGGGATCGTCCTCACCGATCGGTTGATCTCAATGTATTTTGTCCTGATCCTCGGGTTCATCTTCGCAAAATTTGCTGAGGACCAAGTTAGTGGAGGGCCTGAATGATATCGATTGTCATACCTCTCTTCAATGAAGCGGAAAACGCCCGCCTATACCCGGAACGACTCTTTCCCATTGCCGGACCTATCATAGAACAGTACGGCGAGACTTACGAATACATTCTCGTCGATGACGGGAGCAGAGATGCGACTCTCGATGAGCTCAACAAGCTCAGGGAGAGACAGAAGAGTGTGATTGTCATCCCACATGGCATTAATAAGGGCATGGGTCAGGCCGTACGGACCGGGCTTGCACACGCTTCGGGTAACCTGATCATCATGATGGATTCTGATCTCACATACCGACCTGAGGATATCACCTTGCTGATGGAAGCCTTCAAAAACACGGATGCCGATTGCATCTCTGCATCTCCATATAAGGGTAAGGATCTCGCAACGGAGATCTCCTCCCCGTTTCGGCTTTTCATCAGCAAATCCGTCAATTTTCTCTACAGAACCCTCCTGCAGGACGATCTGACCTGTGTCAGTGCTATCTTCCGGTTATACAAAAAAAAGGCGCTGGACGAACTGATCCTTGAGAGTGATAATTTTGAGATCTGTGCCGAGATCATTGCAAAACTCATCCTCAATGGAAAACACGTACACGAGATCGGGGTGAGAGTCTATTCACGGGAGTATGGCGAATCCAAGCTGAATGTGAGAAAAGAGATCATCAACAACCTGCGGATCCTCTATAAAATTTTCAAAGCAAAATATCTCGGGAGGAAATGGCAGTAAATATCCAACTTTTTTTACTGGAATCACGTCCCATAAACAGGAACCTTGTGAACCGGATTCGGTTTCAAATGGAATAATTGAGGTTTTTTCCTGTTTTCACAATATTTATATTTCCGTCTACCCCTAATTACGAATGCATTGTTCTTCCAGAAGCAGCAATAAACAGGAAAAGATCACATCATGCACAAAGAAACAGTATTAATCACGGGTGGGGCAGGATTTATCGGTAGTAATTTAACCGAATTCCTCCTCAAAAATGGACATAGGGTCGTTGTTCTTGATGATCTGTCCAGAAGTACAACCGATAATATCCGGGCCTGCTACAACCATTCCCCCAATTTTTATTTTGTTAACGGCTCGGTTATGGACTTTAATCTTGTCGACAGACTGGTAAATAATGTCGATATGGTCTTCCATCTTGCAGCACAGGTCCACTGGGAGGAATCAATCGATAACCCGGTGCCCAGCTTCGAAGTGCACACCCGCGGTACCCAGAACGTGCTTGAAGCCGTCCGGCGAGGGATGGCAAGAAAAGATCCTCTCAAGCTGATGCTCTATGCATCCTCATCAGAAGTGTACGGCACCGGTCAATATATGCCGATGGATGAGAATCACCCGTTCAACCCCCAGTCTCCCTACGCGGCAGGGAAAGCAGCCGCAGATCGCCTCTGCTCATCCTACCACCATGTATACAATCTTCCCATTATCATTCTCCGGCAGTTTAATACGTACGGGCCGAATCAGAGGATGAAGGGCTACTCTGCCGTTATCCCTAAGTTTGTCTCACAGGTAATAAACAACCGTCCTCCAACTATCTATGGCAATGGCATACAGACGAAGGACTTCCACTACATTGATGATCTCATTGCCGCGTATTCGCTGATTATTGACAAGTGGCAGGAACTGGATATGTTCGGCACTGCCATTAACTTCGGAACCGGAAAAGAAACGAGTGTCAACGATCTGGCCCGGATCATCATCGACACGGTTGCAAATGAGACGGGAAGGGATTTGTCCGAAATGGAGCCAATACACCTCCCGAAACGACCCGGGGAAGTGATGCGGTTTGCGGCAGATATTTCCCTTGCTAAAAAAACGCTCGGCTTTACACCAAAGACAGATATCAAGAAGGGCATTGCAAAATACGTTCGCTGGTATATCAAAGAGGGATCGTCCTCGGGGTAATTTTCCCCATAAAAAACTCTTTTTATATTACAAGAGGGAGAGTGCCGTATCAATTATGCGCTCAGAACTCCCGCCGTCCCCAAAAAGGGCGAGGTTTGGCAGATTCTTGGGATCAAAGGTTGTTGCCGCCTCAATAATCATTTCACTGTTGTCATCGACAAGGATATTCCATCCGTCTTCGATGGTCTCCACCCATTCGGTATTCGGCCGGAGCGTAATGCAGGGCTTTGAGAGGAAGAACGCCTGCTTCTGTGCACCGCCCGAATCAGTCAGGAGTTTCTGGGCATGGGAGAGCAACCGCAGGAATTCAAAATACCCCTGAGGGGGAATGGGATGAACATTTTCCGGAAGAGTTAGGAAAAAATCCTGGATACGCTGTTTTGTACGGGGATGAACAGTAAATATTACCGGTAACGGAAGGGCAGATACAGCATCAAGAATATTTTTTAACCTGATGGGATCGTCAGTATTTGCCTCACGGTGCAGAGTCAGGAGAATGTAAGGAGAATTCCCAAGGGAGAGTTCTGGCAGGATACGAGGGGGTGTCTTAATCAGGTTACGGTAATGGATGATGGAATCAAGCATTACATCCCCGACAAGGAATACATTATTGCAAATCCCGGTGTTATGCAGGTTATCAACACCCCGCTGCGTGGGCGAGAACAGGGCGTCAGAAATGTTATCGATAATAATCCGGTTGATCTCTTCGGGCATGGTCCGGTCAAAACTCCGCATGCCGGCTTCAAAATGACCGACCTTTATCTTCGCCTTGTTTGCTGCAAGGGCAACACCAAGAGCGGTATTTGTATCCCCGGTAACAAGAAGCATATCGGGTTTCTCTGAGCGAAGGATCCGTTCTGATTTAGTGATCATCTCACCGATCTGCTCACCGGCAAGCTTTGATCCGATCCCCAGATAATGGGAGGGATCGGGCATGTGCATCTCATCAAAGAAGATCTTATCCATTTCATAGTCATAGTGCTGGCCGGAATGGATGAAGATCGTCCCAACACCCTTTCTCGTCAGTTCGCGTATGATCGGCTCCACCTGAATAAATTCCGGTCGCGTCCCGGCCGCTATTGCAATTTTCATCTGTTTTCACCGTTTGTTGAGTTTCGCTGGATACTGATGGACAGTTGGCATCCGGTAATGATTATCCCGGTCGACAGTTTATTTTTTGGATTTGACATCACGGGGATAATTCCTGTTTCTTAAGCGATACCTGAAAATATTCCTTCAGTTTGGTAATTATTCCTTCCTGCGGCCGGATCGTGAAGTACAACAACACGATGAGAATGACATGCTCGAACGTGAAGAAGAACAGTGTCATGTACCAGTCAGGTGACCCGACCGGGCTCGTATATTGCAAGTTGGTATAGAAACTGCCAAACATCAGAGGGAACTCGATATAGGCAAAAACCTGGCTTGCATAAAACAATCCGATTTTCACGAAATTGTCTGCAACTAGAAGTGCAAGAAGCGGAGTGAACCAGACAATATACTGGGGGCTGTGGAATTTTGTGAAAAAAACTGAACAGAATATGGCACACAAGACCAGTTTCAGGAGGGTTTTTGCCTTCTTTTCCTGCTCTGCAAAGGCGATATAGAGAAGGAGGAGGAGAGTGATTCCCATCAGGACGTACATCATGGAGGATACGGTACTAGAGGAGATTCCCCAGTGTAACACCTCAGAGAGGTAGGCATAGAGAGTGTAGGAAGCCGTGTTCACGTAAATATTGACCGTCCCCCCCGTTACAAACAGGTAGGTACTCAGGGTAGCCGGACTGATGAGTGCAAGCGGCAGCAAAAGCACAATACAAAAAATGAGGAATATCTTTCCGGCGGATATCAGTTCCACTTTAAGGGAGGTTGTTTTCGCATTGTACAGCATCATAAAAGGCAATGCAATTGCCGGAAACATCTTGGTAAAAAAACCGGCGGAAGCACTTGCGTAGCCACGGACATTCATACCATATACCGTGAGAAGGATCCCCAGCATGAGAAGGGCTGTTGGGAATGCATCGGATTTAGTGATAATAAAATATGCCGTTGAAAAAGCTGTTCCATAAATAAGTCCTGCGTAAAAAGCCGTTTTCTCAGGATATATTTTCAGCCCGATGAAATATATACAAAGGACAATGAGGATATCACACAGTACCATAAGGAATTGGAATGATAGCGCAAAGATCGTTGGATTCTGAGTTAGTAATGCAGGAATAAAGGCCAGAAGAATCGGGATGAACATCAGGATCGGGTATTCGAGCTGATAATTGACATAGGGCAACTGTCCCTGAAGGAGAGGGGTAGCACTGTTAAAATACACACCAATATCAAAATAGTCAATAAATGATTGGAAAACAGTTAAAGTGAAAAAAACCACCACAAACTTCATCGCAATTGTGACAAGGACAAGAAGGAGGAGGTGGTGCTTTACTGATTCTTCATTAAGAACATCAAACTGGGTTCCCAGAAACTGGAGGGGATTTCCTCGTTGTTTTCTCTTTCGTGATACTGAATCCGTCACATTCCTGTCTTTGTTTCCCATATCCCATCTCCTTTTTCTGTAATCGTTGTTGTTAATGGTGTATAATCATTCCAGAACATGTCCTAGTTTTCACAGCATAATGTTGATTCATCACTTACGTCCCCACGTGAACCGGCGGTTCACGAAGAAATTCCAGCTAAAGGCCACGAGGATTCCGACCAGTTGTGCCAGAATATACCAGACGCCAAACCAACGGGTCAGACCATAGAATATACCGAGGTTTATCAGAACGCCACCGGCAGATATGATGTTGAAGGCGATCAGACGGTGCCACCAGTTGGACTTTTCCCGGTGCTCCATGGAACTAAACGTCCAGTGATCGTTCCAGATGAAATTATTCAGTATGGCAATCTCGGTTGCGATGAAACTGGCCAGCAGGTCATTACTGTGGATGTACTGCACCAGAATATACAGGATACCAAGGTTGACAACTATCCCAGAGATCCCCACAATCCCGAACTTGAATATCCTCTTCCATTCCCTCCACGCAGCGCTCTGGTGATG
>JALOBP010000132.1 GCA_023228295.1 Methanoregula sp.
CATCCCCATGACCACTTTCGGGTCATCCTTCTGCTGCTCAAGCCACGGGTAATAGACAATCGAGCTGCACCCGGAACCCATCGGGCAGATGACCGCGCCCGGGTCGGCCCGGTCAAAATTCGCCAGCGTGAAGAGACCGCTCATGACCTCGGGCCGGGCAAAGAAGATCACAACCTCCGGGCAGTCTTCCTCCGTGAGCTGGTCCCAGCGGGTGAAGATGAGTTGTTTTCCGGCTGCATCGAACGGGGGAATCTGCTTCTCCCATGCAGCCACGATCTCCGGGGTCTGCTTGTACCGTTCCCCCTCAACAACGCCCTCCTTTCCGGAGGAGAGGAAATGGCAAAAGTTTGGCGGGCGCTCCTGAGCGTAGCCGGTATACATCCTCCCCCCGCCGCAGGTCACCGAACCCGAATCGAACACAAGTGGGGTGCCGTTCCTGGCCCGGCCGAGCTGGCAGACGATACAGCGCCAGCCGCCGGGCGGGGGAACGGGCAGAGCGGCGCCGGGGCTGTTCCGGTATTCAAGGGCCAGCGGGAGGTCTGCGCCCGGGAAGTACTGCTGCCACAGGGCCGTGAACCTGTCGCGGAGTGAGATGTCCATGTATGGCAGTGAATATTTCTTTAGATTTATAGGTAGTGGAGAGACACAACCTGCCGGTCACCGGGACCGGCCAATTGATAAGATATAATTCTGGCACTTCCGACTCTATTGATACCTGCAGGTTAACTCACCCACATTATCAGCGCTAATAAGAATATCCACATCGCATACCCTGCCGCGATCTCCCCATCCAGCCGACAATCACGAGAAAATTCGTAATTACAGGTAGTAAAAATCACAGGATCATGTAAAACCCGGAGATTGATTGCAAAAGAAATCAGGAGTTCTCTTTTTTCGAAGTACTGTCCCAGATTCGGGTATCTTTTCCCATGTTCAGCAGGCCCACGAAAAGGTAGAATTGGTTCACGACAAAAGCGTTCAAGAGGTTCTCCCGCCAGATAATCCCCACGATGACCACTAAACACGCCAGTACCAGTGGGACAAGGGGATATGCGGAATACAATCCTGCTGCAATAAACAGCAACGATGTAAAGAACAGGGTTGGCGTACAGATACACATGAACAGACGCAGGGGATAGAACAAGCGCGTGAACGGCCGGTTCATACCAAGAAGGTCAAGATTTGCAAGGGTTGCCTCGATCAGCCGCTTGGCTCGCCGGATCTTCTGGCGGTACTGGACAGAGAAACTTGAGGGAATATCCTCAAATACCATGGCCCGCCGTTCGTATACTGCCCGATACCCTTTCCGGATCGCTTCGAATGCAGTATTAGCATCATCCGAACCCCGCTTATCATCGATCCGCCGGATCAGATCCGTGCGGAACGCAACAAGGGCCCCATTAAAATTATAGGTAGAATCAACCGCGCTTTCCCAGTCGCACATGCGCCCGTAATAAGACCGATAGGCACCTTCGAGTTTCGTGGTATTATTCTCATTTTTACGAGGGCTGAGTTCCCCGGTAACCGCGGCAATTGCCGGATCGCTCATGAGTCTCCCGGTAAGGTAGTTCAGGGAATCGGGTTCGAAGAAAACATCAGCATCGGTGGTCACGATGATCGGGTATCGGGCCCGTTTCATGGCATGATTGTATGAACGGTTTGTCCCCAGTCTCTCCGGATTTGCGATCAAGGTAAATTCAAATCCAGATTTCTCAAGGCAAGCCTTTGCCCGGGGAAGTGTTTGATCGGAGGAAAAATCATCGATGAAGATGATCTCGCAGGCATCCTTTGGGTAATGGCATTGCATCAGGTTTGCAACCCGTGCCTCAACTACCGACTCCTCGTTAAAAGCTGACATGATCATCGTGATTTGAGGGTATATATCAGGAAAACTGGTTTCAGTTGACTTTTTCCCAAATGAGATGCCAAGCAGGTAGACCCCATAAGGACTGAGTGCGATGATGAGAAGGGCAATGCCAATTACCAAAAACATTCTCTTAAGTGTATTTCGGGGACGAATTTATACATTAGCAAAAAAACCAAAAGGGCTCGCTTTTTACTATCCGCCAGTGAATTCTGATATTCAATCACGATTCATCGATGAAATATGGATGTTCCCTAAAGCCAATATTTATTGATCTTTAACCGCAACATGTGGAACAACATGAGTGATCCTATCCGCGTGCTGGGAATCCACGATAATCACAATGCATCGGTCTGCTTACTTGAAGATGGGAAGATCCTCTTCAGTCTTCAGGAAGAGCGCCTGAATGGCATAAAAAATTTTAACGGGTTCCCGAAGAATGCCCTTCTGCGGGCACTGGAACTGCACAGGATCGGTCTTGAGGATATCGATTTTTTCGCATTCGGGACGCGCCATAACCCGGCATGGAAAGACAGCAGAGCAACAAAGGATCAGTATGCCTCACCGGTCTGGAAGAAGTATTGTGCAGATTTTTTCAAGGCATCCCCGTTCTTTGGCATTTACAAATCATATAAAGCAAAGAGCAGGGAGAAATTTCTCGCGGGGCAGGGGATCCGTAAAGATACGATCCGTTCATACGATCACCATACAGCACATGCTGCAGCTGCGCTCCATTGCAGCGGGTTTTCCGGAAGGACGCTTATCCTTACGCTAGATGGGGGGGGCGATGATGCCTGTTCCGGGGTATTTATCAGCGAGAATGGGAACATTACACAGGTTGCACGAACGCCTGAAGGGAATTCCATCGGGAATATCTATGCAGTTTCTACCTTTTACATGGGTATGACACCCCTTGAGCATGAATACAAACTCATGGGGATGGCCCCATACTCCCAGGAAAAGTATTTTTCCGGCATTACCCGGTCCCTCCAGGGGCTTCTTACTGTTGATGGGACACGATTCAAGCGCTCAACACTTGCTACCACAGTAAATTCTCTCAGCAGTCTTGAGAAGATTTATCGCAACCAGCGGTTCGATGCTGTTTGCGGGGGCCTGCAGGACTTCACGGAACGCCTTGTTGTGCAGTGGGTGAGAAATGCCATTCACGAAACCGGCATTCACCGGGTCTGCCTTGCCGGGGGGGTTTTCATGAATGTAAAGCTGAATAAACTCATTGCTGAACTTCCCGAAATAGAGAACCTATTCGTAATGCCATCCTGCGGTGACGAGAGCAACGCAATCGGGGCTTCTTTCCTTGCCTATAACGATTATTGCTCATCACATGGGCAGGAAATGAAAACAACACCACTGTCTGATCTCTATCTTGGCGAGTCCTTCGATACATCGGTGATCAGAAACGAAATCCAGAAAGCGGGCTTCCAGTACCAGACTGAAGCCAATATCAATCAGTATGTTGCCGAGATGCTTGCCGAAAACCGGATCATAGCACGCTGCTCGGGCCGCTCGGAATGGGGTGCACGGGCGCTCGGGAACCGGTCGATTCTCGCAAATCCAGAATCATTTGAGACGGTGTCGAAGATCAACGATGCTATCAAGATGCGGGACTTCTGGATGCCGTTTGCCGGGACGGTCCCCGAACATGCAATGGACACCTACCTGAAAAATCCAAAGAAGATTCCTTCACCCTACATGATGCTTGCATTCGATACAACGGATAAACGCAGGTCGATACGGGCGGCAACCCATCCAAAGGATAAGACCATCAGGCCCCAGATCCTCATGCGTGAACAGAACCGGGACTATTATTCACTCATCGAGAACTTCTCAAAACTCACCGGCACCTGCTGTATACTGAATACCTCGTTCAACCTTCACGGGTCCCCCATGGTCTATCACCCGAAAGAGGCACTCGATACCCTCAAAAACAGTGATCTGGACGTTCTGGTAATGGATAATCTCGTTGTTACAAAAAAACCCTGAAAAAGGGTAAAAACGGTATCTTTTTTTACAATGTTCTGTAATTGAAGAGATTCCTGAATTCGGAATCTTTGTAAAATACCCCTTTTATGTCGATGAAGAGAGTGTCCGGGCTTGCAAGGTGCCGTAACTCCCCGTTTAACCCATCAAGGAACTGTTTATGGGGAACGGCAAGGACCAGGCAATCAACGTGTTTTTCCAGTACACTCAAGGGAATAACCCCAAGATCGCTGATTTCATCTGGAGTCAGCAGGGGATCATACCCGTACACGGTTATGGCATGCCCTTTGAGTGTTTTGATAAGCACAGACACCGGATTATCACGGGTATCTGCAACATTCTCTTTATAGGTCAATCCAAGTATCGTGACTTCGGCCACAGACGGTTTTTTCTTACGGACGGTAAGATCATCGAGGATCATTCCCGAGATAAACGGGATCATGTGATCATTGGTTGACCTGCCGGTGAGGATTATCTGAGGATTATACCCATTTTTTTTAGCTGTATATGCAAGGAAATAGGGCACGGTCGGTATGCAGTGCCCGCCCACAATGCCGGGAGTATACCGGTGGAAATTCCACTTTGTTTCAGCTGCTTCAAGAACATCTTTGGTATTTATTCCGATTTTACTGAAGATATAGGACAACTCGTTTATCAGAGCAATATTAACATCCCGCTGGATATTCTCTACAACTTTTGCCGCCTCAGCCGTGCGGATGTCCTTGGCAGGATAAACCGTAGTGATCAGGCTGTACAACGCTGCCATATCCTCAGTGGTCTCCTTGTCCATGCCTGCAATTATCTTGGTTGTTTTTGAAAGAACGTGGACATCGTCACCTGGATTGATGCGTTCGGGAGAGTACCCGATCTTAAAACCACTCCCACACGTGGAGCCGGATTCTTTCTCCAGGATCGGTTGCAGGACATCTTCCGTGACACCAGGATAGACGGTAGATTCCAGGATGACAACGGCACCTTTTTTTAATTGTTTTCCAACTGTGGCTGCAGCTGATTTTACATACGACAGATCCGGTTCATTGTTGTTTGTAAGGAGAGTCGGAACACAGATCATGACAAAATCTGCATCGTGAATCCGCGCAGGATCTGAGGTAACGTGAATTTTTGTCGGTGTTTTTCTGATATTGTCGATCTTATTTGTATCGATGTCAAAACCGATGGTTTTTACGTGATGAGAGAAGGCTTCAGCCAAGGGAAGCCCGACATATCCCAACCCGACAACACATACGGTTTTACTGGTAACTGGCAACGGTTCCATGGAAATGTCTCCTCATTGATATGAAAAATTCAAGAAGACGATTATGTTTTGTGTATTGGAGTATATGCTCTCTTCATTTAAGTACGTTTTAACTGAAATCCTTCAAGATGCAGGTTGTCTGGCCCCGAGAATTCAGAATTTATCTGCATTTGAAACCGAAAAAAATCAGAACTGGAAGTAGATGAATTCCGGACTCCGACTGGGTGCAAGGCATAGTATGAGAAGGACGATAACGATAATGTAGACCCCCCAGTAATCGATCCTTAACCGGGATAGATAATCAACAAGATCGAACCGGCCAACTGACCTGACTGAGTCCATGGTGAGGTGCTTTCGTGAGAGTACTAGGATAATGATAACCGGTATCCCCAGAAGGACTACATTCAGTTTAAGGATATCAGAGTATTTTGTAAATCCTGCAATAAGGGTGGAGAAATCGATGAATATCCATTGTGAGACACAGTACCAGATATCGTTGACATCAGATACCCGGAACAGGATCCAGCCCATGAATATGAAATACTGGGTGACAAGGATTTTTATGATGGTGCTGATGAACGGAGGGAGAGAATGCGCTGATAACCGATCATATACTTTCCCTGGCGTACTAATCACCCGGTGAACACAGAGCAGCAGACCATGGTAGGCACCCCATAAGACAAAGTTCCATGCAGCTCCATGCCAGAGACCACAGAGGGTGAATGCGATAATGAGATTGATATACGTGCGTGCAGCCCCTTTTCGGTTGCCACCAAGAGGTATGTAAATATAGTCCCGTATATAACTGGAGAGTGTGATATGCCACCGTCTCCAAAAATCCTGAGGACTTGAGGAAAAGTAGGGCATGTTGAAGTTTTCAGGGAAGACGAAACCAAAGATCCGTGCACTGCCGATGGCGATATCAGTATACCCGGAGAAATCAAAGTAAATCTGGAGACCAAAAAGGATCGTCGCAGCGATTATGAAAAAAGAATTTGAATTCTGGATCGGGACGTCCGGGTTTGCATAGACCAGGTTCACGTAATAGGCAAGATTATCCGCAATAACCACTTTTTTGACCAGGCCAAGACCAATCCGCGTGACCCCGCATTTGATG
>JALOBP010000133.1 GCA_023228295.1 Methanoregula sp.
GTAAGGAGCCGCATCAGCGGCGAGTCCGAGCCCCCTGTGCGTCGTGCGAGCGAGTCACTGAGCGTCTACGTTTTCGCATCAACAGCGACGAACACGATGCGGAGCATGGTGTGAGGAGCGGGCCGGTGCAGCCGCTGGCGCCGGAGCAACGCGACAAGCCAGGGGCGTCTTTGTCCCAACATTTAACCGAGGAAAAACAGCGGGGGGATGTGACAGCCGGGCCGATCAATAATCCCGATAAATGTATTTAATAATGGGTCGTGCCAATGGTTGCCTGTAGGCACCCGTCTGATCCCGGTGCCGGGAGTTACAGCACCATGCAGGAAGTAATCAGGAAGATGATCACGGAAGCTATGGCGGCCCAGCACGCTGACGTGAACCAGATAAAAAAGAAACGCGGGGGAAAATTCGTTATAGACGACACGAGAGTGTACGTCGATGCAGTCAAGGGAATGAAACCCGCCGGCGGGCAGAGCAAGGCGGTCTTTGCCCTGCACACTGATTCGGTCAATGCCCATTACGCCATCTTAAAGGGCCTGACTACCACCATCCGCCCCGAGGATGATCCGTTCGTTGAGCACTACCAGACACCGGTCATCATGGAGATGCTCTACGATGCGGATCCGAAATTCCGCAAGAGCGTGGACGTATTCATCAAAGCCGTCGGAAAAGCTGAAGCCCTTATCGGTAAGGAGTCAGCCCGCCGGTACGCGGGCTTCTACGGTCCCACCTGCGTGGTGGACTTTGCCCTCATCCCGGGCAGCAGCAGCAATATCGTCAACCAAATCCTGAAGACAACGGATATACCAACTGCCCATAAGCAGGCGATCCTCGCTGCCAAGTCGTGGGCCATGAATACGTCGTACGGCATCGGGGATATTTTTGCCCATGCTGTTGAAGGAGGGGCTACCCTTGCCGATGCAGTAAAGAAAGAGGTTACGATGATCCAGTCCATCTACGACACGCCGGTTGAGGCGCAGGCGAAGCTGATGGACAGTGTCGGCCAGAACTCGTTCGACTGCAGGAAGTACATGAAGCAGTACCGGACGAAGATGCAGAGTGCAGTGAAAGCCTCGCTGGATGAGGGAGTCCACTACGGCAACATCGTGACGGTGCCGGCCTATTGCGTCGGGGACATCGCGCACCACATCTCCCAGTCCACGTACAACATGTGCAAGGATGATGTGATCATGGCCGTGATCGAGTCCGTGACCGAAGTCATGGACAAGACCCTGAAAGCCGCAGCGCCGAAGATGAAATCACCCGGTGAAGTGCTCTCGGTTGCAACCGGATCGTCAGCGAGTGCTGCGGAGTATATTCTCGAACTCGACGGGTTCAACGCGATCATGGTCGTGGACATGCTGACCAAACGCTACCACAACTACGTCCAGCTCTACCCGAAGCGGAGTGCAGCCATCGAACTCCACAACTGCGATTTCATGGACATGATCTACCGGGGCTGGAAGATGGTGGACAAGGCTCGGAGGATGCAGAGCAGCGAACCCGGCCCGGTGAAGCCAAGAGTCGGAGGGTTCGAGGTCGATCTCTCGCCTATCCACAAGAACGAGGTGCTGGCAAACCCGCAGCGGTATGCATACCCGGCCTGTGCGATGACGGTCCGGTTCTCGGCCATGATGCGCCTCTCGGATTACCCGTGCCTATTAACGAGCGAGCCGGTCACGGCGACCCTGATGACCAACATCATCGCGCTGAACAAGGAGGTTGCAGCCGCACCGGCACGGATCTGCAAGGATTGTGCATCGGCGGCCCTGATGGATTTCCGGCACTGCTCCTGCCAGTGGAAGGAAGCGGTCTGATTGCAGAAGAGGAATAGTGAACGATCATGAAATGTTACGTATGTGCCAAAGAAGGAAAGGACAGCGATGCCGTGGCAGCCTGTGTTGCCTGCGGTATGGGGACCTGCATGAAGCATACGATCCGGAGAGAGGTTGATGTCTGGGAGGGCGGGTATCCGCTCCCCTCCCGGAAACTGCCAAAGAAGATGCCCCGTATGCTCTGCCCGGACTGCAATGCAGCCTATGGGGAGGGGAAGTGATGGCATCGCTTGCCCGCCGGAGCCTTGCTGAAGGTGTGGGTACAGCACTCCTGGTGTACTTCGGTGCCGGGGCAGCGGCGATCACCCTGATGATCGCGAACGGAACAAAACCGGCAACTCCCTTCAACATCGGGATTGGCCAGCTTGGCGGACTCGGTGACTGGTTTGCCATCGGGATCACGTTCGGGATTGTCATTGCTGCGGTTATCTACTCGCTCGGCCGGGTTTCGGGAGCGCATATCAATCCCGCTGTGACCATTGCCCTCTGCGCAACGAAACGGTTCCCGGCCGGCGATGCAGTCGCTTATATCGTTGCCCAGTGCGTCGGAGCGGCGATCGGGAGCCTCCTCTTCTTCCTTACCGTGGGGACGGATGCGGTCACGATCGGCGGGCTCGGGGCAACGGCACCGTTCCCCGGCATAGGGTACGGGCAGGCGATCCTTGTAGAGGCGATAGCGACCTTTGTCCTGATGCTCGTCATCATGGGTGTCGCGGTGGACGAACGTGCCCCGCCGGGATTTGCCGGGCTTGTCATCGGCCTGACTGTTGCCGGGATGATCACCGCGACCGGGAATATTGCCGGGGCGTCCCTCAACCCGGCCCGGACCTTCGGGCCGTATATTATGGACTTCCTGCTGGGGGGTTCGAACCTCTGGGTATTCTTCCCGATTTACATCATCGGTCCAGTCATCGGGGCGGTCTGTGCTGCCCTGTTCTATGACCGAATCACTGCAGAGTGAGTACCGGGCAGTATCTTTTTTTTTAAATGATGTGACAGCCGGGCCAGAGCATCAGCGAGAACGAGCGGACATGACCGAGCGTCTGCCTACCAACCGAGCAACCGCAGATCGCCGCCCGCGGTGCACGCTCCGCACGACTGCGCCATGCAAAGCCCCGCTCCGCGACCGGCTCACTCAAAAAAGTTTACAGGAGTTTTGAGTCCTTCCCTTTTCCTGTTGTCAGCATCTTCACGACGAGCACCCGGAAGACTGCGTTACTCTCGTTCTTCCAGGTGTGGGCAATCATTGCGGGGCTCTCCACAACGGAATCCTTCCCGACGCTCTGGTGTTCATCGCCGATCTCAACAACGCCGGTCCCTTCAAGGACATAGAAGAACACATCGACCGGTGTGACGTGCTTCTTGAGCGCCTCTCCGGGCTTCAGGGTGATAACGACTGCCGCGGTATCCGGGGCTTCGAACACTTTTCGTACATCGACATTGTGGGGATTTTTCACTGACACAAGCTTGGTTACATCGGTAATTTTCATTTCAACTCACCTTTTCAATCTGGATATAGGGAAGGAATGCGAGCAAATCCGATTTGAGCGTTTCCATCCCGACACGTTCCATGAAGCGGGCTGTCCGCTCATGGGGCTTTGCATGGTTCTGATAATATTCGGCCAAACGCCGGGCACAGTCAAGGGCCTCTTCAGGAGACAGGTTCCGGGCAATGACATCGCCAAACCGGGGCCGGGTCCCGGCATTGCCACCGAAAAGGATCGTCCAGCCCCGGTTCGTCCCCATGATCCCGATATCCCGCGTGTGGCTCTCACCGCAGCAGCGGGGGCAGCCCGAGATCCCGATCTTGACCTTGGCCGGGAAGGTCCGGTCCTTGAACAGACCATCGACAGTTTTTGCAAGACCGATGGAGTCCTGGTTGCCGTACCTGCACATCTCCGTGCCGAGACATGACTGGACGAACTTCAAACACGGGGCGGTCTCGGGCTTGGCGAGCGGGCCAAGATCATCGATTGCTTTCTGCACATCTTCCGGCTGCAGGCCGACGAGCGCTATCCGCTGGCCACTCGTTATCTTGAGCATCGGGACCCGGTAGGTCCGGGCCACTTCTGCGACTTTCTCAAGATCCTCCGATGTCACGATGCCCGCCGGCATCCGGGTAACGACTGCATAGGTCATCCCGTCCCGCTGGCGGACTGCTCCTTCCGGGTCATTTGTCATCGTAATTTCCCCCTTGGTTTTGTCCTCATAACCTTTTTCTTTCACTCTCTGTCTTTCACAAGAGTTCATTAACTTTATTTCAATTCGTATGCAGGTCCGATTGTCCTGTCTGGCATGGTGCAGGAACCGGGACTACGGACACGGGCGGAGTTCGACCTCCATCCGGCTGATCTTTTCATAGATTTTCCTCTCCTTGATTATCGGCCAGAGCTGGTAGAGGTGGACCGTAACCGGTTCCCACATGGCCACCCAGCCCGCGACTTCAAGGGCGATGGCAAAGAGACGGGCAAGCGGGTAATTGCTGAAGGTCTCCGCAACTGCCTGGCTGGCGATCATTGCGATCGCGAGGAAGGAGAGCCCGACCAGGAGTGTGAATTTCCCATAGATACATCGTTCCCGGAGTTTTTGGCCCTGGACCAGAACCATATAGGAGAAATGATTCCTGATCGCATCAGGAATTTTTTGTGCCTCTTGTGTGCCGAGAGTATCCGCCGGCAGATGTACAACGATCCTGAACTTTGTTTTTAAGGGAAAATCCCTGACAATCCCCACAATATAGTCTGATGCGTCCCGATCCAATTCTTTCGTATAGAACGGAGCGGGATCGAACGAATTGAAGAGATTGAGTACGGACGGTAACTTGATCTCGATCAGAATATTCCCGCCCTCTTTCCGGTACAACGAATCGATGCTGGTCATATTTTTCCACGATACGCTTTTTCCCTAGATCTTATTGACCAGATGGGCGCGTGCGATCATCTGGCTGAACAACTGGCTCTGGACGCTGGTGATGAAGGGAAGCGTGATGATGACAGCCATCCGCTTCCCGTCCTGAGAATAGATGAGCATGGATTCGTGGTCGTCGGCAATGAAGATGCACTCAAGGGTGAAGAGAACCCCCTCACGGCTGATGGGCGCAGAGAACACGTTCTCGAAGATGTTCACACCGAAAAAATTTTTCATGGTCCCGGCCTCGAAGAACGCAACACCGTCAATGGGTTTGATTCCGGTGGCAAGTCCCCTGGGGAACAGGATCCTGATCGGGTGCCTGCCGGCCACCGATGCAAATGATCCCTGGAATTCATCCAGTGTTGCCGTGTTGAAACAGAGAACGATAAGTTCCCTGCGGACTCCTTCGGCAAGCATCTCAAGATTTCTTAAGATTGTCCAGTCGCTGTGGACATACCAGATGGGCGAATAATTCTGTTGTGCATCGAGTGACAGGGCTTCAAGGGTTTTCACGCTGTCCCGGGCAGCACTATCGAGATCCTTCTTCAGGAAGGAGACCACGGTGTCCGGCCGAACCGCGCTGTACATGAGCGGGCTTCCCTGCCGGATGTTGATGAACCCTTTCTCCGCAAGCGAGTTCAGGACATCGTATACCCGGGGGCGGGGGACCCCGCTGGCCTCATGGATTTTACGGACGTTCGCCTCTCCGAGACCCACGAGAGCAACATAGATCTTCGCCTCGTATTCCTTGAGTCCCAGCCGGCCGAGATTCTGGATTGCCGTGTCCATCTGTTACTCTGTTAGGGACAACAGAATTATATAGTTATCTTTCGAGCTTATGTCATGACTCAGACACCGACCGATAAGGCCAATATGGCAACCGTCCGGAAATTTTTCGAAGTCGGACCCTCGAAGGGAGATCTTGCAGCTGCCGATGCTCTGCTTGCTCCCGGTTTCTCGCTGCACGTCCCGCTGCCGGTCGCCGGCCCCGGAATTGAGGCAATCAACAATGTCGTCACCACCTGCAGGGCCGCGTTCCACGGGCTGAACGTGACCATAGAGGACATGATGGCAGACGGCGACAAGGTGACATGCCGGTTCACTGCCCGAGGCGAACACAAGGGGGAGTTCATGGGCCTCCCGCCCACGGGCAAGCCCATTGTCATGACCGGCATCGAGATATTCCGTATGGAGAACGGAAAGATCGCCGAGCTCTGGGGCGAAGCAAACCTGATGGGACTGATGATGCAGCTCGGCATATTACCATCATCAGCATAAAGAAAGCATATAAAAGGAGGGGAAAATGGTCTTAACCACTGTGCCCAAAGCGGTCGGGTTTATCTATGCGCTTGTCGTGATCGGCGTTGTCGCATATCTCTGGTACTCGCACCGGTGGCGGCAATGGATTGGGTGGCTGCTCCTCATCGTTTCAGCAGCGCTCGGATTTTTAATCTTCTCACCCGTAGCGCCATACCAGCTCCAGC
>JALOBP010000037.1 GCA_023228295.1 Methanoregula sp.
CTTTCGGGAAACACCTGGTCTCATTCCGAACCCAGCAGTTAAGCCGGAACACGTAGTATGCTGTACTGAGGTACGCGAGTCCCCGGGAACCATACCAAGCTGCTATCACCTTTCCTTTACACGGCAATTCTGTTCTCATGAAATTTTTCTTACGAGCGGAAGCTCTCTTCACGTCATTGTATCGTTTTTACGGATACCGTGAGGTTCGCGGCCTTGAGTGATACATTCTGATAAAAAGTACATCTCTACTTACAATTCACCCTCTGTTATATGGCAGATCCCCATGACCTCCCCGCATCTCTCCGTATAAGGGACAACCGGTCAACGGGACCCCAACGCTGCACGTTGTGCCATGAAGTGCTGCTATCCGGGAACAGGGCCATCCGATTTATTACCGTATCCTGCTCGTGGAAATGTACATACGGGTGCCTGAAGTCCCTGGAATTAATTCTCCAGGCAATCATGATTCCGGGTATCCTTGCCTTTTACCCACTTTTTTCTACAGTTACATCTCACCGCGATTATAGTGTCATCCTGTACTTTGGTTTTTGAAACACCCGCATCGTCGATAAAAAGATGTTTCAGATCAATTCCGATTAATGGAGAATCAATTTTTACTATTGCAGTCCGTATTGTCCGTCCTTGTTGACTGGGCGGGCCTGTTTCTGGTAATATGAGAAGAGATCCTTCCCCCATTTTATTGCAGACGGCTCGGTGCTGACGAGATCGCGTTTCGAGTCAAAAATTCCGGTTTTGGTAAACATACTCATACAGAAATATTTCTCAGTCACAATGTAGGCAAATTTCGGGTTATCTTCATAGATAGAGAGATGGGCATTATTGTATTGGACGCCTTCCAACAGGAAATCATAATATTCCTTACGGATTTTTTCGTAAGCATTTTTCGAGAGAATAAGGCTGACATCCCGTCCCTGCTTTGCCAGAGACAGGAAGAAATGGGGATATATCGGATGTACGATCGGCGAGATTCCTGCTACATTTTCTGATTTAAGGATCATATCGAGAAACTGTGAATGAGGTTCAAAACTGTCTTCTGTTTCGGCTTCTACAATATGGGTTTTTTTTAACTCCCCGAGCCGGTGTAAAAATGCCGGGGGAATGGCCCCGATGTCATGTTCCTGCCAGAACTTTTTCTGATGTTCGATTACTGACAGGGTCCTCTCGAATTGTTCGAGCTGGTGGGTGGTAAGCTGCCCAATATCCGTGAGCCCGTACGTTCCATCCTCTTTGATGATCAACCCCTCTTCCTCAAGGATCCGTATCTGGGGGAGCATCCCGGAGGCAGTTACATTCAATTGGGTTTTTATCTCATCCAGGGATTTGGGACCACTGAGTAACAGGAGGAGGAGTCGCTTCCGTTTCTCCGATGTGGTCACGATAGCAATCAGATCTGACATAAAACACCTTTACATTCCGGCGGGAACGAAATCACCCTAATACAAATAATAATAATAACATCCGTATTTCATTAAACCATTTATTAAATTTTAAAACATTATGCATTTCTGTTGATGATTTACCGATCATATAACCACCAGGATTTATAATATAAGAATAAGGTTTTATAACATTTCAACAGTATTAAAATTTTTCAATATGTCCTTAATATGAAATACAATCTAAAATATATTTATTTAAATTCAAGAATCGATCCGACAGGAATATCCTTAGTGTGAAACACCCTTAGGATGTCGGATATGATGACTGTCAGAGAACGAGGAGGGACGGGTTCAATTCAGATGCACACTGTCAGGATCCGCACCTGCCCGAAGGCAGAGTAGCGATTGTCATAACTGAATTTATGGTTTTCTTATCCTGCCCCAGAAAAAGACAAAACGGAGGAAAAAAACATGGAAATCCTTAGCGGAAATGAAATGAACGGAATTGAAATGTCGACTGTCGGACTCGCTTGCTATTGGACATGCAAATGCCCGGTTAGCGGTCTGTATGATACTTACTACGCCAACCGCGATGCAGCCATCGCCGGCCTGTGATTTCAAACCCATTTTTTATTTTTTTTGGAGGTCCAATCATGGAATTTGAAACGAAATCCGGAGTCAGGTATTATTACGATAACGAGATTGGTATTGCCTTTCCTTCACATCCTCTTATGGAAAAAATGATTCATAACATTCCCCTGCAGGAAGAAGATCTCTCTGCAGTCTCGACAAAGGAAGATTTTCTTTTTTATTCCAGATTTTTACAGAAACTTAACAAAATCCGTCCCAAACAGGGCGTTCCCGGGCCACACCCCCTTCAGCCTGAAGACGTGAAAAAGATGGTGTTACGTGAGGGACTACTCCAGATGACCCTGGGTGTAACAGAAGAATGCAATCTCCGATGCAAGTATTGTGTTTATTCAGATTCCTACTCCCTGATGCGTAACCCCTCAAATGATATGATGGATTTTCCAACAGCGAAAAAAGCACTTGACTGGTATATTTCACTGGTCATGGAAGGAAGGGAGTACAATCCCGTAAGAAAACCGGGAATAGGTTTCTATGGTGGCGAACCACTCCTGAATTTTGATCTTGTAAAAAAATGCATTCATTATATCAAAACCACGTATCCTGAGCTGGATGTTCACTATTCAATCACTACCAATGGAACACTCCTGAATAAAGAAAAAGAAGATTTTCTCAAGGAACATGGGTTTTCAATTTCAATCAGTATCGATGGTCCCAAAGATGAACATGACCGGAACCGGGTATACCCGAATGGCAGGGGTACTTTTACTGATATTATGAAAAATGTCCGCCGAATGATTGCAGGCGGATATGAAGACTGCAAAGCCATTTGTGTCTTTGACTGGAAAAGCAATTTGTCCCGTCTGGATGCGTTTTTCCGTCAGCCGGATATCCCTCGGCTTTTCATAATGACAAATCCGTCAGTACAGGGAGGGTGTGTATATTATGATCAGTTTTCAGAAGATGATATCCGGAATTACCTTCTATCTGAAGAAAAGACTTTCCAATATTATCTCGATCATGCCCCTTATGATACCGCAAGGGAATCTTGTTTAGAACACCTCTATCCGATCTATGCAAGCAGATTCCTGTATAGTACCAGTGTTATGATTATGCCGGAAAGTCGAATTATTCCCTATTCCGGAGCCTGCATCCTGGGAAGGAAGATCTTCGTTGATGTTCACGGTAATTTCCATGCCTGCGAGCGCATCAATCAATCTTTCCCGATCGGTAATGTCCAGTCCGGATTGGACTTCCAGAGGATTGCTGTTATGATGAATGAATATCTTGAACATCTGGACTCCTGTGGGACATGCAGAATCAGTAAATTGTGTGGCTATTGCTACAATCACTTCGCCCAGAAAGGACATTTTGATTATGCATCCGGTGTGTGCAAAAATGAAGAGAACCGTAAAAAAACTGATTTTTCCAGAGCATTTACTCTTGGTGAGCGCTATCCTCATCTGCTCGATATGGCCGTCAATGACTATTATACCTGGCTTTCGAAGGTATCACCAACACTGGGTGATTAATCAATGTACTTCCGACTGAATCCCGAATGCTATTATATCAAAGGTGACCAGAATGGCGCGATCTATGATCTTATTGAAGGGGATATTTATGCCCTCAATCCAAAGGAATCCCAAACGATAGAAACATGTGAAGACAATGGGGTAGTTGATCCAAAAGATCCTTTTCTTTGCGAGTTAAAACAACGAACCGTTGGAAATTTTTATGAAAAAAAAGTATATATTGAAAAACTCCGGCTGGGTTCTCCCATAGCAGATTTCCAGCTGGATAGGCCCCCGGTACTTATTCGGGCTTTTCTGGAGATTGACAACCGTTGTGACCGGTCCTGCTGGTATTGTGGATGCCATGGTGTTTCCAGGAGCCAGGGGTGTTTTGGCTGCAATACATGGGATGAGGATGGAACACCGGTTCATGCCCCCCGTTGGAAAGAACTGATCGACGAATTACATCATCTCAACTGCATGTCGCTCTTGATCAAGGGTGGGGATCTTACCCGGAACTGGGGAAAAACTCAAGAAATTCTTGAATATGCAAACAAAAAATTTCCATCAATATTTGTTATCGGCCATAAGCAGCATTTCTCCAAAGAGACTTATGAATACTTGGAAAATAAGGCAAATCTGATACTCCAGACTGATAGTATATCAGATATTGGCAACCAACACCAGTATTTACTTACAATGGACTACCAGAAATCCCAAGAATTTGCCGGAAACCTTCCCCCTAATGTTATGGTTGATATGGTTTCCCGGAATTTTGATCCATTGCAGCCGGATTCCCCATTAAGTTCAAAAAAGAAAATGCCGAAAACAAATCTGGAACGGTTCACCCATAACAATAAACTGCATCCCTGCCTTGCACAGAGTATAACTATATCCTGGAACGGGGAGGTACTCCCCTGCCCGATGATGAGAAACTATTCTCTCGGCAATATCAATGACCGGAAATTATGGACGTTTTTCAAAAACACGCCAGACAGCATCCAGGAGTTCTGGAATATCAGCCTCACCCGCCTGGATAAATGCGGTAAATGTGAATTCAGGTACGCGTGCACGGACTGCCGGGCACTTGAAACAGCAAAAACCGGTGATCTGAAGAGTAAAGTGTTGTGCAATTATGATCCCTCAAAAGGAATGTGGCAACAACCAGCTGCTTAAGGGACTCATCCTGTCCCACCCTTTTGCAATCATTGCATTATTACTCCTGAGTGTACTCGGGACTCTCTTCTCTCTTGCCACCCCCATGATAATGGGCCAGTTGATCGATACGGTCCTTATTGGGAAAAACACGTCCTTACTTGTACCTATCCTCCTTGGGATGTCCGGATTATTTCTCGTTTCCGCACTGTCGGGTTATCTTTCAAACAATATCCGGGGCAATCTGAACCTGGTACTTTTCAAAGAACTTGCGCACGATCTTTTCGGGGCGGTCCAGGAGGCCTCGCTATCGGATCTCCAGAAAATTAAAACCGGCGATCTGCTGACAAGGACGATAGGGAATACCAATGCGGCAGTCCTGACTGTTACCTCAATTATCCCGCAAATTGTGGTTGCGATATTCGGCTTTATCCTGCCATTCATGATAATGCTCACATTAAATCCCAAACTGGCAGTAATTACATCAACCCCGATAATTCTATTTATCATTTCCTCGGTATATTACGGAAATAAAATGAAAAAATGCCAACGGAATACCCTGGATTCCGCTGCCGGGATGAACTCCTTTTTAAAAGAAGCGTATTCGATAGTGCCGCTCACAAAAGTGTTTTTACTGGAACAATGGATACACGATAAGTTTGACACCCACATGACAAAATACTATAATGCCTCGTGGGATGTTGTCAAGGTATCTTCGATGAGTTCTTCGATGGGCATGATAATTTATGGCATACCCACACTTTTAGTGCTCTCGTTTGGCAGCATGGAAGTCCTCAATGGATCGATGAGCCTTGGGACATTTACTGCGTTTATGGGATATATCGGCCTGTTCTTCTCACCCATCCAGATGCTATCGATATACTGGACGAGTTATAAGAGCTCCCAGGCATCATTTGATCGGATCGGTGAAATTTTCTCGCTGAAGAAGGAGATATGGGGAGTGAAAACACTTCCTTCACATATAGAAAAGATCGACTTCGAGAAGATCCATTTCACCTATGACAACAGGGTTATCTTCCATGATTTCAGCGCAACGTTCCTGCGGGGCATGAACTATATCACCGGGGAGAACGGTTCGGGAAAATCAACGCTCATCAGGTTGTTATGCGGATTATACCGTCCCGACAAGGGAAGGATTCTCATCGACAGGCAGGACATCACATCACTGAGCAGGGAATCACTCCGCCAGTCTGTCTCAATGGTATTTCCCGATGCCCTGATCTTTGACGGCAGCATCTGCGAGAATATCCTTATCGGGGACATATCCGCGTCCCGCGAGGATGTTGTGAACGCCGCTAAGAAAGCGGAGCTCGATACGTTTGTCAGCGGACTCCCGGATATGTACGATACGGCTGTGGGGGAGGCCGGCCTGAACCTGTCCAGCGGCGAGAAGCAGAAGATTGCCCTTGCCCGGGTGATCCTGAGGAACTCTCCCATTATCGTCTTCGATGAATTCACAAGGTCGATCGATATCGACTCGAAACGATCAATCCTCTCCGTTATCCGGAAGATGGACGACAAGATTGTGATCATCATCACGCATGACCGCAGTGAGATCGAGAGTGGCTGCAACCTGGTGGAGATTGGAAGGAACCATCTCCCAACCGGGAATAATGGCACGGGGCCGGGGAAATCCCCGGTATAATCCGGGCGCGACTCTGACAGAGACCTGTTGGGAATGCCAGCCGTTTCAATCCTGCAACCAACCGGTTATATTCTTGAAATTTATGAACTCAAAATTTTTTAACGTGATTAAAAAAATATAAGAAATCTATCAAATATCATCAAGTTTAAAATATATTCTATTCCCTTTTAAAAATAGATTTAACAGGAATATCCCCAGTGTGAAACACCCTGAAGATGTCGGATATGATGACTGTCAGTGAACGAGGAAGGGCGGGACCAATTCAGATGCACACTGTCAGGACCCGCACCTGCCCGAAGGCAGAATAGTGTTTGTCATAGGAGAACTTATGACTTTTCCCAGTTCTGCCCCAGGAAAAGATAAAAAGAACGGAGGAAAAAAACATGGAATTTCGTAAAATCAGCAT
Organism: Methanoregula sp.; assembly: GCA_023228295.1. Taxonomy (GTDB): domain Archaea; phylum Halobacteriota; class Methanomicrobia; order Methanomicrobiales; family Methanospirillaceae; genus Methanoregula. The sequence goes on from JALOBP010000037.1 coordinate 6,727, forward strand.
CGTCCTGCTGGCACTCCTGCTGGCAGCGATGGTAATGGTACCGATGGTATCAGCGCACGCCGATGATATCTATATCCAGTCTTTTGCCAGGTCAGACAGCAGCAGCGAGCATCTGTTTGGCGGAAGGGGAGATTATAACCATGGCGGCTATCTGTATGACTGGGTTGTGAAGGTAGAGCTCAAGGATGCTTCTTCCAACGTAATTCAGACCGAGTGGGGATATTGTTCGAGTGGCAATGATTGCTCTACTGGCTACAGGCCCGTCACCAGCTACATTCCCCCTGGGGAATACGATGTTGTAACGACAGCATGGGCAACTGGTGTCAATGCCAGATCTGGCGTCTACCACGTCACCTTCCCATTCCTTTAAAGGTAACTATCTCCCCCTTTTTTTACAAGCGCGGTCATGGTCTTACAACAACATTCCTGTACATCCGTCCACGGGGTCCTGCCTGGTTTGTGAGGCCGCGCCCTGCATGACACGATCCCATTCTCACTTATGGAACGTCATGAGCCGGAAGGTTACGGCCGCTCCTTTGTGCATTGCATCCCATTCAGACTCATATCCTGGCATCCCCACCTGTAAATCCCCAAATCTGTACATTTTCTGCATTCAGCAGAGACATGAGTGAATCTCTCGTCACGATACCGGCAGAATCCAGTCTCGCAAATCTCTCCATCTGCACATTGCCGGCGATATTTCCCACCGTCGGTGGCAGTTCGGGACAGCCCCTGGCCCTTCCATCAGCACCGATACAACACGAGATCATCCCGATTCCGCAGTGGATACATTCCATGTTGCAGTCAAGAGCGCATTCCCATATCACGGTTTTTGGCGGGGGTGTTTTCCCCCTTCCAGTTTCACCCCGCCCGCCCCCTCCTTTTTAGCCCGTGAACAGGATCTTTATTCCAGGATGTACCATGTTACCCAAAGTAATCCTCCACACCGCTGTGAGTCTTGACGGGCGTATCACCGGTTTTCCGGCAGATCTCGAGCTCTATTATGGCCTTGCCGCACAATGGAATCCCGATGCGATCCTTTTCGGCAGCGGCACGATCCTTGCTGCAGTCAGGGATAATCCTGCGCTGGAAGTGCCCCCGGAACATGAGGAGATGTTCACCCCGCCTGATGACGCTGAATCAGACCCCCGCCCGCTGCTGGTCCTTGCTGACAGCCGGGGACAGGTCCGCTGCTGGGACGCGATCCGGAAATGGCCTTACATGCGGGACGTCCTTGCCCTCTGCTCGACCACAACCCCGCCGGAGTATCTCGGCTATCTTGCAGACTCGCGAATCGGCACGATCGTTGCCGGGAACGACCATATCGATATGCGGGCTGCACTGGAGGCGCTGAACCAGAAATATGGCGTGAAAGTCCTGCGGGTTGACAGCGGCGGGACACTCAACAGCGTTCTTCTCCACGCGGGGCTCGTGGACGAAGTGAGTGTCCTCATCCACCCGTTCATTGCCGGTGGAATGGCCGATCCGACCCTGTCCGATCCCTTGAAGGCCGGCATTCCGGAACTGCAGGTTCCTCTCACGCATCAGCATACGGAAGTTATGCAAAACGGTATCGTGTGGTCCCGGTATATCCTGCAGAAAACACAGAAGTGTCCGTAAAACCCGGAAAATTCCCAACCTTTATCCCCCTCCCCCTCCCACATCCCAGATATGAGACGATGGGTCTGGTGTTGTGCTGTTATCGTTATGCTGATTCTTTCCTGCGGTTGTTTGCAAACCGCCCCTGCCCCCGCCCCGGTTCCCACGGTAACATCGACTGTCGATGTGATCATAATCCCTGAAACAACTACCCTGGTCACTATGGAAAAGCAGATCAACATTACGGCAACCGAGACAAAGACCGAAGTTATCGTCCAGTATAATGGCGGCCCCGATGCTGCCGATCTCGTTACCCTGAAGATACGTGTTAACAACCAGGACGACACGACGATCCTGCGGACTATCACGAATCCCGTGGTTGGTGCAGAGTATATCTTCACCTACCATGGTAACGCCAATGCAAATGTCGTGAATATCGTCGGGGTTTTCACCGGGGGGTTCGAACAGACCGTCCTTATGGCATATCTATGAGACTGCAAACCACCAATCTCTCCCTTTCAAATCCCTTTGTTACCCTGACGCTGCAGGTCAGGCCGTCCTTTGTCAGCAGGATGCGGGTCATATCCCATGAACTGGCGGGTGTCACCCGGGCTGAGGACGGGTGTCTCTTCTCCCTTGCTGCAGAATCATCCGAAACCGGGGGACTCTTCCTCATCGCCTCGGCATGGCGGGACATTGAAGCATACGAAAAACACCGGACCTCGCCCTATGTCCGGGCGTTCGAGAGCCAGATCGTGCCGGAGATCCTTTTGGAATCTCCTACCTTTCACAACTGGCAGAAAATGGGGTAATAAAACCAAAAAAAAAATTAAACCAGGGATTATCCCCAGCCATTCAGTTCCATGACTACGTCGCCCTCGCTTGACGGGGACATAAACTTGACAAATGTCGGGACACCCGGGGCTGTCCAGTAATAGATATCCTGTCCATTGGAGGTTATCATATACTTGGTGGCCGTCGGGTAAGTGCCGGCGCCAACCGAAACCGGCTCGACTCCGACAAAGGTGAACTTGACATCTGAACTGACCTCTGCGGGGTTACTCTGGGCGGACTCCCCGCTGCTTGTGCCTGTCGTTGAGCAGTCTAATGTCATGCTGCCGTCCGGCAGGTCTTGGCTCTCCATCCGCATGGTGCATTTCCCTGACTTTTCAAATTTCATATAGGTGGTCATCCCGGCTGCGACCATCTTGTACTCAATCCAGTTATAGGATGCGCCGCTTCCGAAGATATTTGCTCCCGTGACATCAGATCCTGCCGCCGGAGCTGATGAGCTTCCTGGCGAAGATGCGGCTCCCCCGGAGGAGGCCCCACCGGTTGCGGGGGCGGTCGTACTGCTCCCTGTACATCCAGTCAATGCAACAGCAATCACGATGAGCATGACTGCGATAATGCTAATCTTTGAAACCTTCATGGTAATTTCCTCACGATGCATAATTTTTCCCACTCCCCTGCCACGGGAAAACCCAAACCGGCAGGACATCGGGTATGAACTAGTAATATCTATACCTTTGTATTAAAAAATACCGAAAAATTCCGTTCGCCTTGACGTTTGAACGGTTATTTTTTGTTTTTTCACCGTTCAGTGACTGTCGCGATCATTCATCTGGACACATGCTGCAAGAATCCCGCTGAAAACCAGGCAGGCGCCGACCGCAATCAACCCGCCCGTAAGTGACCCGGTCGATTCTGCGAGGTATCCCATGATTGTGGGTCCGATAAATCCCCCGAGATTTCCCACGGAGTTGATGAGTGCAATGCCCACGGCCGCGGCAGTGCCGGTTAAGATCGCAGTGGGTTGGGTCCAGAACGGCCCATAACTGCAGTAAATCCCGACTGTTGCAATAATGAGCAGGATAAATGCGATGACCGGCTGGAATATGAGGCCGGCGCCGATGAGCGCAACTCCCCCGGCAAGGGGCGGGAGTGCCGTGTGCCAGCGTCGTTCCCCGGTCCGGTCGGAATGGCGGCCCCATGTGATCATGCATATGAGGGCAGCGATAAACGGGATCATCATCAGTATCCCGATCCCGAAGTTCGACATGGCCGGGTTGAGCGCTTTGATGATCTGTGGCATCCAGAACCCGGTACCGTAGAGCGCGATAACGAGCGTGCAGTACACGAGTGCAAGGTGCCAGACGTTCCGGTCCGCGATTACCTGGCGGATCTGCGAGCCTGCGCCGTTCATCTGCCTGAGTTTCTCGTCTTTTGCGAGTTCCCTGGCAAGCCATGCCCGTTCCTCATCTGAAAGCCAGTAGGCATCGGCCGGCCGGTCAGTCAGGTACACCCACGTCACAATCCCGAGGAATACGGCCGGGATCCCTTCGATGATGAAGAGCCAGCGCCAGCCGGCAATGCCGAACCATGAGACGTTGTCGAGGATCCATGTCGAGACCGGTGCCCCGACAATATTCGAGATCGCAAGCGCTGCCATGAAGAGGGCGACAGCCTGGGCCAGTTCCTGTTGCCGGAACCAGATCGTCAGGTACAGGATAAGACCCGGGAAGAAACCTGCCTCCGCAACCCCGAGGATGAAGCGAAGCGCTGCCAGTTCGAGGGCACTGGATGCTGCCGCGGTGACGATAACGACAACCCCCCAGGTGATCATAATACGGGCGATCCAGATTCGGGCGCCCACATGCTCTAGGATGATGTTGCTCGGAATCTCAAAGAGGAGGTAGCCTATGAAGAATATGCCGGAGAGGAATCCGAACATCTCCGCGGAAATTCCGAGGGCACTGTTCATCTCAAGTGCAGCGTAACCGAAGTTCACGCGGTCGAGATAGGCGATAACGTAGAGGAGAAAGAGGAACGGGAGCAGGCGAAATGTCACTTTGCGCACGGTGTTTCTGCCAATGGCGGCGTCATCACTCTGCACAATAATGATCAGTTATTTCCGGTAATTGTTATGCATACCGGTTTTGTTCCGGTAGATGCCCGGTCCTTATAAGGAATAACAACCGGCCCGGATCCTTTATTATCTAACGTCACCCACACCTCACATAATGATCTGTGACTCCCCTGATGAGATCCTCACTCTTATAAAAGAACATTCACCGGATCCCAAAAAGCCGATCACTTTGGTCCGGCAGGACCTTTCCACTTTTTATAAGGAGATCCAGGAAGATACCGTTCTTGAAGGCAACTATCAGGTAGAACGTGTCCCGCTCCGGGATGGTGTCACCGGAGTCTGGATTACTGTCCCGCAGGTTGCCACTGGCCGTGTGCTCCTCTTCTTCCATGGCGGGGGATTCAGGTTCGGTTCAACAGACGATCACCTTGGGTTATGTATACGGCTTGCCATGGCTGCACGGGCAAACGTGTTCTCGGTTGATTACCGCCTTGCCCCGGAACATCCTTTCCCGGCAGCGATCGAAGATGCGGTGACTGCGTACCGTTTCCTGATTGCGAAAGGCTACCTGCCGCACCTTGTCCTCCCTGTCGGTATATCGGCCGGAGGCACTCTTGTCCTCGACCTCCTCATCTCCGCACGAGAGCAGCACCTGCCTCTCCCGCGTGCGGCAGTCTGCATGTCGCCGATCACGGACCTTCTCTTTCCCGGCGAATCAGTACAGAAGAATGAAACCCGTGACTGGATGACTCCTGCACGACTCACGGAAATTAAAATGGCATACCTTGCCGGCCGCGACCCGTCCCACCCCCTTGCATCCCCGGTCCATGCCCGCCTTGCCGGCCTCCCCCGCCTGTATATTCAGATGGGGACACACGAACTCCTCCTCTCGGATATCGGGAAATTCGTGGATGCCGCCCGGTGGGCCGGCGTGCCGGTACAGGCCGAGCTCTGGGAAGGGATGTTCCACTCATGGCAGCAGTTTGCCGGGCAGATCCCGGAAGGACAGGAAGCCATCGATGCTGCCGGGGCGTTTGCACAGGATGTACTCGTCCGGTAATTCCTGTTTTTTTTACCCTGCGGTCTCCATTTCCGACCGACACCTCTTTTTGCCTGCCGGGCAAATCACATCCATAAGATGAATCCATGATCCGTACCTGCTTCGTCCCCGTAACTATCCTTATTGTCCTGCTGGCGCTCATTCCGGCCGTCTCTGCAACCATCGTTCTCTCGGATGTTGCGTATACGCCGGATGCCCCGCTCGTGCCGGGCAGTACCGTCCACGTTGTTGCGCAGTATGCGATCATACCGTCAGGTTCCACCACGTTTTCCACGGGCCATTCGCTCCAGATGGAGACTGGCCTTTCCGATGCGAAATGGTCGATCCAGATCCTGCTGGATGGCCGGAATGCAGCACAACAGTCGGCATCCGGCAGCGCGGCGTTTGTCAACGGCGAACTCCTCTCGTATTCCACGAATTACGATGTCGGCATGATCGTGAACATCGAGGGGTTCGTCCCAGCCGCTGCCGGCAGCCCTCTCATGGTACTGCAGGTTGAGGAACTCGACAACTCCGGCAGTGTCGTACCGGGAAGTGTCATCACCCTCAGCCAGCCGGTGGCCGGCACGGCGCCTGCCAAGGCGGCCGTTCCGACCCTGACATCCCCGGTAATTCCCGTGCAGACTACTGCACCCAGGGCCTCTGGATTCGGGTGCGCAGTCGGCATTATTGCGTGCTGCCTTGCCTTTCTCGCAGGAATACGCCGCGAATAAATCCCCGGCAGTAACCGGCAAAGGTCCCCTTTGGCCGGGAGTTGCGGGGTACCGGCCTGCTATCCTTTTTTTATCCAAAACCTCCAATAATCTGGTACTATGAGTATGATGAGAGATGCAATGGGTGGAAAGGGCGAGAAGAAATGGTGGTACCAGATCGCAGTATTTGTCATGATCTGTGTCTTCTTTGTCGGTATTGATGTATATGCCAACGGGAGAATCACATGGTCGGTCTGGCCGGTTGCCGCCGTCCTCTTCTTCGGCGTGGGGTTCTCGCTCCTCAATAAGTTTGGCAGGGACTAACACCCCCCATTCCCCAATCCATACCTATACAAAAAATCCCGTCCTACTTTTTTTATGGTCAGAACGGCAGCCCAAAGGATCCTTGTCGGCAAAACACCCGAAGAGAAGGTTTACCCGCTGGGCATTACCCATGGTGCAACGATTGATGTCCGCAAACTCGGCGCCCTTGCCAATACTTACGCACTTGAAATCGTGCTCTTTTTCGAAGAAGACCTCGCCCGCTCCCGCACGCTTGAGTCCGTCCGGCAGGAATACGGCCACTTCCCCGAGTTCGAACGCCCCTATATCGATGTGAACCGCTTCCTTGCCTTCACCCGCGAGAACGATCCTTCGTTCGAGACAACGATGGATGAATTTCCGCTCCTGATTGAGATCATTGCAATTGGCGAGCGCCCCTCCGGTCGTAATGGGGGGGAAACCCCCTTCGTCACGGGACTGATGCCGTTCCTCGATGAGCTGGACGTGGATGCACCGCCCCCGGATATCCGTTAATCGCTATCTTTGGTTGTAATGGCGATCCTGCTTGATATTGCCCTGCTCATGGGAACATGGCCCCCATACACGTAAGAAAACCTACCGGCAGATGATGTGTTGTATATAAATTTGTAGAAATCCTATAAGTTACGACATGAGCCTGTTCCCGAAGAAGAATTTAATCTGGATCTTCGATTCCGTAGTTCCCAGTAAATATATCTCCAAGCTGCGGAAGTATGCGATGTTCTCGGGACACGATATTGCCACCCGGGGCCGGCTCTCCCATTATGGCTGCGATGATCGGAAAGCGTTTGCAAAGCAGCTTGCAGCGATCCGCACCGAGACCGAACTCCTACTCGAAGATATCGAGGCGTACCACATCTATATGGCCGTAAAGCGGACGCAGAAAGTGCCTGGCGACATCGCAGAAGTCGGCGTCTACATGGGTGGTTCGGCAAAAATCATCTGCTCGGCCAAGGGAGACAAGGCCCTCCACCTCTTCGACACGTTCGAAGGCCTGCCGAAAGTTGACGAGATCGATATGGTCTGGCCGTTCTACGAGGGCAAGTTTGCCGCGTCCTTTGATGATGTGAAGGACTACTTAAAGCACGACACGAATGTCCACTTCTACAAGGGCATCTTCCCCGACACATCCGGTCCGGTGCAGGATAAGAAGTTCTCGATGGTGAACCTCGATGTGGACTGCTACGAGAGCACGAAACTCAGCCTCGAGTTCTTCTATCCCCGCATGAACGCCGGCGGCATCATTCTCTCCCACGACTACATGACTGCGCCGGGCGTCAAGAAGGCGTTCGATGACTTCTTTGAGGGCAAGGCTGAACCGGTGCTTGAGACTGCCGGCTCCCAGTGCCTCGTAGTCAAGGTGTAATTTCCTTCTTCATCCCGCCCCAATCCCGTCTGCCGCCACCCATTTCCTGTCAGGTCACGCAGGGACCGGCAGGTACCGGTCCCGGACGTCGGTATGAAAATTATTATATTCCCGCTGTTATCAGTGTATCATCAGGTCATTTCGTACCTGGCAGACCCGGGCCGGTCCAATGTCCCGGGGTGGATGGTAATCCTGTTCCTCTCACGACATCATGCTTAAGCGGTCCTTTGTGACACGCCTCCTGTTTTCCTGACCGGCATTACCTGCAATGAGTGGAAAATCCCCCCCCGGTTCTCCTGCACCTGCACCTGCACCTCCTGTCACGGATCCGCCAGGACGGGGCCATGTGGTGGATATGATGGAATTACTTAATCTGGATAACCTGGGGGCCCGTGAGATCCGGCCCGGCCTCCTGGATTTCGGGCTGCTGCTGCCCGGCATTTCACCGGATGATGGGTATGCCCTCTCGGTAAGGATCATTCATCAGCACGATCAGTTCCTTCAGGATATCCCGCCGTCGGATTTTCACATGTCCCATGGGATGGATCCGGTGTACGGCGATTACTGGTCCACAAAAGTCCCTGTCGATACCCGCGATAAACCCACGAAAAAATCCGCGTGGGGGTTGGCGGGAAGGTACGTGTACCGGTATGTCCTGAAAAATTCCAGAAAAAAGATCGATCTCGACTGGATCATCGATCCTTTTGCCCGGGAATTCGGGACCGGCAAACTCTCGGCAATCACGGTCGGGTACAAACCGTATGCCTGGAGCGATGCCGAGAATGACTGGAAGACGCCGGCTCTCGAGGACCTGGTAGTGTACGAGCTGATGATCAGCGAATTCGGCGGGAGCATTGACGAAGCGGTACTCCGGCTTGATTACCTTGCTGACCTCGGTATCACCTGCATTGAAGTGATGCCGGTGTCCAATACCGCTAATACCGTGGACTGGGGGTACATGCCCACCGGGTATTTCGGTGTCGACGAACGGTTCGGGAAACGGAAGGACTTCCAGAGTTTTGTCGATAATGCACACCAGCAGGGCATTGCGGTGATCCTTGATGCGGTCTACGGGCATACGGACGAATGTTTTCCCTATGCGTACGTATACGATGCGGTTTCCCCCGGTTCAGAAAACCCGTTCATCGGCCTTACTGCCGCAAGTTACGTTGGGAAAAGCACCAATTTTCACAAGAAGTTTACCCGTGACTTTTTTTTCACGGCCAACATGTTCTGGCTTGACCGTTTCCATGTCGATGGGTTCCGGTATGATTGTGTTTCTGAATATTATGACGGGCCTGAGGGAGATGGCTATGCAAACCTGGTATACAACACGTACCGGGCAACAAACGCCGCCATGGCCTCCGGCGGTCACTGGCAACGGTTTTTCCGTGGGGATGAGTTTAACCTTATCCAGTGTGCAGAAAAACCGGAAAGTCCCGGTGAATTTCTTGAAAAGACCTACAGCAATACGGCCTGGCAGAGTGCCACGCTCAATGCTGCGGAGAACGTGGCACGGGGTCACCCGGAAAACCTGACCGGTTTAGGCCACAGTCTTGGCCTGATCTGCTGCCCGGAAGTCATTACCTGCAATACCGACACTCTTAAAAAAACCGCATTCCAGTATATCGAGAACCATGACAGTTCCCGTTTTATCTGCAATTTCGGCATGACCCGGGATCCAGACGAACTGATGCGGGAAGGGGACCGGTCATTGTGTGACCGGGTCCGGCCTTACCTGATCGGCCTTATCCTGGCAAAAGGGATCCCCCTGTTATGGCAGGGCCAGGAATTCGGGGAGAATTATTCTGTACCGGCTCCGTTTACCGGCAGGGGGCGGGTCCACATCTTCAGACCTATGCGCTGGGATTATTTCTACACGGCGGAAGGAAAATCTCTTGTGTGCCTTGTCAGAAAACTCCTCCAGATCCGGAAAGGGAATGCCCGGTTCCGGCATGGTGAGCACTACTTCTACAACCATCATGACAACTACCAGTCAAAAAACGTACTGCTCTTCTCGCGGAGCGACCACGATGCCTTTTCCCTGATTGCCCTCAACTTCAGCGATCATGAACAGAAGGTCTGGTTCACCTTCCCGCACAGCGGGAATTACCAGGAAGAGATCCATGGTGAAGCCACCCTGTCCGTGGTTGTTGCGGACCAGAGTCATGAACTAATCATTCCCCGCCATGATGGGCGGGTCTGGTCCACGGCCATCCGGTAACCATCCGGATCCGGATCTATATCCGGTTATCCGCTTTTTTCCCGAAGGTTTTCCACGGGTACGGCAGAAGGGCCATGAGGATGACGGCACCGATGATCGGCAGGGGGATCGTGCTGATGGCTGCCGCAAGCGAGTAGTGGTCGGCGATTATACCGTTGACGGCAACGCCAAGGCCGCCAAATCCGATGGCAAGTCCGAGCATCATTCCCGATGCGAGCCCGATATTTCCAGGCAGGAGTTCATGCCCCATCGCCACGGCAACCGAGAATGTTGACCAGAGGCAGAACCCGAAGCAGAGCAGGGCGATGATCTGGATAATCCCCGATGTTACAAAGAACAGGTAGAAGCACGGGATCGCACCTGCAAGGACAAAGACTATGAATTCCTTCCTGCCGAACCGGTCCGAGATCCTCCCTCCAGCAACCTGCCCGGCAACACCCGTGAGGAGCATGAGGGTCAAGACGATGCTCGCCGTCACGAGTTCGTAACCTTGTGAGACGAGATACGTCGGGATGTAGGTTATGGCAGCAAAAACTGCCCATGCCCGGAGGATGGAGGCGCACATCAGGATAATAAACGGCCATTTCGATGAAACCGCGTGTGCTGCAGTTGCCTGGATTGCATGGGCAGCTTTTGCCGCTGCAATCCCGCCCGGCAGGATGATCCTGAGGACAAAGACCATAACTATCGCAGGGATGATAAGGAAGAGGAGCCCGGGAAGCTTGAGCCAGAATACGAGGGCTCCGGCCAGGACCGGACCAATAGCGTATCCGAAATTTCCCCCGACTACGAAATACGAGGTGATCCTGCCCCGGTTCTCGCTGGTACAGAGCCGGCTCACCAGGCTGAGCGCGGTTGGGTGGAAACAGGAATGGCCGAGTGCAGCAATGATGGCAAAGGCCATGATCAGGTAGTAATTCTGTGCGATTCCCATGAGGGCGACAAAGATCGCACTGATGAGGATGCTTGCGCTCACGCTTATCGTGAGGCCTTTTGTGTCTGAGAGCCACCCGATCACCGGCTGAGTGAAGGAAGATGTGACGTTGTAGGCCGTAACAAGGAGCCCTGCGGCAAGGTAGGAGTACCCGTTCTGGGCAATCAGGAGCGGCAGGATGGCGGGAAGCACCGGCATGTAGATGTCGGTGATCATGTGGGCAGCGGCAAGGCCGGTGATTGTCTTTTTGACGCTGCCGGAGCTTTCGGTTACACAATCCGTTTCAGTCGTAGTATCTCGACCTCGATCTCCTGCACGTCTTTTGTATGGAAGGCAAAGGTGCGCTTTATCGGAAACGCCCCGCCGACCTTCTCGGTGATTTCCGCTCTCTGTGCAGTGTAGGCTTTTACAAATTGGGTTGAGCCTGCATTAAAGATGCTGTAGTTGAGCGGGGCAAGGGTAAGGGCGCTGTCGATGAACGGGCGGTCAGCATGCGCCTTCTGCGCCCCGAACGGCGGGTTCATGACAACCGTGTCGCAGGCACCGATCCGTTCCCGTAACCCGCCCTCCTGCAGGTCCATGGCAAGGAAGGTCACTTCAGCGTCAAGAAGGGCTGCATTTTCCCGGGCCACAACAAGAGCCTTCTCATCGATATCCACGCCCGTCACCGATTCAGCCCCGAGAAGCGCCGCGCCGATGGCAAGCACTCCTGTCCCGCATCCGAGGTCGCAGACGCGTTTCCCTTCGATGTCGCCCTTCATGAGGGCATGGAAAAGGAGGCGGGCTGCAAGCGGCGCCGGTGTCTGGTACTGTTCGAGGGCTGCCCGGGGGCGGGTGAACCCGGCAAGGCGCTGGAGCATCATCTCGAGGTTCTTGAGTTTCATGGGATCTCGTCGATTGCGTAGTGCTCCCAGTCACGGGCTCCGCAGAGGATCTCGAACTCCTGTGGGGAGAGGACGGGCACCGGGAACCGGATCTGGTCGTCGTAGGCAAGCCGCGGGCAGGCCGTGTTCACATACGCGGCAAACCCGAGATTGAGGAGCTCGTCCGGGCTCACTTCCTGCATGGTCACGATCACGGCATGGCGGGAGAGGGCAGCGAGCCTCCTCGCAAGCTCCATCCGGTGCTGGCCGCTCTTGGTGCTGACGATGATGCCCACACTCTCTGCACCCCGGGATTTCTCAATTACAGCGAAGCGCCGCCGCAGTAGGGAATCACCGCTCACTTCCTGAACATTTCCGGCCAGTGGGTCGAATGCCACGACTCTTGCCTTTGTGGAGAGGGCGATGCCGATCGGGTGGAAGAGCCCGGTGCCGACAAAGAGGATCTCGTCCGCAGCCGTATCTCTTGCCGTGGTAAAACAGCAGCCGAGCACCTGGCCCCGGAGGGGTGTGCGCCCGCTCCCGTCTGCAACCCGTACATCAATCCCCCGGCCTTTCAGGAATGTCTCCATCGCGGGGATAAGGTGGACGTGCTGGACGGTGGTGACCAGGCCAACGGTCTTTCCTTTCAGGAGCAAGAGGGCCTTTTCCAGCACCGCAACATCGAAATCCACCTCGTACGGCACGAAAATGACCCGGTCCTGCACATCGACCGGGGCATGGCCAATGTGGACGAGCACGTCGGCATGTCCAAGGGTATCGAGCGCAAGGTCGCAGGCGCCGTAGCAGGGGTCGCCGCTGACAATCACCTCAAACCCGGCGTCCTTCAGGGCACCGGTATATTCCGCAGTTTTGCGCTTGAGCCCTGCCGGAAACTGGAGGGCGACAGACTTTGCCCCCCGCTGTTTCAGCTGATCGATCAGGTCAGATGTAGCGCTTGACAACATGCACCTTTTCGTCCACCTCGATCTTCACGAGGGGTTTGTAGGGACGCCCGATGTCGGGATCGCCCCGCTGGATGGCGATGCACACATCGACAACCTCTGCACCCGCGACTTCGAGCGCCTTCAGGAGGGCAATCATCGTGCCGCCCGTGCTGACCACGTCGTCGATGATAACGACCCGGTCACCCTTGTAAACCCCGTTCAGGTACAGCTCGCCTTTTGAGTAGCCGGTGGTCTGGTGGACGGGCACTTCGTGGGGAAGGTTGTAGACCCGTTTCCGCATAACCGTCATCGGGATGTCGGTCATGATCGAGAGGACGGAGCCGATATGGATGCCCATCGCCTCCACGACAACGATCTTATCCACATTATTCAGATCCATCACCTTGATCATGGCGGTTGCCACGTCGCGGAGGAGGGCGGGGTCGACGATCGGTACGCCATCGGTGATCGGATGGATGAAATAGTTGTATTCCCCCCGCTTCACCATGGGGCAGGTTTCTAAGGATTCTACGAGTCTGTCAAGCATTAAAATCACCAATGTCGCGTAAGAACGCCTCGATACGGTCGGCGTGGACGTGCGGCATGCAGACGATCCGCAGGTGTTTCCGGCACGTCCACGAGACCTTCCACGGAGCGGGGATTCGTCTTTCTTCGCAGACGAACGTGGCTACGTTCACGTCCGGGGTCGCCGCCCGCGGGATGCCAATCGTCTCCATGCCGGCAATGAGCCGTTCGGTATTTTTCATGCAGCCGGCAACGACCGCCTTCATCCCCTCAACCCCGAGGTAGTCCATAACTGCAAGGGCCGCGGCAACGGGAGCGCCGGGCCGGGTGCCGCCCAGGGTGTATTCCTGTTTTACCGTGAGGTAGGGGGTATCGATGTTCAGGGTGTTGAGTATTTCTTTATCCCGGGTGATGAGGCAGCCGGCAGGGATCGTGCTCATCCCCATCTTGTGCGGGTCGACTGCGATGGTCGTTACGCCCCTGAGCGTGAAGTCGAAGGGTATTGGACGGTTGAGGAACGGGATGACCATGCCGCCGAACGCCGCGTCAACGTGGAAGAAGAGATCGTGCTGGCATGCGATCTTCGCGAGATCGGCAATGGGGTCCACCATGCCGTATTCCGTGGTGCCGGCAACGCCGACAAGGGCAACGGTGTTCTTATCGATGAGTTCTGCTGCCCTGTCCGCATCCATCCGGTGATCAGTGGTGAGGGGCGCCTTGCGTATCTCAAGGCAAAGGATGTCGCATGCTTTCTTGAACGAGAAGTGGGCAGATGCCGGGACGATAACATTGGGCTTTGCGACATCGTGCCGGAGAGCTTTTGCCAGCCGGAGCGCCTGGATGTTGGATTCCGTGCCGCCACTCGTGGCATAGCCGCCGGCATCCGGGCAGTGGAATAGGTCACCAAAACGTTTGATCAACAGTTTTTCAAGAGCGGTTGTACCGGGGAAAAGGCCGGGATCCCCAAGGTTCGTCTCCATGAACATGCAGTGCGCCCGCACGGCAACGCTGTGGGGGATGGTGCACATGGAGCTGAAAATGTAATCGTGATCGAGATCCTCATTCTTCGTTTCCGCAAAAAAGGTGAAGAGTTCCTCTTCAGATCTGCCCTTATTCAGCATCCTTTGATCTCGCCGCTTCAAGGATTATCCGCTTCTCTGTGCGGGCAACAGTCTCGCGGATCTTGGCGATGGCGTCGATATTGGCCGAGATGCTCGTGATACCGTGCTCGACAAGCCACCTGGCCATCTTCGGGTCCGAGCCTGCCTGCCCACAGATGGAACACTCGATATTGTAGGCCCGGCATGTCTGGATTGCGTTGTGGATTAGGGAGAGGACGGCCGGGTGCTGGGGATTGTACATGTCGGCCACGTTCTCATTGTTCCGGTCGATGGCGAGGGTGTACTGGATCAGGTCGTTGGTGCCGAACGAGGCGAATTTTATTCCGGCCTGGATAAAGTCCTCGATCATGATCGCGCTCGAGGGGATCTCGATCATAATGCCAAGGGTGACATTCTTGACGTCAACTCCCCAGCCCCGCATCATCTCTTTTCCCTGGATGAACTGGTCCGGGTGGGAGACCATCGGGAACATCATTCCGAGGTTATCGTAGCCCTCTTTCCAGAGGCGTTTGAATGCTTCAACCTGGAGCCGGAACTGGTCCGGGCTCTGGAGGTCGCGGCGGATACCCCTCCAGCCGAGCATCGGGTTGTGCTCGTGGGGTTCGTTCTCACCGCCCGCCATGTTCCGGAACTCGTCGGTCGGGGCATCGAGGGTCCGCACCCAGACGGGTTTGCCCGGGAACGCGTCGAGCACGGTCTTGATGCCGTCGTGGAGTTCGGTTACGAACATCTCTTCCTTGTGGTTTGCGATGAACCAGCCGGGAGTCTTGTTTAAGCCCAGGATGAGGTGCTCGATCCTGAGGAGGCCTACGCCGTCGGCACCCGTAGCAGCCGCCCGCTTTGCTGCCTCGGGAATGGAGACATTGACCTTGACGCTCGTTGCGGTGATGATCGGCGCAGTGGCAACGGCAACGGCCTGTGCGGCTGCCGCAGCCTGTGTCGGGGCAGAAGTTGCAAATGTACCCTCGTAGACATGCCCCTTCTCGCCGTCTACAGTGACGACCTGATCATTCCGTAACATGTTTGTTGCGGTCTTGGTGCCGACAACCGCGGGGGTGCCCAGTTCCCGGCTCACGATTGCTGCATGGCATGTCATCCCGCCCTCGTCTGTGACAATTGCCGCAACCTTTCGCATGGCCGGTACCATGTCCGGGTTGGTCATTTTTGTTACGAGAATATCGCCTTCCTTTACTTTCCCGACATCCCGCACGTCCCGTATGATGACGACTTTACCCGAGGCAATGCCGGGAGCTGCTCCCTGACCCTTGAGGAGGAGCTTTGCGCTGGTTTTCTTGTCTGACACGTCCTGCACCTCTTTCTTGTTGCCGATGGTGGTAATCGGGCGTGACTGGAGGATATATATCGTCTGGCCGACAATGCCCCATTCAACATCCTGTGGAATGCCATAGTGGTCTTCGGCAATCTTGCCATACATGGCGATCTTTGCCACCTCGGCTTCCGAGAGCACCTGCGCGTCCTGCCGTGCACCCACGACATCGACGACTTTCGTGCCATGTTCGCCATCGGCGATGATCTCGACTTTCTTGTTGGCGATGAACGTGTCCACAACCTTCTCGGTCTTCTGGTCAAAGACGTAGTTGTCGGGAGAAACAGTTCCTGATACAACCGCCTCGCCCAGTCCCCATGAGCCTTCTATGATAGATTTGGGCTCTCCGGTAATCGGGTGGGACGTGAACATCACGCCGGCCTTCTCTGAGTGGACAAGCTGCTGGATCACAACAGCAATGTTTACCGTATTGTCATCAAAGCCCTGCTTGGCCCGGTAATAGATCGCCCGGGCGCCGTACAGTGAGGCCCAGCATCTCTGGACTGAATCCAGAAGCGCAGCCTCGCCCTTGATATTGAGGTAAGTCTCCTGCTGGCCGGCGAAACTCGCATCAGGCAGGTCCTCAGCGGTGGCGCTGGACCGGACTGCAACGATGAGGTCCTTTGCTGACATCTTCCTGTAGGCTTTCTTGATGTCGTCCCGGATGGCGACTGGCATCTTCGCCTTTATGACCATGTCCTTTGCACCCTCAGCAGCTTTCTCAAGATCCTCGTTATTCTCGACATCGAGGTTCTGGTAGGATGAGAATATCTTCTGCTCGATTCCGGACTCGATAAGGAACCGGCGGAATGCCTGAGCGGTCACTACAAATGCCTTCGGGACCGGCAGGCCAAGGGATGCCATCTCGCCAAGGGATGCTCCCTTGCCCCCTACTGAGATGATATCCTCTTTCCGGATCTCCTCGAGCCATAAAATATTGGGCACTTCTTTCATGCTCGCACCACTTATACTGTCGACTTCAGCAGTATAATACCTATCACCGCGTTGCTAACGGAGCACTGCTGGATAAAACAGGAAAACCCGTCCCTGCCGGCGTCTCTCTCACGACCAGGCTATTCCCGCGACCCGCGCGAGGTAAAGAATAACCCTGATTAGGTATGGCGCAGATAGTATATGGGTTTTTTATGGCAAATGCGAGAGTGCTCGTCAGCGATCCGCTGGCGGAAGAGGGCCTCGTTATCCTGCGGCCGGCAGTTGACGTGGATGTCAAAACCGGCCTTTCGGAAGACGAGCTCTGTAAAATCATCGGGGACTATGATGCCCTGCTGGTGCGGAGCGGCACCGATGTCAATGCAAAGGTAATCGAAGCCGGGAAGAAGCTGAAGTTCATCGGCCGTGCCGGCGTCGGTGTGGACAATATCGATATGGACGCGGCAACGAGAAAAGGGATCATCGTAGCCAACGCGCCGGAAGGAAACACCCTTGCGGCAACCGAGCATACCATGGCGATGATGCAGTCGCTTGCCCGCAATATCCCGCAGGCAAACGAGAGCCTCAAGAAGAAGGAGTGGAAACGCTCGAAGTTCATGGGTGTGGAACTCAACGAGAAGACACTCGGTATCGTGGGTTTCGGGCGTATCGGTCGCGAAGTTGCAAAGCGGGCAAACGCGATGGACATGAAATGCGTTGCCTACGATCCGTTCATCACGCAGGAACGGGCAGCCCAGCTCGGCGTCGAGATGATGTCCATGGCCGACCTCTTCAAGGTCGCAGATGTGATCACCGTCCACACCCCCCTGATCGCTGAAACGAAGCATGTTATCAATGCAAAAAGCATTGCGACGATGAAAGATGGCGTGCGGATCATCAACTGCGCCCGCGGCGGCATCATTGACGAGAAGGCACTCTACGACGCGATCAAGAGCGGCAAGGTTGCCGGTGCGGCCCTCGATGTCTTCGAGGAAGAACCCCCGACCGAGTCCCCGCTCCTGACCCTCGAACAGGTCATCGTCACCCCGCACCTTGGTGCAAGCACGGTCGAGGCGCAGCTCAACGTTGCAGTCTCGGTCGCAAAGCAGTGCGTGGAAGTCCTCAAAGGCGGGTCCGCGAAATACGTGGTCAACGCCCCCATGGTCCCGCCCGAACATGCCGAGGTGCTCCAGCCCTTTGCCCAGCTGGCCGAGAAGATGGGCCGGTTCGTCACCCAGATTGCGGGCGGCAGGCTCGCCTCAGTGGAGCTCATCTACGGCGGGGAACTCTCTGCGTATGCCGGCAGCATGAAGTTCATCACCCGCCTTGCGCTGAAAGGTCTCCTTGACCCGATCCTCCAGCAGCCGGTCAATATCGTGAACGCAGATTTCATTGCCCGGGAACGCGGCATTACCGTCAGCGAGACTGTGACGCAGGAATCGCAGGGGTTCAAGAATCTCATCACTATCAAAATCAGGACCGACAAGGGCGAAGAGAGTATCAGCGGCTCGGTCTTCTTCAAGGGACGGAGCCGGATCGTTGCCGTAGGTGGTCACACGATGGACATGATCCCCGAAGGCTACGTGATCGTCTCCCGGCACCTTGACCAGCCGGGCGTTATCGGCCGTGCCTCCACCATCCTTGGGAAGAACAACATCAACATCGCGGGTATGCAGGTTGGCCGGACAAACCCCGGCGAGCAAGCCATCATGGTCCTGAACGTGGACGACGATGTGCCCGAGAACGTAATGGAAGAGATCCGCGGGATGCCCGGGATCTACACCGCGACATTTGCTAAGATATCAAGCGCGAAGATCTGAGAATACTCTTTTTTGGAAAATATTTCCGGAATCCAATCAAGCATCCATCGTACTCCGGAATAATTTGATTATCATTGCGATGCCCCCGCCGCCCCCCGCGGGGCGCCCCCGGCGGCGGATCAATTACTGTACCATTCTCCAAACCGGTAATCTGCCCAGCGTGGGGGCGACGAGCCCCCAGAGCGACCCCCGAAGGGGGTGGGTGGACTCATGATGGTATGTGGTTGTATTGGCAATCTGTTTTCAAATTGATCTGCGATCTCCAGATCAAAATCGCGATCACGATCCCGATCAAAAACCATTCCGGAAAAATCGCTGATCGATTTTCAGATCGAAATCGATCAGTGATTTCCGGATCGAAATCGATCAGTGATTTCCGGATCAAAATCGATCAGTGATTTTCATTTTCAAATCGATCAGCGATTGAAAAACAGTTTCAGGACCGCAAGTACAGACGGAACACAAAATCGATCAGCGATTTTCCGGTCAAAAAACAGATCGCGGTTTCGCGTTCAAACCAGCCCAGCCCCAGTGTCCAGCGGTCCGGTTCCCTGATCATAACGGATTTTCAATAAGGATCCGTTCATGCCCGGAGGGGGTGTCATGCGGTGTACCTTTGCCGGGCCCGGGCCATCGTACCTGGCCCTGCTTCACCGGATCCATTTCGGAAGGCTCATTATACTTCAGATAATATTTTCATCCTATCCGGGATCCTGCGGACGCTCTTCAATAGTTTCCACCGCGAAATGTCCTGATGACGAAAGCATCGTCCCCGGTTGTGGATGATGGGATGACGGCATCGGGAATTTCAGGCTCAAAACGGTACGGCATCTTTTTTGCGGCATTTCTGATCATTGTGCTGCTGGCGCCGGCTATACCGGTTGCCGATGCGGCAGACCCCGGGCTTAACGGGACGGGACTGTCAGGGCAGCAGGATGCGCTCGTGCCGGACAGCACCGTGGCCGATCCGTTCGCGGCGATTGACGAGAATCTCGCACCCGACAAGGCCGCGGCGCTCAGGGTCCTGATACAGAACACGCTCCACGCGTTCTCGTATAACGGGGAGACCGGCGCGTGGTATGCCCGCAACGCGGAGAACCGTATCACGTTCGTGTACGCGAAAAACGGTACGGCAGAGTTTTCCAGCCCGGCAGGCTCATTCGGGCTGTCTTCCGGTGGGATCGGGCGGGAAGGTGCGGTTGTCGCGCCGGCCGGAAAGGGCGTTGCCGCATCAGAAGGCCGGCAGCTGAACATCACCCGGCAGGGATATACCGAATGGTACCGGAACCATGACGATGGCGTGGAACAGGGTGTGACGGTCATGGCCCGCCCGGCCGGTACCGGCCCGCTGCTCGTCCGGTTCAACATATCCGGCACCAGCATGTTCACCCCCGGGTCCGGCCCGGCACTCACGGTCACTGACAGCGCCGGGTCCCCGCTTTTCACGTACACCGGCCTGCACGCTTTCTCCGCTGACGGCAGGGAACTCCCCGCAACCCTTTCAACCGACGGGT
>JALOBP010000038.1 GCA_023228295.1 Methanoregula sp.
GCGAAGTTCCAGGTATTGGTAATTCCGGCAGACAGTATGGATTTCAAGGACCCGGAGTTTTCTACAACAATATCGGCTGTCAAAGGTTCCACAACAGCGAACCTCTTCTCAGTCAACATTCCGACAAAGAACCTCCCCCCGGGACAGCATATCCTCGCGGTCTCTGCGTATGACTATGAGACAACCGGCACAATCCTCTTTAACGTAGTAGCCTGAATCGATGGCAAGATGACCCTCTCTCTTTTTAGCCGGGTGGAGCAATGAACCATGTACTTATGGGAATTGTTGCGATGACCGTACTGGTCATCGCCATCCCGCTTACCGGCTGTATTGCCGCGGAATCCCCATTACCCGTCGCAGGTAGCACACCGGCTGCCACACCAGTTCCAGTACCTGCTATAGTAACACAGACACACACCATCGCACCTGTCCCGGTAACACCGGCATGCGCAAATCCGCCACTGGAGCCGTGGAACGGGATACCGGAATCATATGTATCGGCTCTCACCGGAGGATTAGGTTCCACTCCGGTACCGGGCACGCAGTTCAGCACAGCAGATCTCTACGGGACTCCGTCACATACCTGGCAGGAATACCTATACACACAGGATATCCCGGGCCTTCCCCATGCCGGCGGAACGATAAGAGATGAAATTTCAAAAGAGGAATACCAGGGAAAACCTGCCGTTCATTTAAAAAAATTTCGTACACACCATATAGACGGATTATCGCCGGAACAGGACATGGAGATAACCCAGGACTATTTCTTTGACGAGTTCCATGTCCTCCTGTCCATGCATGACCATACCGTGAATAAAGCAGAAGAAGGATCGGGCGCAACATATCCGGGTGATCCTCACAGCGGCATGCCGGATTGTTCAGGCGACCTCTTTTCATTAAAGTTCACCTACCTCGGTACAGAAACGGTCACGGTACAGGCAGGAACGTTTTCCGATGCAAGGAAATACAAGAGGAATATGAGCGATGTCCCGGCGCTCAGCAAATCCGGCTTTGCGACCTACTGGTTTGCCCCGGGGGTTCCTGTTCCGGTCAGGATTGTAACGGAAGATCCGGTGAAAGGCGATCTGTTAACCCGCGAGTTGACCGGCTGGGGGTGAGGATGAAATGAACCATGATCCATTTTTCACTGATGCACAAACACCAATGAACCTCCCGGTTGCAGGAATTGCTGCGATGGTAATCCTCATGATCGCCATTGCAGCAGCCGGCTGCACCGATGCAACAGCCCGGACACCGGAGGCTGCAGATGTCCCGGCGGTCAAACCAGCCCCAGTGCCTGCTGCGGTAACGCAGATAAAAACCACGGCGCCGGTCCCGTCAACACCGGCCTGTGCCAATCCGCCTTTGAACCCGTGGTGGGGAGTGCCGGAGTCCTATGTATCAGCTGTTTTTGGGGGTGTAAAAACTTCCCCGGCCTCTGGAACACTTGTCAGTAAAGCGGATCTCTACGGTACCCCGACCCATACATGGGAAGAATATGCGACGGTCGCCCAAATCCAGGACCTTCCCCGGGGGACAGGGATTACCAGAAACGAAATTTCCAGGGAAGACTACAACGGAAAACCGGCAGTCCATGAGAGGATTACCAGTACGCTGCACCTTGACGGGACCCCGCCGGAACATGACACGGTCTCCACGACAGATATCTTCTATGACGAGTTCCATGCCATACTGTCAGAGCATACCCGTTCCGTCAGCGGGACCGGGGCCACTACCGAGAACGACGGCCCTCCGGATTCCCGGGCAGGGAAGCCGGATTGTTCGGGCCGCATTTTCGTACCGATGTTCACCTACGTCGGTACAGAGTCGCTTACGGTACCGGCGGGTACATTTCCCGATGCACGGAAATACACGCTGGATATTGCCGATGATCCCATGTTTGGAAAATCTGCCATGTCCACCCACTGGTATGCCCCGGGAGTACCGGCCGAGCTGAAGAGAATTATTGAGGGCCGGGAAAAAGGAGTCCTGATGACCCGGGAGCTGACCGGTTGGGGAGGTACGATGAAATGAACCATGATCCGTTTTTCGCTGATGCGCAAAGATCCATGAAACTACCGGTTGTAGGAATTGTTGCAATGGTAATCCTCATCATCGCCCTTGCAGCAGCCGGCTGCACCGATGCCACAGCCCGGACTCCTGATGTTGCTGATGTCCCGGTCGTCACCCCAGCCCTGGTACCTGCTGCGGTAACGCAGACAAAAACTATAGCGTCGGTCCCGACTACCCCCGCGTGCGCAAATCCGCCTCTCAATCCTTGGTGGGGAGTACCAGAATCCTATGTATCACCCTTATCAAGAGAGGCAAAATCTCCCCCGGCCCCGGGCACGCTCATCAGCAAAGCAGATCTCTACGGGACACCGACCCATACATGGGAAGAATATGATCGCACGGCACAGATCCAGGACCTGCCCGATTCCAGCGGAACGACACGATGTGAAATTTCAAAAGAGAACCGCAAGGGAAGACCTGAGGTTCACAAAAGAATAATCCAGACAACCCATCTGGACGGAGCACCCCCCGAACAGGACATGGAGACAACGACAGACGTATTTTATGACGAGTTCCATGCCATACTGTCCCAGCATACCCGTTCCGTCAGCGGGACCGGGGCCACTACCGAGAACGACGGCCCTCCGGATTCCCGGGCCGGGGCGCCGCATTGTTCGGGCCGCATTTTTGCACCGGTGTTCACCTACGTCGGTACAGAGTCACTTACGGTACCGGCGGGTACATTTCCCGATGCACGGAAATACACGGAGGATATCGCTGATGATCCCCTGTTTGGAAAATCTGCCACTTCTACCCACTGGTTTGCCCCGGGAGTACCGGCTGAGCTAAAGAGAGTACTTGAAAGCCAGGAGAAACACCTCCTGATGACATGGGAGCTGACCGACTGGGGAGGAACAATGAAATGAAACGTAACCTGTTACTCAATGATACACTATGGATTATGAAACTGAAAGGAATAGGAATAATCGCGGTGGCAGTCCTCGCGGGTGCCATCCTTGCCGGCGGCTGCGTCAGCGATGATCCACCGGTAACTGCCGCAGCCGCCCCGGTTGCCATATCCGTTGCGACGCCCGCTGCCGTAACGCAAGCAAATACCATGACGCCGGTCCCCACAACACCCGGCTGCGCAAATCCGCCACTGAACCTGTGGACCGACGTGCCGGAATCGTACAAATCCGCTATAACCCTCCCCCCAAAACAAGGCACACAGGTCAGCAGCGCTGACCTCTTTGGTACGCCATCCATCTCATGGAAATCCTACAGAAGTACGATGCAGTACAGGATTAATCCGGGCTGGATCCTGGTGAAGAGCAAAGGGATATGGAAGCGGGAGATCGCACAGGAGGAGTATCGCGGAGAGACAGCAAGTCACGTAAAAGATACCCGGACATTCTCCACATCCGAACCGAAAGTATCACCGGAACAGCTGACCGTAACGGATACATGGTTCGATGAGAATAACGTCATGGTTTCCCAGCACAGGAAGGTGAGCATTAACGATGACGTAGGCGAGGATACCGACATACCGGCAAAGAATCCGGAACCGGACTGCTCGGGCGATCTCTTTACTCCCAGGTACGAGTATCTCGGTATTGATCCGGTCACGGTCCCGGCCGGATCGTATCCCAATGCCATGAAATATACCACGAAGTATGGCTCCACCGGGACAATCTCGTACTGGTTTGCCACGGGTGTTCCCATCGAGGTTAAAAAAGTCATTGAGGACCCGGAGAAGGAAGAAATGGATACGATAGAACTGACCGGCTGGGGATAGATAAGGATGAAAAATGAGTTATAATCCCGGATTGTCTGCCCTCGCAGTCGTGCTGATTGCCATCATTGCAGCCGGCTGTATTACTGATAATTCCCCTGCACCGGCTGATGTTCCAGCCATGATCCCGGCTACCGTCACACACATGGGCACGGTCACTCCGGTCCCGACAACCCCCGGCTGCGCATACCCGCCGCTGAACCCGTGGACTGGTGTACCGGAATCATACTCATCACCCCTATGGAAAAAACCGGCATCACTCCCTGCTCCGGGCTCGAACGTCAGCTATGCGGACCTTGTCGGAACTCCGTCCCTGAACTGGATAGAATATACTTTCACGACGCAGACACAGGACTCCTCACAATCGGGAGGATCAATGAGGACTGAAATTTCAAAAGAGAACTATCACGGTAAACCTGCGGTTCATAAAAAGTATACCTACATAATTCACACGTCAGGATTACCGCCGGCAATGGATGATACATCGATTTATGATACCTATTATGATAATGATAATAACGTCTTATACAAGCATCAGCAGGTTGTCAGAAATGGTGTGACATTAGAGGACAGCGAGATACCGGTCGATAGTACGAACAGTACTCCGGACTGTTCGGAGTGGATATGGGCTCTAAAGTATACTTATCTCGGCATTGATCCAATCACGATACCGGCTGGTACATTTCCAGAGGCTCTGAAATATACTACGATTACTCCAGATGATAATCCGGACAGTGAAATAGTATCCGGAACATTCTGGTTTGTTCCGGACGTTCCTGTTGAGGTCAAAAGAATACTTATTAACCGTGAAAGAGGTTCCCTGTTTACAATGGAACTGACCGGCTGGGGATAATCCCGGGGATCCCTGGAGAGAACAGGAATCCCTGCACAACCAAAGATAAATATTTTTCACGTAATGCACAAAATACATTACATTGATGCTGTATGAAGAAACGATACCTAACCTGGGCCGGTATACTATCCGCGGGAATCCTCGCGATCCTGTTCATCTATATCCTCGCGACCGGTTCTTTCACGATATTTCCCACGGCAACCATAAATCCCGTTGCTGATCTGCATGCCGGGGAGATGCTGGTCATCACGGGGACTACGAACCTCCCTGCCGGTGCGGATGTATTTGTGCATTGTAATCGTTCACCCCGCCTTCCCGATACGGATCCTGCAATCGACCGGTTTGGCGGGCGGGTCAGCATCGTTCATGGCTCCGGGCTTTCCAATACGTGGTCATTGGCAATGGATACGGCAGCCATTGCCCCGGGAGAATATATCGTCAGCGTCAACAGGTGGATTCCGGTCAATGCTTCAAATGCAAGCTATCGTGCCGGCGATCTCCTCGCAACATCCCGGTTCAGGCTGACCGGCACCGGATCAGGCATGACACAACCGGGAAACGCGGAAGCGAACCGGTCGGGTTTTATCACGGTCAACCCTCCCGGGACGAGACAGGCCGGGGAGAAATTCTTCCTCAATGGAACAACCAACCTCCCGGCAGAGACAGAACTCCTGCTGGTGGTCGAGCAACGGGATAATGTAGCAACATTCACCCTTGATCCAAAAACACGGGAGAAAACAGAGAAGGCGGGACACACCGAAACGTTCCTGTTATCAGTACTCCCTGGCACTGGGGGTACCAACCGGTGGTCAACCGTTGTGGATACCGTTGACTTCATCCCCGGGTATTATCTTGTGAATATTTCAACAACGAAAGGGAACTTCGAAGCAGGAAATTTCACCACGGGAGATATTTTCAGCACTTCATACCTCGTAGTCCGGGAATCATCCGCAAACAGTACGTATCCACGGTAACGGAGGCAGCATGAAAAAGAAATATCTGACCTGGGCCGGCATTGTCTCAGCCGCAATACTCGTCATCATGTTCATCTATATCCTCGCGACCGGCTCTTTCACCATCTTCCCCACAGCATCCATTGACACCATCCCGGACCATGCTGCCGGCGATCTTGTCGTCATAACCGGGACAACAAACTACCCGGCCGGCACGAGACTGTCACTGGATATCCTCACCGTTTCCCCCTCTCCCGGAGAGAGAGCACGCGTCGGTGGAACGGATGCTTATATCGTCCGGGGCGGGGGAATGTCGAACACCTGGTCGGGTGCCTTGGATACATCCGTTATTCCACCAGGGGAATACCGGGTGAATGCATACTGGGTAAACGAGACATATTCACGGAGCAATCTCCTTACAACATCCCGGATCAGGCTGATCAATGCCACATCGGATCCGGTAAAGTACCCGCCAGTGAGTGGGAACCACACGCAAAGTTACATCAGGATCGATAACCCCGGCACAATATATCGCGGCGAGAAGATCCTCATTACCGGGACAACGAACCTGCCCGAGGATACCGAACTTCTTTACCTCGTCGTCCAACAATCCGACATATCTGTTTTCGCAGTGGACCCGAAAACCGGGAAGCAGGATATGAAGGGGGGATTCACGCGTTCAGGACTCATCGATGTCCTGCCGGGAGAGAACGGGGTCAACCGGTGGTCGTTTGCTTTTGACAGTACCGAGGCTATCCCCGACCGTTATGAGGTGATAATCACACTGGATACAATCAGTACAAAGGATATCGGAAAAGTTGGCCCCTTTGGCTCTGAATCACTTGTTATCCTAGAAGCGAACTCAGATCGTCTCACACCGTTAGTGACGGATACCGGGCCCTGCCAGTCCATCTCGATTGATTCACTTCCGGGTACGCTGATGAACAAGACATACACTATCACGGGAACAACCAGCCTCCAGCCAGGAACGGAACTGCTTTTTACGGTTTTACCTGCCGAAAATGAGTTCCGCATGAACATGGGAACAAAGAACCTTTCAGGGATTTTCTCTGGTGCAACGGGAAGGGTGGGCGTCACCCGCGGGACCGGGGATACGAATATCTGGTCTGCGGATCTGAGCCTCGCAACATTCCCGCCAAAGGAATACATCATGAACGTCAGCAATGACCGGATCGATCCCCGGACCTATGGTACCATTTACAGGGACACCTACTGCTCAAAGAGATTTACCATTACGGGATGATACACAATGAAACGACTTACCTATCTTACATGTACACTGGCGGTTGCCGTCATGGTAGCCGCGATGACTGGATGGTCGATGGCGGCGGGAAATTTCCTCGTGCCGGTCATCGCGATCCCGCTCGGGATAATCGTAATCCTTGCCTGCCGCCGGAATGTGCAGGAAGTTATCTGCGACGAACGACTGAATAAAGTCCATTCGAAGGCGGCACTTCGCACGCTTGAGGTTATCGTTATTGCAGGAGCAATTGCCGCGGTTATTCTCTACTCGTTCATGATCAGCGATACCCTGAGCCCGAAGGTCACGGGGAGGGTATACACCGGTGAGGATGGATCAAGATCCATGGTAATCAACCTCTACAAACCGGGCAGCCCGGAAACCGCGGAAAACCTGATCCGTACGACAACAATTAAGAATATCAATGCCATGAATGAGTTCGAGGCAATGGATTATTGCCAGTTCCGGCGTGAAGCGTTTTTAGAGAACGAACGGAAAGGTATCGCAGGGATGACAATTGGGATCGGTATTATCTCCCTGCTTGCAACGTTCGGAGCGTTTTATCTTTATTACGATCGAAAGTACTAGTCACAGGCTGTCATGAAAAACAGGATTAAAGTCCTCCGGGCCGAACACGATATGACGCAGGAAGAGCTCGCGGAGCTGGTCGGCGTCACCCGGAATACTATCATCTCCATAGAGAAGGACAAGTACTGCCCCTCCCTCAAACTCGGGTACCGGATTGCCCGGACCTTCGGCGTGGGAATAGACGAAGTTTTTGCTTACGAAGAGGATAAAGACGGCCCGTCATCATCTGATGACGATTGACTTTTTTGGTTTTTACCCGGTAAAAAAATTATACCGGGAATGGATTCTTCCCGGACTTTGAAACAATCGTGCCCCTGAACATTCCTTTCAGGATTGCATCGGAAAGGTTTGCAGGCTTGCTGCCATCGAGCACGATAAGAGGGATGTTGCTCCGTTCCACAACGCGGGCGGCAACGATATCGAGGACATTATTGGAGCCGGCGCCAAGGCCAGTTCCCCCGACAATCGTTAACAGTTTCCGGGGCGTCATCGTATCAAACCGTGTTGCTTTGGGATCTTTCTTCGGGTCTGCCGTGTAAATCCCGTCAACGGACGTTGCATTGATGAAGACCGCGGCGTTCACCCGTTCGGAGAGGACTGCTGCAACCGCATCGGTAGTCTGGCCCGGTGTGATCCCGCCCATGATAACGATTTTGCCCGATTCCCCGAATTTCTTTGCCTCGTTATGGGTTTCGGCAACTTTCGGGTAGGCATCATTACCCAGCGATGCAATGAGCAGGGTTGCATTCAGCCGGGTGATGAGGATCCCGATCTCGTCCGAAGTCCCTTCGTCAATCCCCATCTTCCGCGAGACCTCGATATACCGGCGTGCCTCCCCGCCGCCACCGACCACAACGTAGAGCTGGCATTTCTTTGCTATCTTTTTGAGGACCGGGACATAGTCCCGGATCCGGTGGTTCTCCAGTCCGGGGATCAGGATGGAACCGCCAAGCGAGATGACGACCGTCTTCATTGCACTAGTTTTTGTAGTGGATGCACATAGAGTTGTTTACTATGTTCTACTGTCCGAAATGCAAGAGCCAGGAGATCTTTCCCGAAGCCGGAGGGTACGTTGGTTCAATCTACATCTGCAAGGACTGTGGGTACCGGGGTTCATTCGTTCTTGAAGTGGACTCGGCTGATGGCATCAGGAACGTTGAAAAGGATGAACGGACTCACAAAAAACCCGTCCGTTCTCACACCAAAGAAGGATAAGACGGTATGCATGAGGCACGCCAGTACGAAAAACTCGAAAACGGTACCATAAAGTGTACGCTGTGCAGCCACCGGTGCACGATTAATGAGGGGAAGCATGGTATCTGCGGGGTGCGCTGGAACGAACAGGGGGTCCTTGACGCAAAGACTTACGGTCTGATCAGCGCCGAGGCCGTTGACCCGATCGAGAAAAAACCCCTCTTCCACTATCTTCCCGGCACCCGGTCCTATTCCCTGGGCAGCATCGGGTGCAACTTCCACTGTAAGCACTGCCAGAACTGGCATATATCCCGTGTCACCCGGGAAGAGGCGCGACTCCGCACACTCTCACCGGAAGATGGCGTCCAGCGGGCACTGGAGAGCGGGAGCGCCAGCATCTCGTGGACCTACAACGAACCCACGATCTGGCATGAGTACACGCTCGACATGGGAACCCTTGCCCGGCAACGGGGCCTTGGCACGGTCTACGTGACGAACGGGTACATCACGGAAGAGGCGCTCCGTGAGATCGCCCCCATGCTCGGGGCATACCGGGTCGATATCAAGGCGTTCACGGACGAGTTTTACAAAAAGACCTGCGGGGCCCGCCTCCAGCCGGTCCTCGACTCCGCCATGCTCGCCCGGGAACTCGGGATGCATATCGAAACGGTGACGCTCGTTATCCCCGGTCTCAATGACAGCATCGAGGAGCAGACTGCGCTGATACGCTGGGTGATCGAGAATCTCGGGCCGGCAACCCCGATGCACTTCTCGGCATTCCACCCGGACTACCAGATGACCGACCGCGGGGCAACCCCTGTTGCCACGCTGGAAAAGATCTGTAACAAGGCAAAAGAACTGGGCCTGCGCTTCCCGTATCTCGGGAACGTGTACCACAACCCTTACGAGAATACGTATTGTCCTGCCTGTGGGGCGACCCTTATCGAACGAGCGGGTTTTTCCAGCCGGTTTGTGGGTCTTGACGGGCAGCAGTGCCAGAGCTGCGGCGAGAAGATCGAGGTGGTCCGCCATGTCCGGTAACCCCCGGCGCGAGAATCGGTTCATTGCCGACCGGATGCTTGGTACCCTCACCCGCTACCTCCGGTTCATGGGCTACGATACCACCAGTGCGAACAGCCTTGCTGAAGGAAAACCCAACGAGGATACGATCCTTCTCGATATGGCCGGACAGGAATGTCGGATCCTGCTCACCCGCGACGCCGAGCTGGCACGGCGGGGAAAGGAACGGGCGGTCCTCGTCGCATCAGATGACGTAATGGAGCAGGTGCAGCAGCTCATCGACCGCGGGCTCATCGAGCGCCGGCTCACCCTGAGCCGTTGCTCGCTCTGCAACACCCCCCTGCGGGAGGCAAACACCTGCGAGATCGGAGAGGCAGATTATGCCCCCAAAGACTGGCGTGACCTGTCTTTCTTCTGGTGCGAACGGTGCTGTAAACTCTACTGGAACGGCTCGCACGGGAAGCAGCTGGAGGAGAGAATAGCACGGGAGCTTAAGGATAATAAATGATCCGGGATCGAGGGGCGATCCCCATTATCTGAAAATCAGATCTCTTTTGCCAGCACCCGGAAAAATTCCTCTGATGCATATCGCTCGATCCACGGGCGGTGGCCGCATTTTTCCAAAAGGATGAACCGGAAATCACGAACCTCCCTTGCAAGCGGATCGTTCACTCCTTCGCCCGGATGGGGATCGGTATCCCCGTGGATGGCAACAACGGGACATCTGATGTCTTTTGCCATCCGGATGAGGGCATTGTTCCGGCGCAGCTCGGAGGCCTCTTCCCAGACGCCGCTAAAAACCTCATACTGGCAGTGTAACCCTTCGTTATCGGGATGCATAGCATCGCAGGCATCGGCTAGAGCCAGCAGACTGCCGAGTTTTGCCAAAAGCCCGTTCTTGTCCGGAACATCGGGGTCGGCAAGCCGGGCAAGGAGATCCTGTGCCTCGGCCCGCTCCTTCTTTTTAAGCCGTTTCATCCGTGTCTGAGTGATCGTGGGAGCATACCGTTCTTCAAACGGGGGGCTGCTGATGAGGATCAGTTTCTTCACAAGGTCCGGGTAGCGGGCGGCAACCATCCACGAGAGGTATGCGCCCCACGAAAACCCGATAAGCACAACCGGGGGCCGGGCCAGTTCCTCCAGTGTTAAGCGGAGCTCATTCACCTGCCCGTCAAGGGTTGTCTCGGTCTGGAACGGTTCAAGGATCCCGGTCATGGTCGAGAGTTCCCGTGCAACCGGGGCAACCTCGCCGGGTGCACCCGGGCCCCCGTGGATGACCGCCACTGAATATGGTCCATTCCCCCATTTCCGAACCGGTCTAATATGCATACGACTATATCCGGGGGAGTAAAAAAAGTCCGCGGTATCTATTGGATGATGAGAGTTTTATCTCTGTTTTTTGATCCTGCGAAATGTCCGGAGTATTTTGAAATTATTCTCATTATCAAAAAAGGTCCTGCCGGAAAAAAATTATAATTCCTTTTCGATCTCGCTCTTGATACGGTCAAGACTGATCCTGCCAATCTTTGTTACCCGTCCGTTTACTATAACCATAGGGATTGGAGGGAAATCCCGTTCGATCATCGCCCGGATATTATCCGGTGCGCCTTTATCGATCAGCGTCAGTTTCATGGAAACCCTGTCGCCATATGATTTCTTAAGAACCGTTTTCAGTTCTTCGTAGGCATTGTTCAGTTTTCCTGAAAGATAGCACCCTGTCAGTCCGCAGGTGCGGTCCTCATCGCAGGGGAAGGGGGAGCACTCTGAAGTCTTCAGGCCGACAATTTCAATCTGGACGGTCCCGGTCATGCCAGAAATGTTGTCCCGGATGATATATGAGGATTGGGAAGGGAACCCTGGGTGAAAAGAGGAGTGTTTCAGATGAACCGTTCGAACCGGTCCTTCGTCACCTTGCAGATCGGGCAGATGCCGGGTGGCTGTTCACGGGCACAGAGATACCCGCAGACCCTGCAGCGCCAGACCGGGAGGGGCAGAGCCGGTACCGGGCCGGTTGATATGGTATGGACTGCCGTTCTTTTTCCCCTGTCGGATCTTGGCGGCCGACGCTCGGGAACCGAGGATACCGTCTTCCCGCCCTGTGCAATCGCGTCGCTGACATATAGCGCACAGTAACAGGCATCAAAGTCGTTAATGTCCATGTCCCGGTAATCGCAGGGGCAGACAATGTCAAGGTCTTCTGCAGCCCGGCCGCTCGCGAGACGGCATGGGCATGCACGGTAACCGTACCGCTGCTCATTTTTCAAAAGGCCGCGGATGAGGTTCTTGGTGAAATCCACATCGGGATTCAACCTGTACCCCCCGTCCTCCGCTTCCTTTTTCAGCGTTAGATACATCCGGTCCACATCGCTCTCGTTAATGCCGGTGAAACTCATGGCCCGAGTGCCTCCCGGATCTCCTGCTCGCGGAACCCGATGATCGCTAATTTATCATGGATCACGAGCGTGGGAAACGAGCCATGGGGATTGAATTTTTCAACCGTATTCATGGCATCGTCCTGCTCCTTTCCTTCAAGCAGGTCAACAAAGACGTAGTCGAACCGAACCCCCATCTGCCGGAGGAGATCCTTGGTTTTGCCGCACCACCCGCAGGTCGAGAGTGCAAAGAGCATAACGTTTCCCTTATCTTTCCCGTCAACATGTTCCACAGCCATTTATGCCAACTCCATTTTGTGGTGCATGGAGATTGCGGCGTGTATTATATATAACATGGGATGGGATTTCGGGTAGTTGAATAAAAAAGAAGGTGGCTGGGACTGCCGTCACTTGTTCTTCATGATGATCTCGACATCTTCGAGAAGTGCCTGGAGATCTTCTTCGTGCTCCACTTCCTGCGTGAGGATGGTGAGGAGAATGTTATAGGTGACCGGGTCCTCATCCCGGGTCTTCTTCATTAATGCATTGTATGTCTTGATGGCGCACTGCTCACCCTTGATGTTCTGCTCCAGCACCTTGACAATGAACGGGTCGTCGGGAGCTTCGTACCCGCAGTTGGTGAGCTTGTACCAGTCCTGCGGTTTTGTTATGGGGGTCCCGCCCAGCTGGATAATCCGGGTGGTCAGGAGTGTGGCGTGGGCAAGCTCCTCGGTTGCGTGGAGGGTCAGTTCAGCAATGACTGCTTCCTTATTAGGCCCTTTGACCACTTTTGAGCCGATCCAATACTGGTAGTAGGCCAGCCATTCATCGGAATATGCCTTGTTGAGCAGGTTCACGAGATCCTTTACATTGGTATCAACAATTTTCTGTCCTTGTGTTCCCATGGATGTTCACCCCATTTTAGTGAAATAAACCCTTATCAGAAGCCATCGGTTATATGTGTATCCGTAATGACAGCAGGCCCGCAGGAGATCTGGCCGGGATGTCTGCTGCAAATATCAGAGCATTTTATTCACCTGCATTTTTAATCTGAATTGCTATCTGCACTATCGTTAATAACTATTCAGGCACATAACATATGGAAATCATGAAGGCGGTTCTGGGTCTGGAGGATGGGCAGTTCGTTCACGGGGAGGGATTTGGTGTCGAAGGTGAATGTGCCGGTGAGCTGGTGTTTAACACCCAGATGACCGGCTATATGGAGTCGCTCACCGACCCGAGTTATTTCGGTCAGATCCTGATGTTCACATTCCCGCTGATCGGGAATTATGGCGTGGACATCAAAAATTTCCAGAACGAGAAGATCTGCGCACTTGGTGCAATCACCAAAGAGATCTGCGAGAAACCCGCCGCCCAGCCTTCCATCAGATCCTTTTTTGAAGAACACAACCTTCTCGGCATGACCGGTGTCGACACCCGCGCCCTCACCATATCGACCCGGGTCCACGGGACCATGCGGGCAGCCCTTGTTGTTGGCAGCGATGACAGTGACTATGCAATAAGCCTTGCACGCAAAACGCCGCAGATCACTGATATTATCCCCATTCCCGAAGTCTCCTGCAAAGCCCCGTATCACATCCCGGGCAATGGCAAACGGATTGCCGTCATCGATCTCGGCATCAAGAAAAACATGATCACGAGCCTGATGAAGCGGAGCGGCGACCTGTACATCTTCCCCTACAACGTCACGTCCGACCAGATCATGGCCTGTAAACCTCACGCACTCTTCGTTAGTAACGGGCCCGGCGATCCCAAGCAGGCAACCGACGCGATCCGGTGCGTCAGGGAACTCCTCGGGAAGCTCCCGATCTTCGGGATCTGTATGGGCAACCAGGTTTCGGCCCTTGCACTTGGTGCAAATACCTACAAGCTCAAGTTCGGCCACCGCGGGGCAAACCAGCCGGTGCGGTTCAAAGATGGCCGGATCTTCATCACCACCCAGAACCATGGGTTTGCAGTCGATGCCGAGACCCTCCCGGAGGGATCGAAGGTCACCTACACCAACGTGAACGACGGCACGATCGAAGGGTTCGAGAACGAGGATCTCTGCCTGACCACCGTCCAGTTCCATCCGGAAGCGCACGGCGGCCCCCGGGATACGGAAGCGCATTTCTTTGACGGCCTGTTTGGGAGGATCGCATAATCATGCCCAAACGGACTGACATCAAAAAAGTCCTCCTGATAGGCTCCGGGCCCATCCAGATCGGGCAGGCCGCCGAGTTCGACTTCTCAGGTTCGCAGGCCTGCCGGTCCCTCCGTGAAGAGGGGATCGAAGTTGTCCTGGTGAATTCCAACCCGGCAACCATCATGACCGACCCGGAGATGGCCGAGAAGATCTACATCGAGCCGCTTCGTGCAGATATTATTGCCAAGATAATCGAGAAGGAGAAGCCGGACGGTATCCTGTCGGGCATGGGGGGCCAGACCGGCCTCAATCTTACTGCAGAACTTGCCGAGATGGGTGCACTCGAAGGAGTGGAGATTCTCGGGACGCCGCTCGAAGCGATCTATAACGGAGAGGATCGCCAGAAGT
Source organism: Methanoregula sp. (assembly GCA_023228295.1). GTDB lineage: Archaea > Halobacteriota > Methanomicrobia > Methanomicrobiales > Methanospirillaceae > Methanoregula. Next base: position 14,601 of record JALOBP010000038.1, read on the forward strand.
TCCGCGACCTGATGACCGGTATCGGCGAGCCGGTCCCAAAAAGTGTTGTCCTCAATTCGCTTTCCCAGATCGATGACGCGATCAAAGAGATCGGGCTTCCGGCGGTGGTCCGGCCGGCGTATACTCTCGGGGGAGCAGGTGGCGGCATCGGCAAGACGAAAGAAGAACTGACCCGGATCATCGAGCAGGGACTTTCACGGTCCCGCATCCACCAGGTGCTCATTGAAGAGAGCGTTATGGGGTGGAAGGAGATCGAGTTTGAGGTGATGAGGGACTCGGCCGACACCTGTATCATTGTCTGTGGTATGGAGAACATCGACCCGATGGGCATCCATACCGGCGAGAGCGTGGTTGTTGCACCGATCCTCACCCTCCGCGACGACGAATTCCAGATGATGCGCAGTGCCGCAATCCACATCATCCGTTCCCTCGATGTCCAGGGTGGCTGCAATGTCCAGTTTGCCTTTAAGGATGGCGACTACCGGGTAATCGAAGTGAACCCGCGGGTTTCCCGGTCCTCTGCCCTCGCATCCAAGGCAACCGGCTACCCGATCGCCCGGGTGGCAGCAAAGATCGCTATCGGTTTCAGGCTTGATGAGATCACCAACACGGTGACCGGCTGCACCTTTGCCTCGTTCGAGCCCACGATCGATTATATTGTGGTCAAGGTACCCCGGTGGCCTTTCGACAAGTTCAAGGGAGCCGACCGGACCCTCTCCACCTCCATGAAAAGCACCGGGGAGGTTATGGCCATCGGAAGGACGCTCGAAGAGGCGATTATGAAAGCAAAGCGTTCGCTGGATACTGATGTAAAGAAGCACACCAGCCCAAGCGAGATCCGCATGATCCTCTCCCGCCCGACAGATGAGCGGTTCCACTGCCTCTTCGATGCGTTCCGGGAAGGTTTCACGCTGGACGAGATCGCCCAGCTTACGGCCATCACCCCGTTCTTTTTGGAGAAGTTCAAAAATATCGTTGACATGGAGAAAAGGCTCGGGCAGAACAGCAGCCCGGTCGACATCCTTGCCGCAAAAGGGTACGGCTTCTCCAATGCCGAAATATCCAAAATTACCGGTATATGCTTAGACGAGATCGAGAAGATCGTGGGTCTCCCCTCTTATAAGATGGTGGACACCTGTGCTGCTGAGTTCCCTGCGGTCACCCCGTATTTCTACTCGACAAAAGAACCGGTCTGCGAGATCGTTCCCACTGCAACAGAGAAGGTGCTCATCCTTGGATCCGGCCCCATACGGATCGGGCAGGGAATTGAATTCGATTACTGCACGGTTCACGCGGTACAGGCACTGCGGGAGGAGGGGGTCGAGGTCCATATCGTCAATAATAACCCCGAAACTGTATCCACGGATTTCGACACCTCTGACCGGCTCTTTTTTGAGCCCATGCAGCTTGAGGATGTTGTAAATATCCTGCGAAAGGACAGGTATTATGGCGTGATGGTCCAGTTCGGGGGCCAGAATGCCGTCAATCTGGCCGTGCCTATCGATGAGGAAATCCGCCGTTTCGGGCTCCCGACAAGGATCCTCGGAACCAGCCCGGACGCGATGGATATTGCCGAGGACCGGGACCGGTTCAGCGAACTTCTGGATCAGCTGAAGATCCCCCAGCCACCCAATGCATCCGCCCATTCAACAACCGAGGCCCGGAAGATGGCAGAAGAGATTGGTTACCCGGTGCTTGTCCGTCCGTCTTACGTCCTTGGCGGGAGAGGCATGGAGATCGTCCATGACGCTGGCGAGCTGGAAAGCTACATGGCAAAAGAGGAGGTCCTTGCAGACCCCCAGCACCCGGTGCTCATCGACTCCTACCTCCAGAATGCCGTGGAACTCGATGTCGATGCAGTATGCGATGGCGAAGACGTCCTGATCGGCGGCATCATGGAGCATATCGAACAGGCAGGAATCCACTCGGGGGACTCTGCCTGTGTCATCCCGACACAGTCACTCAATGAGGATGTCATCCAGACTGTGCGGGACTATACGGCGAAGATTGCGCTGGGGCTCGGCGTCATCGGTCTCGTCAACCTCCAGCTTGCAGTTAAGGATAATATCGTCTATGTCCTTGAAGCCAACCCGCGGGCAAGCCGTACCGTTCCGTTCGTCTCCAAGGCAACGGGCCTGCCCATTGCAAAGATCGCCGCCAAGGTCATGGTGGGCAGGAAGATCCGTGACCTCGGGTACCGGGAACGGAAATTCGAACACGTTGCAGTCAAGGAAGTGCTCCTGCCATTCAACAAACTCGCGGGCGTGGACACGATGCTTGGCCCGGAGATGAAGAGTACCGGCGAAGTCATGGGGATCGATTATGATTTCGGGCTGGCTTTCTACAAAGCCTGCATATCGGCGGATAACGAACTCCCCACCAAAGGCAACGTATTCATCTCGGTAAATATCGAACAGAAGGATGACGCTATTCCGATCGCACGGAAGCTGAAGGATCTCGGGCTGACTCTCTATGGCACCGAAGGAACCGTGGACTACCTTCTCGAGGCTGGTATTGAGGCCAACCTTGTCAGGAAAGTTCAGGAAGGTTCTCCGAACGTGCTTGATATGATGCATCATGGCGAGATCCGGCTGATCATTAACACCCCCCAGGACAAGCAGTCTCGGCAGGATCACTACCAGATCATGCGTGCGGCAGTGGACTTCAGTATCCCCTATATTACCACCCTTCAGGCAGCGCGGGCGGCGGCGCTTGCCATCGATGCCATCAAGCGCGAGAAGGTCACGCTCGAACCAATCAGCCATTATCTGAAATAGATACGACGTGAATCCTCCGTTTCACTCTCTCACTTTTGAATCCGGGAGTTAATTTATGGCTGGGATATGGCCATCGCATCAGGATCAAACCCCAATATAATTGAATATCCTTAAATACCGAAATAACAAAAAAAGATGCATGAAGAAATTATTTGTTGTTCTTGCAATCCTGTTTATCGGGATTCTGCTTGCGGGATGTACTTCCCAGCCGGCAACCCCCGTGGCGACTACTGTACCTACCGCGGTTCCAGCAACTGTTGCAGAAACCCCTGTCCCGAGCGCTGAGCCCACCAAGGAGATTATTATCGTCGTTGTGAACACGACGGTAGCAACCCCCGTAGCAACCCCCACGCCTATCCCCACATACACGATCACCTTTACTCAGGATCTGACCATCCAACCGGGTGCAACCGCATATGTGAAAGCCGGAACTAAGGTAATCTGGAAGAACGACGATCCGTTCAAACCCCACACAATCATAGCAAACGACGTCCAGACTGCAGCATACTTCGGAAGCCAGGAAGCTATTCCGGTCCCCTATGGTGACACCATTGAGGTAATCTTTGACAAGGTCGGTTCCTACGACTACACTACCGGACCATTCCAGCCAGCCGAACAGGCTAAGATCATAGTAATCTAATGTTTCAACGATAGCCCGTTCAGGAACCAATTGCCTGAACAACTTTTTTTGTTCTTTCCTTTCCCTGACTGAAAAGTATCTTCATGCAGAACAGCGAAGAGATTTCTTCCCTTGGGAATATAAGGAAAAACCACCAACCATTACAGAATCATCCTTTGGAGAATCCATCATGGGAAAAGGTACTATTGTTCTTGCATATTCCGGAGGGCTTGACACCTCCATCTGTATCCCGCTCTTGAAGGAGCGGTATGAGTACGATCGCGTTGTCACGGTTGCGGTTCACGTAGGTCAGAATGACGATGAGATAACCGTCGCTACAGAGAAAGGCAAAAAACTTGCTGACAGGCACTATACCATCGATGCCCGCGAGGCCTTTGTCAGGGATCATGTATTCCCCTCCATAAAAGCCAACGGGTCGTACGAGGGATACCCCATGGGCACGTCCCTGGCCCGCCCGCTGATCGCCCAGGAAGTCGTGAAGATAGCCTTAAAAGAGAAGGCAAAAGCCATCGGGCATGGCTGTACCGGCAAGGGCAACGACCAGCTCCGGTTCGATTTCATCATCCGCAGCGCCGGTCTTGAGGTTGTTGCTCCTATACGGGAACTGAACCTCACCCGCGACTGGGAGATCGACTATGCAAAGAAGCACAAGATCCCCGTACCGGTAAAAAAGGACAAGCCATGGAGCATGGACGAGAACTGCTGGAGCCGGAGTATCGAGGGCGGGAAACTCGAAGACCCGGCCTATCATCCCCCGGAGGAGATCTATTCCTGGACGGTATCCCCAAAAAAGGCACCCGATACCCCGGAAAAAATCACCCTTGAATTCAAGTCTGGAGTTCCCGTCGCTCTGAATGGCAAGAAACTCGGCGGATATGCCCTGATCCAGAAACTGAATGTACTTGCGGGAAAACACGGTATCGGCCGCAACGACATGATCGAAGATCGCATTCTCGGACTCAAGGCCCGTGAAAACTACGAGCATCCGGCAGCCACTGTGATCCTTGCAGCCCACCGCGACCTTGAGGGACTGGTTCTTACCCGCTCCGAGCTGGTGTTCAAGCGGATGGTGGATGACAAGTGGTCGGAGCTTGCCTACAAAGGTCTCGTTTATGAACCCCTCTATGCAGCACTCAACGCGTTCATCGACACCACGCAGGAGCGGGTGAACGGTAAGGTGGATCTCGAACTTTTCAAGGGGCATGTCATGGTGCTGGGCAGGACTTCTCCGAATGCAATCTATTCCAGTGATCTCGTCTCCTTTGACAGCGATTCTATCGACCAGTGCCATGCGATCGGCGTCTCCCAGTATTTCGGCCTCCAGGCACGGCTTGTCAAACAGATGGCAGCAAAGAAGAAAAAATAATTTTTTCAACCGTATGATCGCATGTAACCCTGCACTAAAGCGAAACGTATAAAGAGTGCCAGAGGTAAAAAACGCATAATATGTGTGCCAGTTTTTTTTCCCGTTTTATTAAGCCAAAACCCCATATTGTGGAAAGTCCTTCTCCGCCGTCCATCACCCATGGTGCCGGCATGCAGATCCCCGAATACAAGAACAAGCCCTATTTTATTGTCGCTTCTGTCGAGATGGGAAATACAACAACGAAATGCATTCTGACCGGTGTCAGCTTAGAGACGGGCATGTCGTATGTCATCAATAAAACAGTCAGCATGAGCCGGGATATCCGTCCGCCGAAACCGGGCGAGACCATATTCGGTGCCACGCTTGACGGCACTGAACTCACCCGTGAGGCAGTCACCGAGCTTGTCCGGGACACCCTGCTCCGGTGCCACGAGGAGGCGCACCTCGATGTCAAGAAAGATCTGGATTTCGTTGTCCGGAGCACGGGGGTTGTTGCCGAAATGGAATCTCCTGACCAGGTCGGGGACTTTGTCATTGCACTTGCCAATGGCTGTCTTGAGGCCGGGGTTCCGCCACGAAAGATGACGCCTCCAATGTCCAAGGAGAACCAGTCACAGAAACTCCAGCCATTCAGTTTTGCCGATAAAGTGGTCTTTGTAGGGGCGGTTGCCGGCGTGCTCCCTCCCGAAGGGTCGACCGGTGTCGAGATGGTCGCCAACGAGATGGAAGGGGAACTCGCCATGGCCGGAATCAAGGAGGGGGCGAAATGGACGCCGGTTGATTTCCGTAATCCCTGTATATCCATCGATTTCGGGACAACGCTGGACGGGCGTATCACGAGCGATGTGGATCCGATGAACCAAAACCCGTTTGCCAAGACCGTGGGAAACTTCTGCGGGCTTGCCGGTGCAATCCCCGATGCGCTCGTGCGGGGGACAGGTCTTGTGCAGAAACGGACCGGAACTGCTCTGGATGTATTCGGGGAGCACAGCGTCTCCGGGGGGCTCTTCTCGTTTGGCAACCGGAACGTGGTAGATGATTATGTAAAACGCAGCCACGAGCATATTGATATACGGATTGTTCCGGCTGACCGTGACCGTTTCGGGCGGGTGCCGGTGAACGCAAAGCTGGCTTTAGAGTCCGGCATCGCGATGATCGGGTGCGACTGCGGGGTCAACAGCAGCGAATTAGGTAAACTTCTCGAGATCGGGGCAGAAATTCACAAGAATCATGGCCTTTCCCTGCTCAACGAGGTTATCGACCGGATCTGTGCGCTGATGGCGCTGCGTCTTATCGATGTTGCTGTGGAACAGAATCTTGTGCCAAAAAATGCCTCTATCGGTTTTACCGGGCGGGCCGCGATTTCCGGGAGGAAACCCGAGTATATCCTCGATGGGATCATCGAACGGAACCTATTCGACGACCCGGTAGACCACCTTGTTTTTGTCGATGATGGCCTTGCCCGTGGCGCGGCGCTGATGGGCCGGTGCATGAATTCGCTGGGGAAGCCCAAAAATCCAATCGGAGGTGTACGCGGAGGACGATGTATTATGAGTCAGCGGATCAAGATAGGTAAATGAGAATGGTAATATCATGACTGACGAAGAACCTCTCTACGATGTCATTATCCCCCCGGGTGTGCCCCGCAAGCTCATCATCGAGATCGCGAAAAAATTCGATGTGAAGGTTGTGGAACGATCCCAGCCGCTTAAGTTTGCCAACATGGACGGTGACGAGCGCGAACTCCTCGCGTTCCGTGGAAAAATGGACGAAGTCAAGAAAGTTGAACAGTACATGCTCGAGCAGCTGCGGGCATTTGTTGAAGAAAAGTAATTTTTTTATTTTATTTGGCTCTTCGTTATTTCAAGTGGGTAAGATTAACGATGAATTCATCTGCCATCGTATTCCATGAACCGCCGCGGGGGCGTCCCTTCGGGGGCGGCGGAGGTCATCGTAATGGGGGTTTGGGGGCGCTAGCCCCCATCAACGTCTTTACCAGGATCCGGGTTACCCACCCGGATCAGCGAAGAGCCTTTTATTTTTTGAGCAGCCATACGAGGAGCGCTTTCTGGGCATGGAGCCGGTTCTCAGCCTCGTCCCAGACAAGGCTCTGGCCGCCTTCCATAACCTCGTCGGTGATCTCCTCGCCCCGGTGGGCCGGGAGGCAGTGGAGCACCCGGGCATCGGGGGAAGCGAGTTTCATCAAATCGGAATCCACGGTATAGTCACCGAAGAGCTTCATGCGCTCGTCCCGCTCGTTCTCGTCGCCCATCGAGATCCAGGTATCGGTGACAATGACCTCGGCGTCCTTTACCGCCAATTCCGGTTCACGGACAAGCGTGACTTTCCCGCCAAGATCCTGCGCCTTCTTCACGTAATCTGCATATGGTTCGTAGCCTTTTGGCGTTGAAACGGTCACATCAAGACCCGTCAGGACGGTCGAGAGGATCAGGGAGTTGCAGACATTGTTGCCGTCACCCACCCACGCGACTTTGAGATCCTGCGTGGAACCGAAGTGCTCCTGCATAGTCATGATATCGGCAAGGAGCTGGCACGGGTGTTCCATATCAGAAAGACCATTTATTACCGGGATGGTTGCATATTTTGCAAACTCCTCGATGGTGCTGTGCTTGTAGGCCCGGATCATCATCGCCGATACGTACCGGGATGCAGCCCGGGCTGTGTCCCGGATCTCTTCGCCCCGCCAGATCTGCATGTCGCGGGCGTTTAAGAAAAGAGCATGGCCCCCCAGCTCGTTCATCCCCACTTCGAACGATATGTGCGTTCGGGTCGATGACTTCTCAAAGATCATAGCAAGGGTCCTGCCACTCAGGAGAAGATGGGGGATCCCCTCTTTCTTCTGCCGTTTGAGTTCATGGGCATCTGCCAGCAGCTGGTTGAGTTCCTCTTTGTTGATGTCGAGTATGGATATGAAATCCTTCATCATCGCAATCCCTTCATGTGCGCAATGCGCGATTCGAGCAGTTTCCGTGTGCCGATGTCCCGCCGGTACCGTACGTTACCCCTGACCGAGGATGCTGCTTGTTCGGCATGCTGTTCCGCTTCTTCAAGTGTATCTCCCATCCCGACAAATGCAAGGGTACGGGATGTCAGGGTGAACAGGCTGTCATCTTTCTCTTCGATGTTTGCATAATAGAGCAGCGCTTCCTTGTCGTCCCCGATAGTTATCGGTTTTCCTGATGCCGGTTTGTCCGGATATCCTTCCGGGACAAGGTATTTGCATACCGTTGCTTTCTTCTCGAACGTAACATTCTTTGAACAGAGTGTTCCGTCGGCGATCCCGCAGGCAATCTCACCAAGGTCCGATGAGAGCAGGGAAAGGACGTTCATTGCCTCCGGATCGCCAAACCGGGCATTGTACTCGATTACCTTTGGCCCCTTGGCCGTGTTCATGAACTGCCCGTATAATATTCCTTTGTACGGGTGGCCGCTCTGTGCCATGGCTGTTATGGTTGCCTGCATAATCTCAAGCGCTTTAGTATAATCCGCTGCCGCGACAAACGGCATACGGTGGTCGGGCATCGTGTAAGAACCCATACCGCCGGTATTGGGCCCTGTATCCCCTTCAAAAGCCCGCTTGTGGTCCTGCACCAGCGGCATAGGGACAAGGCCGGTACCATCCACGAATGCCTGCAGCGTGAACTCCTCGCCCAGCAACCGCTCTTCGATGACTGCAATGCCGTTCAGGGACCGGACATACTCAATTGCCCCGTGTCGGTCAACCTGCTCCCCCATGATCCTGACGCCTTTTCCGCCGGTCAGGCCAATGGGTTTCACTACGAGATCGCCGTCGTGGTTTTCAATGAACGCCACGGCATCATCTGTATTATGGAAGACCCGGTATTCCGGGCAGCCCGGGATGCGGTTTTTGTGCATCAGCTCACGGCAGAATGCCTTATCTGTTTCGAGCCTTGCTGCTGCGCGGGACGGCCCTACACTCGGGATGCCGGCCGCTTCAAGGGCATCGACAACCCCGGCTTCAAGGGGTGCCTCAGGACCGATAACGGCATAATCGATGGCGCATTCTTTTGCAAATGCAGCGATCCGCTGCGTGTCGGTCTCTTTATGGAGGAGAACTTTCTTTGCAATCCGCGAGATCCCTGGATTGGGTCTCGCCATCACCGAGAAGATGCTGGTATCCGGGTTGCGGGAAAGGGCTGCGGCTATGGCATGTTCCCTGCCGCCACCCCCCACAACAAGCGCTTTCATACCCACGTAGTTTGCCCCCGGAGTACAAAGTCCTTACTCTTTTAAGAGATCGCTCACGGTGACAAGGGGTGCCAGCCGGATGCCTTGCCCGGCAAGCATCTCCCCAGCCCCCTGCTCACGGTCAACGACAGTGACAACGCAGTCCACGGTTGCACCCGCAGTCCTCAAAACTTCGATCCCGTACAGGGCCGAACCCCCCGAGGTTGTTACATCCTCTATGAGAAGCACCCGTTTACCCGTGACATGGCCGATGACGACATCCTTCTTGCCATGGTCTTTTTCAGAAGACCGGATAATCGCGTACGGTTTTTTTGCTGCAAGGGATGTTGCGACCGCGAGGGAGACCCCCCCGACCGCGACACCGGCAATAACATCAAACTCATATGACCTGACAACCTCTGATGCAATTGCAGACAGCAGATCGGGATTGGTTACCGCGGTCTTCACATCGATGTAATACTTGCTTTTTGCACCGGATGCTAACGTGAAATCTCCGAATTCGATTGCTTTTTTGGCAATAAGCATGCCGGCAAGTGTGTTTGTCACCATGGAACCTCCTTGACTTTGACAAGATATCCTAAAATATTCATGGCCCGGTGAAGGATCGGGGTGAGGATCAGGATAACGACCATGAGCGGGAGCGTGACCGTGGCAAATAACCAGCCGGGATCAAATACCAGGAGGAGAACGAACGCTCCCAGAACCAGATCGTACATGTCAGCTACGGGCCATTTTGCCCCGCGTTCCTTCCCGAACCGTCGCTTAAAGAAACTTTTCACCAGGTCCCCCAGGAGTGCACCAACTGAAAGGAGGCTGATGGAAAGAATGGTCTGCTGCGGCAGGAATGACCACTCATACTGCCCCGCAGCCCAGATCTGGACAAGGCCGATGAGGATGCCGGCCAGGATACCGGCAGCAAGGCCACGGAAGGTCTTGCCCTCTCCAAATACCCGTCTCCCGTCGGAAAAGTTACGGCCGAGATCCACAGGTAATCCCCCTCCGCAGAGCGCTGCGACCGGGTTGGGGAGATACGCGGGGAGCATCACCCAGAATGCTGAAAGCAGTAGAATAAAAATGGGGTCAAAACTAATAATCGTGCACTCCAATACCTCTAATAAAGAGCAGACACTAACATTAAAGTTACTCAACAAACTGTGGATATATATTTTCCAGTTGCAACGGATGGACATCAATGCTGATAAAAAAGACACGAAGTCTTTGCCCGACCTGTAATACCGTCGTGGATGCGGAGATCTCTGAAGAGCAGGGAAAGATCTGGCTGGATCGTACCTGCCCCATCCACGGGCAGTCCCGGTCTCTCTACTGGTCTGATGCCCTGATGTATCACCGTTTCGACAAGTACGCGTCCATCGGGAATGGGATTGCAAATCCCCAGAATACCCTGGCACAGGACAGTTGTCCTGCGAACTGCGGTCTGTGCAACCACCATCATTCCCAGACGCTCCTTGCCAATATCGACCTGACCAACCGCTGCAACCTGAACTGCGATTTCTGTTTTGCGAACGCTCGTGCCTGCGGTTTTATCTATGAACCGGACTTTGCCGAGGTCGTGTCCATGCTCCAGGTGCTCCGGAATGAGAAGCCGGTCCCCGCCCCGGCAGTCCAGTTCTCTGGCGGTGAGCCCACTATGCGTGATGATCTCCCCGAGATTATTCGCAAGGCAAAGGCCATGGGCTTTCCCCAGGTCCAGATTGCCACGAATGGCGTTCGGATCTCAAAAGAGCCGGGTTACGCACAGGAGCTCAAGGATGCCGGGCTCAGTACCGCATATCTCCATTTTGATGGTGTGACTCCGGAGACTAACGCACTCCTGCGGATCAGCGAGACGGCCGTGGAGAACCTCGAGAAAGCAAAACTGGGAGTCGTTCTCGTTCCCACGGTAATCCGTGGTAAGAATGATCACGAGATCGGTGACATTATCCGCTTTGCCATCAGGCACACGTCGGTTATCCGGGGGATCAATTTCCAGCCGGTTGCCTTCACCGGCGCTGCAAGTGACGATGATGTCCGGAAATCACGTATCACCATCCCGGATGTTCTTGAACGGATCGAGGAACAAACGGAAGGGATCCTCAAGAAAGATGATTTCTATCCTGTGCCGTGTGTCCTTCCGTTTTCTGATCTCGTAGAGGCTTATACCGGCCGGCCGCAGGTCCGGTTCACTGCCCACCAGCATTGCGGGGCAGCAACCTATGTTTTTGTCCAGGAAGATGGCGAGGTCATCCCGGTCAACCGGATGGTCGATGTTGACAGCCTCTTCGAGTCCATCGAGCATATGGCAGAGACCCTCAAAAAGGGCGGTACCATCAACAAGTACAAGGCCCTCCTTGAAGGGGTCAAGGAGATGCATGCTTCCGTTAAAAAAGGAGAGCAGGGAAACACTACGGAGTTCTGGAAACTGATCAGCAAGGGTTTAATCGGGCAGAACTTCGAGGCACTCCGGGAGTTCCACTGGAATGCACTCTTCATCGGCACCATGCACTTCATGGACAAGTACAACTACGATATCGAGCGCGTTCAGCGGTGCTGCATCCACTACGCAACCCCGGATGGAAAACTGATCCCGTTCTGCACCTACAACAGCGGGCCGGTGTACCGCGAGCAGGTCTGGAAGAAGTTTGCGAAGAAGCCGGACGAGTGACGGGTTGTATGAATTTTTTGCGCCCCTATTTTTAACCTAACTTTGCCACTTGGATTTTTTGCCTAAGATTTTGGATAAGAATTTGACACTTGTGGAATCTTAAGAAGGGTGCCAAAATAAAGGCCATAAAGCAAAGATTTATTGAATTGTACCGATCGTTAACGATATTGGGAGTTTTCACATCAAGCATTTTTCCACAAAATTCACCAAAAAATCTCTATCGAATTTGACAGTTACCGTGGATTCGTGGGAACGGAAGGTCAAAATGTATGTCAACTCCAGCTTTGTGGCCTTTAACATTACCGTTTTAAGGTCAAACTTGGGTTTTTCAAGAGGTGAGATGCGATAAAACACTGAACTGTCAAATTAGTTTTCCTGACAAAAAATTTGATAGCGATAGTT
>JALOBP010000134.1 GCA_023228295.1 Methanoregula sp.
GACATCATTGATGTTACCGCCAAGTGTCCTTGCTCGCAGGCGAATCTCCTCCAGCAGATCGGCACTGATATGTTCCCGGTGAAACGAGGGAGGCTGATCGGAGGTACCGAAGGGATCCGGCCACATGGGATTGATCACCTTCATCTCTGCAGAGACCGGTTGTTCCTCCCGGTCCAGGTCACGGGTCCAGAGCGTATCGCGTTCCGGGATTCCCCCCACAGCGGGCCGTATGCTGCCGGGCGACTGGTATTCCTGGACCAGCTGGGATGTGAGCATGTGGAGACCATACCCGTCAGCAGCAGCATGGGCAAGGTTAATGACGATCACATCCCCCGAAGGTCTTCGCAGGAGACGTACGCGGACCTGCAACGGCCCGTACGGATCAACCGGCCCGATGACGAAGGGATGATAATCTTCCGGGCATTCCTCGACCTGCATGGGGGGAAGATTGACGGGTGCAACCATCTCCCAGAATGCGGGCCTATTTCCCCGGACAAGCCGGCTGTGAAGAATGGGATGGGCAAGGATACATGCCCGGGCAGATTCCTGGAGGATGCCGGGGTCGAGCTGACGGTCGAACTCCATCACCGCACACAGCGTAGCATCTCCCATGGACCTGACCGAATCGGTGAACAAGTCGAGGGCCGAAGCCTCACGGGTGTACATGCTCAAATCATAATTTTCTGGATTAATAAACCTGCATCTTTTTTACGGACATTATCGGCCGGCACACCCGCGATCAGCATACCCATTTGCGCAGCCGTGACCCCACCACTCATCGGGAACTCCATGGCGTGAGCCGGGAAAAACGCAGGCTGCCCGAATTATGAAGGAATAATGGAACTCCGATTTCTGTGTATGGTGCTAAATATCGAGTAAAGGTAATTTCTAGAAAGGATGTCACAACCAAAAGACATACGCGAAAGCCGGAGAAACCTGTAAAAAAATTGAGCTTCCGCTATCCTCCAGGTGCGGGCATTTTGCGATTTGCATTGCTATATTCGTCAATACCAGCCCTTAAAAGGAAAATAAAAATAGTGGAAAATTCCCGGACGTTTCACTTGAGCTTTTTCTCGAGTTTTTTGAGCTTCTTCTTGGCGCCTTCGCTACCCGCAGCCGCCTGCTTCGAGAGCTCTTCTGCTTTGACCTTCTTTGCCTGGTTCAGCTTCACCAATTGTTTCTTACTCGTTGGCATATAGTAACTTTAATTAGCTTTTTTCCTTCTTAAAATATCCCTGTATCGTTGTACCAGCCAGCAAAAACTTCGAAATAACTGAAAAGCCGGCCTATGGTTCTCGCAAAAATCCCGGAAAATCATTCTGACGTTCCGTTCGTTCGGGAATGCTTCATTCTGGCCGATATGGGCCTGATACCATATCTTTTAAGGCGATCTTTGAATTCGCTGTTAACGGGCGTCATTGTAGATTATTCAGGGTTGCAATCCTTGCGATCACCCGCAGGCTGGAGCCGCCCGGTCAACTCACCCCGATCCCGCTGCGTAACATCCAGGTAATAAATCCGCCCCGCGAGGAGTCTTTCGGGGAGGGGGCCTTCGTAATGCAGAAAATCGTTCGTATGTGTAGAAAATGAAAAAATGAACCCTTCACGCACTCTTCACCCGGGGTCCTGCAATTCCGAACAGCGCACGCACCCCCGGGATCCTCCTGATGATCTCGTAACAGGAAAATGTCAGCAGAAGACTGAAAACCAAAATGACTGAAAACTGTAGTGCTGGAGAGATTCTGAACGTCACGACATAATACGCAATTGCCACCAGTATCACCTGGTGGAGAATATACACCGGATACGATGCCGCACACATATATGCCGTGAAGGTGTTGGAACAGTCAAGCAGGTGCCGTCCTGTTCCCATCAGCGCAAGGATGCCGATCCATCCGGTCAGGACGTAGGCGGCGGAATATCCCCAGAATACTTCGTCATATCCCAAGGATATTCCGCAAATCCACATCACGCCGATTGTGAGGATGATCCATGCGGCAAGAAGGATTGCCCAGTAATTTTCCAGCCGTGCCTGGACCGGATCCATCGCAAGAAGATAGTAACCGATAAGAAACATGGCGAAATACGACACAAGAGAATACCCTGTCATATAGAAACCGATAAAGTTCAGGAGCCAGACCGGAATAAACAAAAGTACCAGGACCGTAAGGCGTACATTGCCGGGATTGGGGGGATGTCCTGCCAGTCGCCGTATGGACAGGACCACGGCAAGTGTCACAACGGAGATGATAAACAGGAAGATGATAAACCAGAGATGGTCAACACTGAAATCTCCCAAAATCCCTCTCCGGTCCTGGATGGTGTAAATTGTGCTGAAGAAATGCACAAACGCACCGGCAATGTTCCCGGTGTAACCCATGTGAAATTTCAGGGCATAGTATGCAATAACGGGGCAGATCAGGACCAGTCCTGCAAGGAACGGGATAAGAAGTTTTCTGACACGTTCTTTCAGGTACATAAGAGGCGTACGCTTCTGCAATGCAAATTTCATACTCATCCCTGCAATACAGAAGAGCAGCGGCATGATCCAGGGCTCAACAGAGACAACGATCGTATGTGCAACCTCAGACGAGGAACCGGACGATACATAAAAGCCATACCATTCCGGGTAGAATACGAGTGCGATATGGAATGGGAAGAGCATCAGGATACATATCCACCGCAGATTGTCGATATAATGTAACCGGACCATGAATAATTCAGGTATGGGTCCGATACAATAATATTTTTACGATTTTATTTTTTTGGAAATACCGGTTCATTAAACGTATAATACAGAATTAATTCTCATAAAAACCAGAAAATAAGATCATCCGCCTGCACCGGTACAGGTCTTCATGTCATCGGGGGATGCATCCTGCACCTGTTTGTTGTGGATGAGTGTTCGGCATTGGTCCGACACGTGCACCCCACTCCGTGGTGGCGGCATTCATTGCGAGGATTTTTTTATTTAATAGCCAGAGGACATAGGGAAAACCAAAAATTTCCTCCCAATTCCAAAATCAAATAACACCAGTCGAATTTTTCTCATGACTGAATTGGGTCTGGTGGCGGCAACGATCATCTCCCGCGTTATCGGTTCTGATGACGGGATTAATGCCGATTGCATACGGTCAATCGGGATATTTTAAAATATAAATAATACATTACGTTTTATCTTGTCGTATCCTTTGACGGGAATAACCATTGGGCCGGGCATAAATGGCAGGAAGCTTGAAAAAAACAGGGACCATTTTCCCGGAGTACCCGCGATGGACGTACGAGTACGTCCACGGTTCAGGGAATGTAATCTGCGATCAGGGACACAATGGGGAACCCGCCAGGTTATCGCACCAGGGATCGGCCTGTTGGCAGACGGGTGTCTCCACAACAGAGAGTAAGGGTTTCACGAGTCGATCACCCCACATCTCCCACGGCACCCCGGTCACAAAATCAGGTATCGTTTATCATCCCGGAAAGCAACCAGACCCGATCCACATTTATACAAAAAATCCTTAGTATTCCTGTGAGGAAATACATCGATGACTCCATCCGATCCCCCGGTGCCATTTGCCTGGAATGCTGCCGATTATCATAAGAGTTCCCCGGCCCAGCACCAGTGGGCAAAGGAACTGATTGCAAAGCTCGGGCTTGAGGGTAACGAGCGGGTACTGGATATCGGATGCGGGGACGGAAAGATAACCGCCGGGATCGCCCGCAGTCTGCCGGGCGGGACCGTAACGGGCGTGGACAATTCACCGGAGATGATCCGGTTCGCCAATGATCATTTTCCGCGCAGTGAATACCCGAACATCTCATTTTATCAGGTCGACGCCCGGGCCCTGCCGTTTGCTGAAGAGTTCGATGTCATTTTTTCTAACGCAGCATTGCACTGGATCCCGGATCATAAACCGGTGCTTGCAGGGATTGTAAAAAGCCTCCGCCCGAACGGCAAAATGCTGATCCAGATGGGCGGGAAAGGGAATGCAGAGCAGATACTCTGGATGGGAGATGTCGTCATAAAGAAACCAGCGTGGGAACAATATTTCATTGGATTCTCTTTCACCTTTGGTTTCTTCGACAATGCAGAGTACCGGGAGTGGCTTATTGAATCGGGATTCGAACAATGCCGGGTCGAACTGATCCCAAAGGACATGACCTATGCGTCCCGGGAGGATTGTGCGGCCTGGATCCGCACCACGTGGCTACCCTGGCTGGCGCGATTGCCGGAGAGCAAACATTCCGCGTTCATCGAAGCAATCATAGACGAATACCTGAAAAAATATCCGGCAGACCGTAATGCAATGATACATATCCCCATGGTCCGGCTGGAAGCAGAAGCGAGAAAACGGCCCCCGGGTACGGTTCGCGGTTCACCTTAATTTTCCGGGAGGTTCGCCATGAGGGATCAAGATGGGCGGATCCTGTCTCACACCGTAGTGCGGGAAAGACCGGACCACCGCACAGAAAATATTTGAACTGGTGCATACAAGGGGACGATCGGGAACATGGCCAGTTTAATTAAAGTCCTCATCGGATTTTTGATTATCGGCGCATTATACACCCTGCCTCTTGTGCATAGCATTAGTGACTCGTATACCCTGTCATCGTTCGCATCGCCGTGTGAAGACCCCCTGATTTCATTTATTGGTATTTCAGAATGCCGGGCATACCAGATTTATTTTTACCTGAGCTGGATTGTCGGAATCACCATTATTGCGTGGGGATTCGTGAAACACGATTAGGGTTTTGGCAAATTGAAGATTTTTTTTGCGCAGCCTCCATTCCATTGCAGAATAACAGGTTTGATGATTATCAAAATAAAACAAAATAAAATTTTTTGCGGGACATTCAATAATGGTACTGACAGAAAAATTTTTTAACAGGAATACCGTTCTATTTAAAAACAAGCAGGCAGCCCGGCCCCCCCTGATTTTTGCCGGCCCGATAGCACCACACGAAAGCATATAACCTCACTCATACAAGACACCACGACAAGTCTGAGGATTTCCTCCCGACGGGGGGCCGCAGAATACGGGAATTTACCGTAGTGGGTGGCCATAAGTAACGACATTTCCTCCGGCATCCGGTCCAGGGCAAGCAGAAAATTCGAGACAAAAATCGTCAGTAAGGTAAACGTGAATGCAGGAAATTGAGAAACTTAAAGTCCTCCAGTCTGAACGTGAATCGTTCAAAACCCGGACGAAACAGAGAGAGCAGGAGAAGAAAGCGGAGAACCAGACAGAGACCACCTGTCCGGAATGTGGCAGTCGCGTGCTTGTTCACGACCGTGAGCGGGCAGAACTGGTCTGCCAGAGTTGCGGGCTGGTGATTGATGACGAGTTCATCGACCGGGGTCCTGAGTGGCGTGCGTTCGATGCAGACCAGCGGATGAAACGGGCCCGTACCGGCGCACCGATGACCCTTACTATCCATGACAAGGGTCTCTCCACTATGATCGACTGGCGCAACAAGGACTCGTACGGCCGGTCGATATCTTCCAAGAACCGGGCCCAGCTCTACCGTCTCCGCAAATGGCAGCGCCGGATCCGGGTCAGCAATGCGACCGAGCGGAACCTTGCGTTTGCACTATCGGAACTGGACCGGATGGCCTCCGCAGTGGGCCTTCCGCGAAACATCCGCGAGTCATCCGCCATGGTCTACCGTGACGCGGTCGATAAGAACCTGATCCGCGGCCGGAGCATCGAAGGCGTTGCGGCAGCGGCACTTTATGCCGCATGCCGGCAGTGCAGCGTGCCCCGCACGCTCGATGAGATTGCGGAAGTCTCCCGTGTCTCGAGAAAAGAGATCGGCAGGACATACCGGTTCATCTCGCGGGAGCTTGGATTGAGGCTTCTGCCAACGTCACCGCTGGATTATGTGCCCCGGTTCTGTTCGGGCCTCAAGCTCAATGGCGAGGTCCAGAGCCGGACCATCGAGATTCTCCGGCAGGCATCCGAGCGTGAACTGACGAGCGGCCGGGGACCGACCGGTGTTGCTGCAGCAGCGATCTACATTGCCTCCATCCTGGGAGGGGAGCGGCGCACCCAGCGCGAAGTAGCGGAAGTTGCGGGCGTGACCGAGGTCGCGATACGGAACAGGTACAAGGAACTGGCAGAAAAACTGGATATCGAGATCATTCTCTGAT
>JALOBP010000039.1 GCA_023228295.1 Methanoregula sp.
GATCGGGTCCCGGGTCCCGGTCGTCTTACCGTACCGGATAACCGACAACCTGGTAGCAGTCTTAAAAAAACATCACCCGCTCTGGGTCAATATGCAGTTCAACCACCCCAAGGAGATGACGGCATCCGCAGAGGCTGCAGTGGCAAAACTTGCCGATGCCGGTATCCCGCTCGGAAACCAGTCGGTCCTGCTGGCAGGGATTAATGACTGCCCGCGGATCATGAAAGAGCTTGTCCACCAGCTCGTCAAAAACCGCGTCCGCCCGTACTACCTTTACCAGTGCGACCTCTCGGAGGGGATCAGCCACTTCCGCACACCGGTATCGAAGGGCATTGAGATCATGGAGAACTTAATCGGGCACACGAGCGGCTTTGCGATCCCCCGGTACGTGGTCGATGCGCCGGGCGGCGGGGGCAAGATCCCGGTCTTCCCCAACTATCTCCTGACCTGGTCGGTGCACAAGGTCGTTTTGCGCAATTACGAGGGCATGATCTGCACGTACCAGGAACCAGAAAATTATGACCATATTACCTGCGATGGGGATTGTGTTTCCTGCAAGCTCCAGCTGAACATCAATCGCGCTGATGAGTCCAAAGTTGTCGGGGTTGCAAAACTTCTTGCAGATTACGATGAAACAACCACCCTGATACCGGAGAACAATGTCCGGGTTGAGCGGAGGACCAATGACGCAGAATGATCATGTGCTGCGCATGGGTAACAGCACAATCCAGCACGGCCATTTCAACAACCGTGTCTATGTCATGAAGATGGCCCCGGAAGATATCCCGGGGATCCTCCGTTATGCAGATGACCTCGCCCGAAAGGAGGGTTATTCAAAAATATTTGTTAAGGTGCCGGAATCATCGGCAGAAGTTTTTGCCAGTGAGGGGTACATCCCCGAGGCTACGGTCCCGTTTTTCTACCGGGGATGCGAACCTGCAGTGTTCATGGGAAAATATCTGGACCCGAAACGAAAAGAGATCTCTGATACGACGAAAACGGCAAATGTCCTGTCGGATGCATTCTGCCACGCGGGGGTGAGAACCCGACATACTATTCCAGATGGTTTCTCGCTCATGCATGCCCATGCGGGAGATGCCAACGACATTGCGGCACTCTTCGGCACGGTATTTTTAACCTACCCGTTCCCCATCAGCGATCCTGATTACATCCGCGAGACGATGCAGGGATCGATCCGGTATTTTGTTATAAAAAAATCCCACATCGTTGCAGCGGTGGCGTCCTGCGAGATTGATGCAGGGAGCCAGAACGCCGAAGTAACTGATTTTGCCACAAGTCCGCTTTTCCGGGGACGCGGGTTTGCAGGTCTGCTGCTTCATACCATGGAGACCGAATTGAAAAAAGAAGGGATCCAGCTGGCTTACACAATCTGCCGGGCTGCCTTTGGGCCGATCAATACCGTGTTTGCCGAGGCAGGGTATGAGTTCGGAGGCATGCTCCCGAACAACACCAATATCTGCGGTGAACTGGAAAGCATGAATGTCTGGTACAAAAAACTGTAACCTCGTTTTGATATCTGAACCATGGAGAATCTGAATGGAACCGAATTATCTTTATGCCCTGATTATAATCGCCGCAGGCCTTGTTGCGGCTGGTCTTGCCCACGCCATTATCAGATGGCTGCAGAAAAAAGCCGATGATACCGATACCCTGCTTGATGATATCATCATTCTCGCTATTGGAAAACCCCTGGTAGTAGCAATTCTGGCGGTATCTGTCTATATCGCACTGACTGCATTTGTCATCGATCCGGAATCTATGCGCTGGACATTCGGAGATATGGAGTTCACCGGTTACCAGTTTATCAACTCCTTCTTCATCATCCTGGGTGCATGGATCGTGTCGAACTTTTCATACAATACCATTACCACGTACGGGAAATGGCTTGCCTCGAAAACTGAAACGGATCTCGATGACCAGCTGATCCCGATGCTTGAGGTTTTGTTCAAATACCTCATCTGGTTTATTGCATTCCTGCTTATCCTTGCAGAATTCAAGATCGATATTACCCCGATGCTCGCTGGGGCGGGGATCGGTGCCATCGCCATCGCGCTTGCTGCACAGGAGATCCTCGGGAACTTCCTGGGTGGCGCAATTATTACCCTGGACAAGCCGTTCAAGGTCGGTGACAGGATAAAATACGACGTGTACTTTGGTGATGTGATCAGTATCGGACCACGCAGCACCCGTATCAAAACGCTGGATACCCAGATTGTTACCATCCCCAATTCCAAACTCACCTCGAACGTGGTGATCAATTATGCCTTGCCGGACGTCAAGATGAAAGTGAGGATCCCGTTCTCGGTCGCGTACGGCAGCGATGTCAAGAGAGTCAAGCAGATTCTTCTTGAGCTTGCCCACGAGGCGATAGAGAAGACCCCGTGGGGGATACCGGATCCTGCACCGTCGGTTTATTTCCTGGAATTCGGTGAATCCAGCCTCAACGGCCAGCTGATTCTCTATACCAACAATTACGATAATCTCTGGGATATCCAGGACTACATAAACATCCGAATTGATGAACGGTTCAAAGAAGAAGGTATCGAGATCCCGTTCCGCCAGGTTGATGTGTGGATGCGGAATCAGGGGGCTGTCTGATGTTGACAGGCCAGATGGTCGCCGTAATAATCATCTGGGCTGCAATTTTACTTTTATTCATTGTCGTAGGCCGTGAGCTTTTCGCAATCATGGTTGACGAGCGGTTACGGTATCTGCGGCTCATCACGTTCTATGCTCATTTGTCAGAACGCGTTGACATCCCCCGTGATCCGGGACCTGTTGCCAGATATATATCGTGGGCACTGGGGGAGAACCGGCAGCCGGTTGCCTGCGCACATATCCGTCATGCCGGCAGGATCCGGTACGGGAATACCGGGCGGTGGATGACTATGGGCGGTGAGGGGTATTTCTCACTGGCTGTTCCGGGTTTTGTCTGGCATTCCACCATCAGCTATGTTCCGGGAATATGGCTCGATGCCTTCGATTATTATGTTGATCGCGAAGCCGGGATGAATATCAATCTCTTCTCGCTTGTCCCGCTGAATAATGCCCATACCGATGAGATCAAGGACGGCTCACTCTTCCGGTATCTCGCATGGTCCCCCTTGTTTCCGATGATTTATGATTCATCCGGTTTCATTACCTGGGAAAACATTGACGATTTGACGGCAAAGGTGATCATCCGGGACAAGGAACATCTTATCGAAGCTATCGCCCGGTTTGATGACCGGGGATGGATCGACAGCATCGACTCCTGCCGGAAAACACATCCGGAAACCGGCAGGCCATTACCCGGTCATTTTGCCTCCAGGTTTTCTGGTTATACCAATGTGAATGGCTACCATGTGCCGCTCCAGATCTCTTCGGATCTCATCCTTCCGGATGGAGAATATGCCTGTGCAGAATTTACTATCACCAGCATTGTATTTGATGAAACCAATGCTATCTGCCGGAGGAATACCTGATGGCTGCTGCTGTGGATATCCCGATCCCCTATCGAATCGTGGCCCTGGTACAGGAACGCAACCGGCTCTTTGCATACCCTCTTGAGCAGATGGCAGGTGATATCTGGTCATCCAGGTTTCGGTGCACGTCTTGTGGGGAGTGTTGTACACAGGCAGTCAACAATCACATTTTCCTGCTGGACCATGATGTCGCAACAGTAAAAAAAATCGATCCCGATGCCTATGAACCCGCACCTGACCCGGAGTTCTGTGACCAGAACGGGATGCTGTATGTTTCCGGGTATGCCCTCAGGATGAAAAATGATGCAGCTCGATCCTGCTGGTTCCTTGAGGGCGGGAAGTGCCGGATCTATGAGCGGCGGTTTTCCGGCTGCCGGATCTACCCGCATATGCTTCGCCGCAGCGCTGGTACACCGGGCAATATTACCTGGCGACAGTTCGCCCGCAGGGGTAGTCACGGCCAGTATGATCCCACACTTCCCTTTGAGGAGTGTTTTGAAATCGCACGGGAGGTTAAAGAGTACGAGAATGCATACCTCAACCAGCAGATTGCGTTTCTTGAGACCCTTCATGAATACTTCGCCGTGCACGGCCTGCGGCATGATCCGGGGAGATATTACGATCGTACGCAGCGGTACCGGCAAGGCAAGCCGGTTGATATCAACGTGTTTCATGCCGGGGAATTCGAAGAACACCGGATTGTAAAACCGGATCTTTTCCTCTAACCTGTTTTTCTATCCGTTCTCTCACGCAGTTATGAAAAGGCGGACCATGTAAAAGTACAATCGATCCCGTATTTTTTAAGACATGGATCCTTCCGGCCTGCCATGTTTTCTCATACAAGGAACGAGACGATAACCAGAACCTGGATGAGGATCGCGAGGGATCAGAGAATGCGGGTGATAAACCGCTGTGAAAGGCCCTGCGTAAATAAATTGCGTGGACCAATGTGGAAGAACATGGCTCCGATGATTTTGCCGGCAATGAGCCCGACAATATTCTGGTGCGTAAGGACGGCTGCCTTCACGGCTCCCTCTGGAAACAGGACAAGAGAGATGCCTGAACATGGTGAACATCATTGGCAACCTGAAATGCCGGGTTACACCGATCGTCGAGCTCGGGCTGGTGCCGATATCTGCGAACACAATGCCCCGGGACTTGCAGATTTTTATAATCTGAGTCCCCGGATCCGTTATTATCAATTCGTTCCCCACTATGGGAGAAAATGTCAGATTTATTTTGATGGTATTATTGGGTTTACCCGTTCTTCAAAATCCGATCAGAATGTATTTATCTATATAAAAATAAAAATAATCTGGCGGAATGATAATGTATGCGGCAGAAAGAGGTCTGGTTTTTTACTGACAAAGAAGAAGAAACCATCAGCATTTTAATTGAGATCGGTATGACAACAAATGTTGCCAAAATTTTCGTATATTTCTCCCGGAACCCGGATGGAACCTCCCGGGAAATCGAGCTCGGAACCGATCTGCGCCAGTCCGATGTGAGTATGGCGATGAAATATTTTATAAACCGTGGATGGATTAAAATCCTTGAGTGTTTTCCTGGAGGCACCGGTCGGTCCATTAAGGTGTTCAGGCTCGCCCTTCCTGTAGAAAAGATCCTGGACGCGATCGAGACCGAGAAAGAAAACGAGCTGGAACTCCGGTTGTTGCAACTGGAGAGAATAAAACATTACTTCTGAAACTCCCGGGATAACGTTTTACGTTTTTCTTCCGGCCCGGAAAAAACTCTGCGGGGAAAAACGGCGGAAGGGATTCATCCAGTTATTCCTGTGATCGGACCGACGATCTGTTGTGTCGTGACCGGGTCCATGACCCGGGCCAGCCTGGCCTGGCACACGGTATCGGAAATGGTCGGGGATCCCCTGCACCGTTTGCAGCGAAATGTCCCGGCCCCGTGACAATTTTTTCCATGTGATATCTCCCACCCACCCTTACTTTAATTACTTATCTGCGGGATACTCTCAACCATGGACCCCGCCCGGGAACTCCTGCACAGTTGGACGATCCCGGTGGATGAAAATATCTTCCACCTCACGCTCCACCGCGAGGACTTAACATCACTCTATCCCGGCATGATCCGCTATGTGCTTGAGGCAACCGGCCCCGGGCGTCTCCCCGCCCACTTCATCACCAACACGTATGAGTACTCCCCGCTCCAGCCCGGCTCCGCGGAATCCGCAGCCCGGAAGACCGCAGAGATCTGGGGAGGTGAACTGGGGCGTGATCCGGACGAACTCTTCCGGCAGTATGCCCGGAGCCCCTCGGTCCACCCTTCCGGTCCCGCGGCGGATCTTGTCATCATTCAGGGCAGCCCGCGGCCGGACGGCAACAGCGCCATCCTTGCAACCTGGGCGGTTAACGCAGCGCACGAAGCCGGGAGAACTGCAGCGGTCATCTATCCTCATGATCTCGACATCCATCCCTGCATCGGCTGCTACCAGTGCTACAACACCGGCACCTGCGTCTTTGATGATGATATGGGCTCTGTCATCGCAGCGGTACGGGGTGCACAGCTTGTCATTGTCTGCTCTCCGGTCTACACCAACACAGTCCCTGCGGGCCTCAAGCTTGTTATCGACCGGATGCAGGCTTACCATGCGGAGCGGGCACTCAACGAGGGAAGGACTGACCAGAAAGCCCTCATGTACTCGGTTGCAGGGCGAAAAGGAGAAGAGAACTTTACCTGCATCATACGGGTCCTTTTGGGTTTTTTCCACACGCTTGGAATCACACCTGCCGGGGAAGTTCTTATTGACAGCGCCGATACGGTGCATGACATCCGCATGGTCCCGGGAAAGGAGCAGGCAGTAAAAACGCAGGTGAGACAACTGTTGTGATATGGATACTTGTGGGAGGATGGCCCGGGTGGATGTTCCGGTGCTCCAATATCCCTATACTCCCTCATTCACCGCGACAGCGCCCTTTGCAGTGCCTGCCCAACACCCCTCACCCTGTCCCAGTACACTCCGAGCAGTTCCCTGGCAAATCCCGCGAGTCCGGGAATTATCCTGCATAACCCCCATGCCAGCAGGAGCATCACGACGATTGCGAGCGCCTCGGCAAAGACGTTGTGTGCCCAGAAGAAGTTTGCATCACCTATGGCGTCCGGCCGTGGGTCGGGAAATGATCCAAACCAGGTATTGGAAACTGCAATGAAGACGATGCTGACCCGGAACAGGTTGAGGACCCAGATGGTCGGGACAATGAACAGGAACGCCGTAAGAGCCTGACGGATCGAAAGTTTCTCTGCGCTCAGGGCAACGCCAAGCAGCATAGCGATGGCCAGGATCCCCGTGCATCCGAGGATGATCTGGTTATAAAACCCGTTTTCGGCTATCACGTCCCACGAGAAGAGCTGCGGGTTGTGGCCGAGTGCGGTGATGAGCGTGAATGCCTGCCCGACAACAATTGCGATGAGTGTGTCATGAAGGAGGGGGATGAAGGCAAACGGAATATAAATGATCGTTGCAATTGCAGCAGCACGGGAGAACTGCAGGATGGTCGGATCGTTTTGGATCAGCCGCTCTGCGGTGATCGCAAGGAACGGCAGGGACAGGAGCGCCATAACCGGGTACAGGAAATTACCCTCACGAAAAAGTGACGGTATCTCAGACATAAGGTTGAGGATCATAAACGTCCAGCCCAAAAGAGCGGCATATTTCCGGTGTTTTCTGATGAGGAGAAAGATCAGAAACGAAACAAATGCTCCAAGGACGAGGATATCGCTCATAATAATACCACAAAATGACTGGAATAAAGTCTGAGTTGCGGTCTCTTATCTCTATGGATTTGCTCTGGTATGCCCGGAAAGACTATAATGAGAAAACACCTGCAATCTATCTGACTATGCAAACCGTGCGACCGTTATTCCGGACCCTTGCTGCATCGCTGCTGGTGCTCGGGGTCCTTATCTCCGGGTGCAGCTCAGATAAGGAGTATGCAACCGGAACCGTCTCTGTGACATCAAATCCCACGGGGGCTGAGGTCTACCTTGACCACGAATACCACGGTACAACTCCCACTTCCATAATTGCAGTCCCTGCTGGAAGTCATATAGTTGAAGTCCGTGAACACGGCTATGATACGTGGTCCGCCCCCGTCACGGTTTCCGGGGGGATCCCCGCAAATATTTCCGCGAACCTGGTCCCTGTACTCACCACGATGCCGGTTACCTACGTGACCATAACCCCGACAATGAGAAAAGACCTCCCCCAGATCCATATTGACGGGTACTGGACCTATCCCCAAAGCCGGGGCAGTTCAAACCCGGTCCCGCTTCTTGTACATATCGACGGCTTCAATGTCGGGTATGCGGATGCACGCGAAGTGACCGCATCGGCAAACCTGTATTATGAGGGAAGGATGGTCTGCTGGAACACGGTTTATCTCGGAACCCTGAAAGCCGGCGGACATGTGGGCAGGGACACGATGGTTTCCTGTACGCTCCCCTCTGGGATGAACGACCCGGACCTGACTATACGGTTTGAAAATATCGTGGTCACCCCATGACCCGAGAGAAAATCCGGCAGGGAAACCACGCTCCTGCCTTTTTTATATACCGGAGCAATGTCATCCTCCAGAAGTGATCCATTTTGTCACAACAAAGGGACATGTATATTCCGTTGCACAGGTACCAAGCCCCAAAGGAGATCTCGGTATTATTCGTGCTGGGGATTATCCGGTTTAATCACGGTGCAATGTCACGGCACGCCGGGCAGTTAAGGCCGTAATCATGGTAGACCTCTGCCCATGGTGCAAATCCGATACAGACCGCCGGCTTTACCCGGTGGATCCCGCAATACACTTTCCCGTCCTTCCGCTTATCGTAAAACGGGCAGTATGTGAGTTTTGTCCCGGCCGGGGAGACCCAGTAATAGATTCGGGCGACCTTGGGCAGATTATCCATCGCAAGATCGCGGCCGGTCCGTATCGTCCCGTCACGAAGGCGGATCAGGACATGCCGCAGGATATCGGTACGCCGGTCCTGGATCCAGGGCACGAGATCCTCTATAATACCCCCCTGGTCCCAGCCCCACTTTTCACAGCATTTGCCACACTGGAGACAGTCCTGCTCTGCGGTCATAGTTTTTCTAACCATGCATTAGCCGTGCTGGTGTATGAGACCTTGTTTTCAGGGTAGATCTCTTTTTGCCAAAACAATTTTCTTAATGTACATCCATATAACTAGGATCAAATCGGGCATATTTTGAGCAATCCGTTTTTTGGATCTCGTGGTAATTGTCCAATGATGAGACCAACCCCCATTTATGGCATCCTACACAGTTCTCTACGTAGACGACGAACCGGACCTGCTCCTTCTCGGGAAGACATTTCTTGAAATGATGGGAGATTTTACCGTTGATACGGCAGAGTCTGCATCCAAGGGTCTCGTTGCGCTTCGTGCCCGCTCGTATGATGCGGTCATCTCGGATTTCCAGATGCCGGAAACGAACGGGCTTGGATTCCTTATGGCTGTTCGCACCGACATTGGAGATATCCCGTTCATTCTCTTCACCGGACGGGGTCGGGAGGAAGTAGTGATCGAGGCGATCAATCACGGGGTTGACTTTTACCTCCAGAAGGGTGGCGATGTGAAAGCGCAGTTTGCCGAGCTTGCCCACAAGATCCGGATGGCAGTGGAGCGGAAACGGGCGCAGGATGAGCACATCAAGTCCGATAAACTGCTAAGCACGATCTTCCATGCAAGCCCTATCCACCAGATGATAACCGAGCATGATACCGGCAGGATCATCGATATCAATGACCGGTTCCTTAAGGATTTGAAACTATCCCGTGGCGATGCCCTGAACCGGACTCCGGAAGAGGCCGGTCTTGTTTTCGACCCCCACCAGATGTCAGACCTCAACGAGCAGCTCAGGACATCCGGGATCGTACGTAATGTCCCTGTCATGGTCAGGACCTCTTCGGGAAGGGTCTTCACATCCCTGACGTCAATGACCCGTGTGCAGGTTCATGGTAAAGATCTGGTCTATACCCAGTCCGTGGATATTAGCGCGCAGAAGAAGGCACAGTACACCATCGATGCCCTCATAAACGCGCCAACCGATGTCTCGATGCTGCTGGCAACTGACGGGACCATCCTTGCGGCTAACCATGCCGCCTCGGTCCGATACGACATTCCAAAAAACGATCTCATCGGGATGAATGCGTTCACGCTGACCTCTCCTTGCGATTCTCCCCAATGGCGGGAGTGTGTCGCGCAGGTACTCATTTCAAAAACCCCCTGTTCCGCTGTCGATGATCATGGCGGCAGGTTCTATGAGAACCGTCTCTATCCGGTTCTTGACACCTCCGGGGAAGTATCGGCTGTCGCGATCTATTCCCATGATACAACCGAGGAAGTGCGGGCCCGGCAGGCGCTCAAGGAATCCGAGGAGAAGTACCGGCTTCTCGCAGAACACAGCCACGATGCGGTGTATATTTACCGGGGCAATGATCTCCTCTTCATCAATCGCCAGGCGGAACTTATCACCGGATTTTCCCATGACGAGCTCCTGGCAATGAATATCTGGGACCTCGTCCATCCGGATGACCGAAAAAGGTTGCAGGAGTCTGCAGCCCGCAGGCTCTCGGGAGATGAAATCCCGTCTGCTTTTTACGCACGTCTGATCACAAAAGATGGCATTGTTCGTGATGGCGAATTCTATGTTGACTTCGTTGAGTTCTCAGGAAAACATTCCCTCCTCGGCATCTTCCGCGACATCACCACGAAGAAACGGGACGAGGAGGCGATCCGTGAACGCGAACGGCAGCTCCGCTCCCTTTCTGACAACCTCCCAAACGGGATGGTGTACCAGCTCATTATCGAACCGGGGGGGAAGCGGCGTTTTGCCCATGTCAGTGCCGGCGTGACAACGCTCCATGAAGTAACCGCGGAAGAAGTGATGCGGGATGCATCGATCCTGTATGCCCAGATCGAAGAAAAAGACCAGCTCCATCTCGCTGCGAAAGGAAAACAAGCAGTTGAATCACAGACATCCATCAGCCACGAATTAAAAATACATACACCCTCCGGCATGGAACGGTGGATCCTCGTCCGCTCGGCCCCCCGGGTTCTGCCCGATGGCAGCGTGCTGCTGGACGGGATCGAGCTGGATATCACCGCTACGAAACGGGCACAAGATGATCTGAAAGGCGCGTACGAGCAACTGTCCGCTTCGCAGGCGGAACTGCAGGGCCAGTTCAGGTTGCTCAAGGAAGGCCAGGAACAACTTGCCGAGAGCGAGGATAATTACCGACGCATCATCGAGAACATGCAGGATGTCTTCTATCGCACAGATCTGGATGGGGTTCTTACGATGATCAGCACCTATGGGGCCCGGCTGGTCGGTTTTAATTCGGCAGAAGAAATGATCGGGAAATTACGGGCATCGGACTTCTATTCCGACCCCAAAGAACGCAGCGCATTCCTTGATTGCCTGAAGCGGGAACACGTGGTGAGCGGGTATCCCCTCACCCTCCAGGACCGGTATGGTAACCCCCATGCTGCAACAGCAAGCAGCCGCCAGATCTATGACAAGAACGGGAAATTTGCCGGCATTGAAGGAATCCTTCACGATGTCAGCCAGATACGGAATGTGGAAAAAGCCCTGCGGCAGGCAAACCGGCAGATCACCCTTATGACGAGCATCACCCGCCATGACATCCGCAACCAGCTCATGGCCCTGAACGGCTGGCTCGAACTATCCCGCGCATCAATTGACGATCCTGACAGGATGCTGGATTTGATCAACCGGGAGCAGAACATCGCAGCCATCATCGGCCGGCAGATTGAATTCACCACGATATTTGACGACATGGGCCTCATGCCCCCGGTATGGCAGGATCTGGATGAACTGATCCGGAAATCGGGAGAGTCCCTGCCCTTCATGGCAGTTCAGCTCGATATCAACCTTCCAAAAACCGAGATTTTTGCCGATCCGCTCCTTGAAAAAGTATTCTATAATCTCTTTGACAATGCACTCCGCTATGGTGGTGCCGCTATGACCCGGATCAGCATTTCCGCCCGGGAGGATGGTGACCTCCTGACCATTCTTGTCGAAGACAATGGTGTGGGCGTACCGGCACGCAATAAAAAGCGGCTCTTCGAGCAGGGTCACGGGAATAATACTGGTCTTGGCCTATTTCTGGTACGGGAGATCCTTGCCATCACCGGCCTTACCATCTGCGAGGCCGGCATTCCGGGGAAAGGTGCCCGCTTTGAGATCCGGGTACCAATGGGAAAATTCCGCTCACCCGGGGCCTGATTGCAGGAATCCGGTTTTCAACTTTAAAAACAACATCCTGCCACGAGACCCGGGCTTTTTTTGTCTCATCCGGCCACAGGTAAGAACACTTTTTGATAAACTGTAACTCTCCACAATTTTATATAGCATCACCATAGGATCAGGATACTGTACAATAGGTAATTCCAGATGTTTTCTGTCCTCTATGTGGATGACGAGCGCGATCTTCTCGAACTGGGAAAGCTCTTCTTAGAGCAGTCTCAGGAATTTCGCGTAGTGACCGCGGCGTCGGCACGGGAAGCCCTTGAACTGCTCACTACCCTTTCCTGTAATGCTATTGTCTCGGATTTCCAGATGCCCGGTATGAACGGCATCGAGTTCTTGAAAACCGTCCGCCAGCGGTACGGCAACATCCCGTTCATCCTCTTCACCGGCCGGGGCCGGGAAGAGATTGTGATCGAGGCAATCAATAACGGTGCGGATTTCTATCTCCAGAAAGGCGGGGATGCCACATCCCAGTTTGCCGAGTTATCCCACAAGATCCGGCAGGCAACGGCCCGCCGTAATGCCGAGATCTCGCTGATCGAATCCGAAAAACGCCTGGCCGATATCATCGATTTCCTGCCCGATGCCACGTTTGCGATCGACCGTGACGGCATCATCATTGCATGGAACCGGGCAATCGAGGAAATGACCGGCCTTTCCGCAGAGGTGATGATCGGGAAAGGGGACCATGAGTATGCTATCCCATTCTATGGCGAGCGGAGGCCGATCCTCATCGACATGATCTTCATGTCGGATCAAGAGATCGAGCCCTATTACCTGAATATCCTGAGGAAGGATAACACCCTCATGGCCGAGACGAACCTGCCCTTCCCCAAAGGGACCCGGAAAACCGTCACTGCAAAGGCGGGCCCGCTCTATAACCAGCAGGGGGAACTCGTAGGATTTATCGAGGCAATCCGCGATATCACCGAGAGCAAGAAAGCTGAAGACGAACTCCGTGCCGCATACGAGCAGATCTCTGCTTCTGAAGAGGAGCTCCGCGAACAGATTGAGGTTATCGCGGAAACCGAGAAAAAATACCGCGATCTTTTTGAGAACTCCGCGATCGGGATATTCCGGATAACCCCTGAGGGAAAATTTGCTGCCATCAACACCCGGTTTGCACGGATTGCCGGTTACGAATCCACACAGGAAATGATGGAGGCAATCCACGATATCCGCACCCAGCTCTACGTGAACCCGGATGACTGCGACCGGATTGTTCATACCCTGAAAACGGTCGGGTTTGTGAAGGATTTCAGGATCCGGTATTACAACCGGAACAGGCTCCCGTTCTGGGTCATGATTAACGCTACGGCTGTCCGCAACCCGCAGGGAACCATTCAGTATTATGAAGGTTCGATTGAGGATATCACGGAGCAGATCAAGACCGAAGAGGCTCTTGTGCGGGAAAAAAAATTCTCATCTGCGGTGATCAACAGCGTTCCCGGCATGCTCTACGTCTATGACAGCGAAGGCCGGCTCGTGCGGTGGAACAGGGCCCACGAGACGATGACCGGCTATTCTGCCGAAGAACTCAATAACATGAGTCTTCTTGACTGGTATAAAGGAGACGACAAAGCCATAACAACCATAAGCGCCGGTGTCGAACGGGCACTTAAGGAAGGTTATGCCCGTGCAGAAGCAGACCTCCAGACAAAGAGCGGGAAGAAGATCCCTTTCTTATTTACGGCACAACGGCTTGAGATTGACGGAAAGATATATTTCACCGGTATAGGGATAGATATCTCGGACCGAAAGAAAGCTGAAGACGAACTCCGTGCCGCGTTTGAACATCTGACTGCTTCTGAAGAGGAACTCCGGGGACAATATGAAATACTGGCACAGGGTGAAAGGAATGTTCGTGAAAGCGAGTGTAAGTTCCGGGCGATCTTTGAGTCATCCCCTGATGCTCTCATGCTGCATGATGGCGGAAAACTCATTGATTGCAACCGGCATATGCTGGATCTTTTCGGGTTTGACTCGTTGGGGGAACTCATTGATCTTTACCCGGCAGACCTATCTCCGGAAGTCCAGCCGGATGGTAGTGATTCTCTTGCTGCGGCACAAGCGCATATCCATGCTGCCTACGGGAAAGGAGAGGAGCGGTTTGACTGGATCCACCGGAAAAAGGATGGTATGACCTTTACGGCAGAAGTGGCAATCACGACCCTGGACCTCTGCGGGAAAACTCTTCTCCAGACATCGATCCGGGATATATCCCAAAGGAAACAGTCCGAAAACGTATTACTGGAACGTGAGAGAAGGTTGCGGGAAGCCCAGGAAATGGCGCACCTGGGTTTCTGGGTATGGGATGTAAAGACGGGCAAAGTTGAATGGTCTGATGAAGTATTCAGGATATTTGGCCTCGACCCTGAACAATTCTCTCCGCAAATAGATTCAATTCTTGCATTGTCCCCATGGGCCGATGATCATGAACGTGACAAGGAATTGATACAGAAGGCGATGATGTCCCGTGAAATGGGTACCTATGACCAGCGGTTCATTCGTCCCGATAAAAGCACCGGGTATTACCATTCTACGTTTCAGGGCCGGTATGATAACGGGGGCAATCTGATTTCCATTGTCGGGACCGTGCTCGATATCACTGACCGCAAACGGGTGGAGGTGGCACTCCTTGAAAAAACAGAGGAAATAAACCAGTATTTCTTGACAAGCCTCGACCTTTTCTGTATTGCGGATACCGGCGGGTATTTCCGCAGGCTGAATCCCGAGTGGGAAAGAACCCTTGGCTATCCGCTTGCAGATCTTGAGGGAAGATGCTTACTCGATTTTGTGCATCCTGATGACATCCTGACGACACAGAATGCCATGTCCCAGCTTGACAATCAGCGCGAAGGTCTCAACATCACCAACCGGTTCCGCCATAAAGACGGGACCTACCGCTTTATCGAATGGCGCGCGTACCCCCGTGGAAAACAGATCTATGCTTCTGCCCGGGATATCACACAACGTCTTGAGAGCGAAGCACGGTACCGGAGCGTTATCGAATTCTCACCATTTGGTATGCATTTCTACGAGATCCAGCCGGATGGATCCCTCATTTTTACCGGGGCAAACCCTGCGGCTGATACGATCCTTGGAGTTAACAACCGCCAGTATATCGGCAGGACCCTTGAAGATGCCTTCCCTGATCTTGTTAGTACGGAAATTCCTGACAATTACCGGAGGATTGCCCGGAACGGGGGGTCATGGCATACAGATCGGGTGATCTATGAAAATGGTGCAATCCACGGGGCATTCTCCGTATCTGTGTTCCAAATACGGCCTGGTGCGATAGCAGCGGCCTTCTTTGATATCAAAGAACAGAAAAAAACCGTGGAAGCCCTGCGGGATAGCGAGGCACAGTACCGTTCGATCATTGACAATATCCAGGATGGGTACCTGCGTCTGGATCCGGATGGCAGGATTACTATGGCCAGTCCTTCGGCTGCCCGGATGTTCGGTTCAGGTTCTCCGGATACTATGCTTGGTCTCTCCATGGCCGGTTTCTATCAACGGACTGAAACCCATAAATACATCCTTGACGAAATCGCCCGTCATGGTTTTATCTCCGATTATGAGGTCGATTACCTGAGGACGGATGGTTCACACTTCTGGGGCTCGGTCAATGCCCATTTCCTCCATGATGAGAATGGGAACGTGACCGGTACTGAAGGTATTATTCACGATATTACCAAACACCGCTCCATGGAACACGCGATCCGGGAAGCAAACCGAAAACTCAGTCTCCTCAACACCATCACCCGGCATGACGTTGCCAATCAGCTGACGATCCTGCAGGGTTTTACACAGATCGCTCTCCAGAATCAAGGCGACCCGGTCACTGCCGATTACCTTACCAAAATCCTTACCGCTGCAGATACCATTGCACGCCAGATTGAGTTCACCCGGACTTACCATGAGCTGGGTGTCAGGGATCCGTCATGGACCGGGGTTGAGGCCGTCATCAATGACGTACCCCGCCGGGTCCCGATTCATTTCTCCAAAACCTGTGGCGGTATCGAGATCTTTGCCGACCCGATGCTGGAGCAGGTCTTCTTTAATCTTTTTGACAATGCTGTCCGGCATGGAGGTAAGGTAACCGAAATCACAGTTCGCTGCGAACGCGAACCGGACGGGCTGCTTCTCATTGTTGAAGATGATGGGAATGGCATCCCGCATGGAGAAAAAGAAAAAATATTCCAGCACGGGTTTGGGAAAAATACCGGTCTGGGTCTCTTTCTGGTCAGGGAGATCCTTTCCATCACCGGAATATCAATTAAAGAAACGGGAATTCCCGGCAAGGGAGCCCGGTTCGAGATGCTGGTGCCAAGAAGCGCATTCCGCCATTCCAGTACAAAAGCCGTATAAGATCGTGCATATCCGCACATACAAAAACGGGTGACCTGATTGCAAGAAAATACTCCCTGTAATTGGATCCTGCCACATCCATCCAGATGGTATACCTTGAAATATGTGGAGCGGGCATTCAATTTCATACAGCAGGAACCGTGCGGGGGGATACGTTCATGAACGGTACATTTGAGGAATTGCGAAAATTTGTTGCCCCTGAGTTTATTATTGGGGCTGATGCCCGGCTGCTGGCCGGGCGATATGCAAAAAACTTTGGCGCACGGCAGGTCTTTATCGTCACCGACCCGAACATCATCAGTGCCGGTTGGGTGAAGGATGTAACGGCAGGTCTTGATGCTGAAGGAATTGGGCACACTGTTTTTTCAGGTGTAAGCACCAATCCCCGGGACTGTGAGGTGATGGAAGGTGCAGGCCGGTACGATGATTCCGGCTGCGATGCGATTCTTGCTATCGGCGGCGGCAGCCCGATAGACTGTGCCAAGGGAATCGGCATCGTAGTTTCAAACAAGGGGCCGGTACTGGAGTATGAAGGTGTGGACAATGTTACGATTCCCCCACCCCCGATGATCTGCATTCCGACAACGGCCGGAACCGGTGCCGATGTCTCGCAGTTCGCCATCATCAACGACACAAAGCGAAGGGTGAAGATCGCTATCATCAGCAAGATGATCGTGCCGGATATCGCGCTTGTGGATCCGGTGCCCCTGACAACGCTCTCCTCTGAACTTACGGCTCATACGGGTATGGATGCGGTTACCCACAGCATCGAAGCCTATGTCTCGAATGCCAGTTCACCGGTAACGGATATCCATGCCCTGGAATCCATACGACTGATGAACGGCCACCTGCTTGCGGCATATCATGATCCGGAATCCGTGGGGGAGCGGTACCAGACCCTGCTTGGAAGCCTCCTTGCCGGGCTTGCCTTCTCGAACGCCAGCCTCGGGGCAGTCCATGCCCTGGCCCACAGCCTTGGCGGATATTACGATCTCCCTCACGGTGAATGCAACGCGCTCCTGCTGGAGCATGTGATCGAGGCCAATTACGATGCATGCCCGGGCCGGTATGCGGCGGTCGGCACTGCGCTGAATGTCCCCCTGCCTGAAGGAAAACACGGGGTTATCGGGGCGGTTCGCACTCTTCGTGAAGCGCTGGGAGTTACAGACAGCCTTGCAGATTTGGGCGTTTTGAAAGCAGACCTCCACGAACTTGCCAAAAAAGCGATTCTGGATCCCTGCCTTGCAACGAACCCGAAAAAACTCTCGGTTACCGATCTCGAGCACATTTATGAAAAAGCCCTCTGAAGAACCACAGGACTGGGATTCCCAGCGGAACCGGATCATCGGTCTTGGCGAAACCTCAATCCGGAAGAGTTACTACCCTGAGCTCCAGCAGCGCATCCATGAACTGGAGCTGAAGAACGAAGAACTCAATGCTGCATATGAAGAGGAGACTGCTATCGAAGAGCAACTCCGGAACCAGTTTGAGCAGACAATCGCAAAGGAAAAGGAGTTACGGGAGAGCGAGGCGTTTCTCACCAGTATTGTCGAGAACCTCCCCCTGAT
Source organism: Methanoregula sp. (assembly GCA_023228295.1). GTDB lineage: Archaea > Halobacteriota > Methanomicrobia > Methanomicrobiales > Methanospirillaceae > Methanoregula. Next base: position 17,745 of record JALOBP010000039.1, read on the forward strand.
GCTCTGTGTCAAGAACACCAGTGATCTCCGGTTTGTCCGGTTCAATAAAGCCGGTGAAGACCTTCTTGGGTTTTCCCGGGAGGATCTGATAGGCAAAAATGACCATGATCTCTTTCCAAAAGAACAGGCAGATTCTTTTTCGGAAAACGACCGGGACGTTCTCAAGAGCCGGACTCCTTTTGACATTCCCGAAGAGAAGATCGAGACCCGGACACATGGCGAGCGCATCCTGCATACCCGGAAAATTCCTATCCTTAACAGCAACGGAGAACCCCGGTTCCTGCTCTGTATTTCTGAAGATATCACGGAGCGCAGGCGTGCAGAGGAGGCGCTGGAGAAACGTCTTGTTGCCCTCACACAGCCTATAGAGAGTACAGCTATTGCGTTTGAGGAACTGTTTGATATATCCGAGATCCAGCGCATTCAGGATGAGTTCGCAAAAACCATGGGTGTAGGATCGGTCATCACTCACACTGATGGCACACCCATAACAACGCCGAGTAACTTCACCCGTTTATGCAATGACATCATCCGGAAGAGTGCACGGGGATGCGAGAACTGCTATAAATCCGATGCCATACTCGGGAGTCCCCGGACGGATGGTCCCATTGTGCAACCCTGCCTGAGCGGGGGATTATGGGATGCCGGAACAAGCATTGTTGTCGGTGGCCAGCATATTGCCAACTGGCTTATCGGGCAGGTGCGGAACGAGGCGCAGACTGAAGAGGCCATGCGGGCGTATGCCCATGAGATTGGAGTTGACGAACAAACCGTTCTCGAAGCGTTCCGCGAAGTGCCCTCCATGTCGTATGAGAAGTTTCACGCCATTGCCCAACTGCTGTTCATTTTTGCAAACCAGTTATCCAAATCCGCTTACCAGAACGTCCAGCAGGCCCGCTTCATCACCGATCGCAAACACGCAGTGGAGGCCTTGCGGACGAGCGAGGAACGGTACCGGAGTCTTGTGGATATCACGGACACCGGGTATCTTGTTCTGGACAACAAGGGTCTTGTTGTTGATGCCAACGGAGTATATGTACGTTTCACCGGCAGGGAATCTGTCAATGACCTCCTCGGTCACCCGATGACCGACTGGACTGCTCCGCACGATCTTGAGAGGGCCACACGGGAGATAGAGAAATGCCTGACAACTGGCCGGATCCGCGGTCTTGAGATTGATTATATCCGTCCTGACGGGACGATCCAGCCCATTGAGATCAATGCGACCATCTTCCATACCGGTGCCGGCGATGTGGTGCTGACCTTATGCCGTGACATCTCTGAACGGAAACGGACTGATATCGCCCTTCACCAGGCACGCAACAAGTTAAACCTCTTAAATGCGGTAACATTCCAGGATATCCAGACTGCTGCCGTCTCTCTGGCAGCCTATCAGGAACTGGTGAAGACGATCATCCTGGACCAAAAAGCCAAATCCTATCTTGAAAAGCAGGAGATATTCTTAAAAAAAATGGTCGATACGCTGGACTTTGCCAAGAATTACCAGGAGATGGGGATTCATCCGTCCCGCTGGCAGAACGTGCGGCAGGTTTTCCTTTACGCCATATCGCACCTTGATTATTTGCACATACGCCAGAACCTGCAGCTGCAAAACCTGGAAGTCTTTGCTGACCCGCTGTTTGAAAAGGCTCTCTTCAACATCATGCAGAATGTTATCAAACACGGGGTTCGGGCAACCGAGGTAACGCTCAGGTATGTAGAACATCCCGAGAGTCTTGTGTTGATCATCGAGGATAATGGCGTCGGGATACCGGCTGAAGAGAAACATATGATTTTTGACCGGGGTTATGGGAAAGGATCGGGCCTCGGCCTGTTCCTTGTCCGGGAGATCCTCTCCATCACCGGTATGAGTATACGGGAGGCCGGTATCTCCGGGCAGGGGACGCGGTTTGAGATAACCATTCCCAAAGGAACATTCAGGCTGGGCTGAGCCCGCGAATCGCAAACAGGATATTATACCTCCAGCGATTCACGTTTAAGTATGAAATGTTCTCTTCGGTCTGGCTGCTCGCGGGCTCTTGTTGCCTGTGCGCTGCTGCTCCTTATTCCCGGTGCCTGCGCCTTCAGTGTCTCTCAAGTAACCCTCACCCCAACCGACGTCCTGAACCCGGGTGACCCGATCAATGTATCGTGCAATGTATATGCTGCATCCGGTGTTGCATTCCCGTCCTATGACGACCTTCAGCTGGTTACGGAAATGAACGACCCGGTCTGGAGTTACACGATCATTGTCAATGGAATTGAGAATGTCCGTCCGGCTGAACGGGGGAAGATCCTGACAATCAGCGGATTTGAACTGAACTACGAGAATAAAGACGAGGTCGTGGTCAAGATTCTCCTGAAAGCCCATGTGCCGGCAACAGCCACTCTTGGCGCAGACAAGATGATCCTGAAGATCCAGGAACTGGATGCGCGGAGCAATATTATGGCGTCTTCAGTTGTCCGTGTCGATCATCTGATCGGCCAGCCTACACCAACTCCGACACCGGCGTTTGGCAGTATCGTAATCACGTCCGATCCGACGGGATCCTCCGTGTATCTTGACAATGCCATCAAGGGGATCACGCCGGTTACGCTTGAAAGTGTCCCGAACGGTGCACACTCTGTTCTCCTGCGGTATGATGGATACCAGGATTACACAAGGGATGTAACGGTCCTGGCCGGGCAACAGGAGATCCGTGCAACCCTTACTTCAAAAACCGCAACGGTTACTACTAGCCCTGCAGCGACCGGCACGCAGGTAACTGGTGTGCAGGGAACCCTGCAACCCCCCGTTGCCGCAACGACCGGAACCCTGACTGTCACGACCTCCCCGCCCGGTGCGATCGTATATATTGATGGCCAGATGAAAGGGATAACACCGGCAACGATTCCCGGTCTATCCGCGGGAAGCCATTCGATTACCCTGATCATGGACGGGTACGATGATTTCAAGACAACGACCGAGATTGTGCCCGGGACTACGTCCGAATTCGTGACCGGGCTTGCAAAGCGAAAACAGCTGCCCGGCTTTGAGATGGCCGGGGCACTTATGGCTGTTGGGCTTATAACTGCCTTGGTACGGAAGCGGATGAAATAAGAATATTTTTTTGTTCAATCCTTTCGTATCACGGTTACCGGGTCGATTGTGGCATCGATGAGGAGATCAAAAGAGATGGTGTCCAGCCACCCGGCCTTCTCAAACATGCTCATGAAACAGACTCCGATAACTTTTACATCACCATGACGGGTGATCAGTTCTTTTACGTCATCTTTTGTGAGTGGCATCATCGGCATCGCAAGCCCGCCCATGATAACGATAACCGTTGGCCTGACTGCACCCGGCTTTCCCCCGCTTACCTGCATACCCACATCCGGCACGTCCCGCAGCCGTTGTCCTTTTGCCTCATCGAGAAGCGGTACGTACACTTGTTCAACCGGCAGGCTGCGGATGGAAATTGCCAGTAGTTCGACAAACGGGGTACAGGTACCAACACATCCGTAATAGACGATCTGATCGTCCTCGGACAGATCGAGGCTTTTGATATATTCCTTGAACGGGCGGAGGATGCCCGGCACGCTCTTGTAGGTATCAGTTACAGTCATCATTACTCCAGCAATTGTCAAGCACTGGATGTGATAATTGTTTTGGGAAAAGATGCGGCACGGGATCACAGATGAGCGGTTATCTTAAAGGAACATTTTGTACTCCCGCAGCAGGGCCTCACGGTATTCCGTCATCTTTTTTGTCGGGATGTAGTTGAACTGCTGGACTCTTTTTACGAGTTCGTCCATGATCTCATCGTCCCTTGCAAGGTGCAGGTTCAGCACATCCTGCAGGATCCGGTCAAGCCGGTCGATCCCGGTCTCCTTTCCGTCAATCGGGATCTTCTTGATCTTGATCTGGGCAGGTGGAATGCCCCCGCAAATGGTGCAGTAATTGCCGTCCTTCTCATTGCTGCCCATGTACCTGTCTCCCCTGGTAATCCTGATTTGTCCTGCCGGTAATAAAAAATGGTGGTATTTCCCGGAATTCGGGATTCCTTATTTTATAGGAAGTATTTGTATGAAGAAAACAGATCATAATAATCAGAACCCCGTGATTACCATGACTGAAAAACCAGGACACTTTGAAAAAGGGATATGGATTGAGGACCGCGAGCCTTCAATCCCGCAGGCAAACGGCGATGCCATTGACAAGAGATTTTCCGAGGCGACAAAAGCAGTCATAACCTCGATCGATAATGTGATGAGTGTTACCCATGACCTCGTTGCAACAGATGAGGGAAAGCAGTTCATAGAAACAACGATAAAAGACACCCAGAAACAGATCCAGTTCTCCTTTGATGCGATCATCAGTCGGGCAAAGGCCGAACTGGAAAAAACAAAGGCCGGGCTGGATAAAAAAGTGAAACGGTAATATTGCCGTTAAATTCCGGCCCCGTTATCAGTTTTTTATTCTTTGATCATCACGAGGCTCATCTTGAACTTCGTGATCGCGGAGAGGGCGTGCGGGGCACCCGCCGGGAAGATGATCGTCTCCCCGGTCTTCATCTGAAACGTATTCCCCGCCACCCAGACTTCGCATTCGCCATCAAGGATCGTAACCATTGCATCGAACGGCGAGGTATGTTCGGAGAGCCCTTCGTTCTCATCGAACGAGAAGATTGTAACGCTTCCCGTCATCCGGTTGATGACCATCCGGCTGGCAACCGTGCCATCGGCATAGTCCACGAGATCCGGGAGGTATATGACTTTTCCTTTCAGGTCCTCGCGTTTCTTATCCGGTTTTCCCCCGTGTTCCAGCCCGAATTCAGCCATTGCACTCACTCCCGGATCATGGTCAGCGTCATTTTGAACCGCTGCTTTGCCTGCACCGCGTGGGGGATGTTGGCCGGCAGGATGATCATCTCGCCGGTCCTGACCGTGAAGGGATTTCCGGCAATGGACACTTCGGCCGTACCGTCAGTGACCGTGAGGATGGCATCGAATGGGGCGGAGTGCTCGGAGAGTCCCTCGCCTTCATCGAACGCGAACAGGGTGATAGTGCCGGTCTCCTTAAAGACGATCATCCGGCTTGCAACGGTCCCGTCCTGGTAGTTGAGGAGATCGTTTGTCACGAGGACTTTGCCGATGAGTTCCTCGCGCTTTTTGTCCGTATTCGCGGATGTTGTGTTTTCGCGGTCTGTCATGATGGTTGCTCTTACTGGTGAGTACGTGTGTTTGGGATAATATGGATATCCCCCGATCCTGGCATTATGCCGGGACCATCACTAAAAAGTTGAAGCCACAACATTCCCGGTCAGGAGCGAGTACACCCTGACAAAGAGCGGGCTTGAACTGGCTGACATTATCCGCGGCATCAGGATGTGGGCGCCCGGGTTTTGCGCTCATGATATCATTGTTCCCCGGAGAAAATTATCGCTGATTTGCTTCTCGCGGGGGTTCATACCGCTTCCAGGATCGAGATGGGAAAACGCGGCGAGCCCGGGATGCGTATCTGCGACAGGTATAATTTTCATCGTTGATCCGGAATGGAATTTCAAGGGATACCGGGGAGAGGGATCGGGATGAAAATGTTTATCGCTGAATGGAGATTATCCGGGTTCCGTAAATCCTGCCTGCTGCCAGCGACAGATTAATAATCCTAATCGCGATTAGTACTAATCATGATTAGGGAATTCATCGACCGTGAGGAAGAACGTGCCCTGCTTGAGCGGGAATGGGCGGCGCCCGGGGGCAGGCTCATCATCCTCTACGGGCGCAGGAGGATCGGAAAGACCCGGCTCATCGATGAATTCATCCGGGACAAGCCCGGCATACTCTCGATCGCGGAGGATGCATCCCCGCATATCCAGATCGCCCAGCTTAAGACGCGGTGTGCGGATTTTTTTCGCGACCCGTTCCTTGCCAGTCTTGATATCGCATCATGGGAGCAGCTCTTCACCTACCTTGCACAAAAACCGCTCACGGAAAGGACATACCTTGTGATCGATGAATTTACCTACCTGATCCGGAACGATCCCTCGGTTCTTTCTGTACTCCAGAAGGCTTGGGACCGGAGTCTTTCCGGATCCTCCTGGTGCATCCTTCTTTCCGGGTCGATTCTTTCGCTTATGAGCGATCTTGCCCTTTCGTCCACTTCCCCGCTCTATGGCCGGAGGACACGCGATATTCTGCTGGGGCCGCTCCGGTTTTCTGATGCCTGTAAATTTTTTGGCTTCCCGTTTCCCGATGCGCTGAAAGTGTACCTGTCGATCGGCGGGGTCCCGGAGTATCTTCTCAAGGCCGGTGCGTATGAGGACTGCGACTCGTTTTACCGGACCGAGTTTTTCAATCGGTACGGGTATTTTTACCACGAACCGTACTTTATCCTCTCGCAGGAGTTCCGGGAGCTCAAGGTGTACCAGTCCGTCCTCCACGCAATTGCACTTGGCAATACGGCACCGACCGCCATCGCGCAGTTCTGCGGTCTCGATACCCGCCATGTGTACCCGTACCTCGAATCCATGATACGTCTGGGGCTTGTGGAAAAGGAGGTGCCACTCCTGGGCGCCTCCCGCCAGGCGATATACCGTATACGGGACCGGGTCTTTGATTTCTGGTATTGCTACGTGTTTCCGCGTCGGCAGGAGATCGAGACCGGGCATCCCGGCCCCGTACTCCCGGATTTCAACCCGTACTTCGGCAGACATTTCGAGGCGTTCGTGCGGGACGAGTTTGCGGGAATCATCCTGCCGGGATACCGGACCGGGCACTGGTGGTATAAGGAGGACGAGATCGATCTCGTGGCAGTTGACAACACTTCATCCACGGTTGTCTTTGGCGAATGCAAATGGGGGGATATCAGCCTCCAGCAGGCAAAAAAAATCCTTGCTGTCTTGAAAACAAAGTCGAAGCTCGTACAGGCCGGGCAGTACCGCCACCGGAAGTATGCGCTGTTCTCTGCCGGAACGATTACGGGGAAGGACCGGTTGCGGGACGAGGGGTATCTGGTTTTTGACCGCGCTGACATTGAAGGATCCCGATGATCCCCATACTGATGGTCTGATGACCGTCGGGATACTGAGGCTTCGGATTTTACAGCAATATAGAGACACTACTTCGATATCCAGTAAAAAATAATTCATAGGGTCCGCACAGAATTTTTTCCAAAATTTTTCCAAAAACATTTCAGAAAATTTTTCCAAAAAATTTCCCCGGCACGGCCACAACAAAACCTGGCACCGGAATCCCCGCGTCTCACGCCATAAAATCCCATCAAAAACCACCCCCCGGACCCCGATTTTTCGCAATGAAGACCATCCCCAATCCGGCCCCTGTAAGGGCTCCGTTGTACCACTTTTCCGGAACGGAGCCCCATACGCGCCCGGATTAGGATCCGCCGACCCCCTGTTGCGTGCGAAACTCCTGGAAGTATTTGCATGACAGGGGGTCCGGATAATAATTTACGACGGAGCCTCCCCCCTCACCGTCGATGGGTGCCCTTAATCAGCACATATTTACCGACGGAGAATCTCATCTCACCGACGTAAGCCCGATCCCCAAAACCGCCCTTCCTTTCGATCCAGCATCCCCCAGCCCGTTTGAGAAAAGATCGCCCGCCCAATAGCGTGTATTAGCCCGGATTTTTTCCACCGGCGTGATGAAAGTGAAACGGAGCCAGTATCGGGCAGGAAAATCTCCTCATTGTACCCTTATTTCCGAATTCCCCGGATTTGGGAGTGCCGGGAGGGGGTCCGACAGATACTTCACCGTCGGAGATTCAGAATGTCAGGAGTACTATTCCCAGGCCAAGCCCGCTCCAGCGATCGCCGGCCCCTGGCCCCCAACTACCCCACGTCCCGTAGCACGTCGGGGCATGAGTTCCTCAAACCAAAGAGGCCCAAAGACGCGGGTTTTAGAGCCGGAAATACGCCGGGAAATCCCAACGGAATCCAATTTGAAACTCCCTGGGAAATATGGACACACGAAAATGCGAATGAGACACAAAAAATCTTCCGGAAGGGGCAATCGGAGGTTGAAATGGCTCCCGTTGAGTACTACTTAGAAAACAGGCGGGGTGGCCCTCTCACACTGCTCTTGCCGACATGAAATATCAGAGAGTCGGCGTAAGCCTGGGCCGGAAAACCGGCCATCCTTGCGATCCCTGACCGGATCTTTTCAAATAACGTACGCCGGGATTACCCGATCCATAGTTGAAACTTCCGGTCTGGCATTAAATTCCTCAATCAAATGAACCGGAACATCTGCCCTGAACCCTATAGCTGAATACGGGTCAGCATATTCTATACGGATATTCTCATTTTCAAGCAGGTCATGGATCGGTCGCGTATGGTTCTCGAATAAAGGCCTGTTTGCAGAATAATATTCATTCAACTGTTCTTCAGTGAACGATCCTGACGGCATGCGTATGACTCCCGGGGGTTTTGTGTAACCGACCATTACTTTCAGGGTTTCATCGGGTTGCCGTTGCAGCATCTCTTTAATTAACGAGTGGGTTGTTTTTGGAACAATAACTTTCCGGACCGTTGGCTGTTTTGCCAGTTCTTCCATAAAGGGGGGCGGTGCCAGGACTTCGATTGACGGTGTTGTCTGCCCGATGTAATCGACAATGTATCCCTCGCCCCGTACATAATCAACAACCGGTTTCGTCAGATTCATGTAATAGGCCCGTTGTT
>JALOBP010000040.1 GCA_023228295.1 Methanoregula sp.
TGGCGGGCAATTTGCCGTCTATTGGACATATTCGGCGCCCGCTGCCTATTTAGATCTTACTATTCTCTTCAGCCCAAGCTAAAAATTAGTGAAGTACTGATCCCACAAAAGAAACACAAAAAATATTTTCAGATTTCTCGGGTTGTCCCGAAAAAAATTATTAGCCCGGAAAAACAAAAAGAGATTACATTTCAGATCGGGGAGTGAAGGGATTAACGTGTATGATGCGATTTTAACATCATTGTATAACCGGTATTTCCTGAACTTTATCGATCATTCTTCAGTCACATCTAGTCACTGGCAAAGGGTTGGATCCCATAATGTCATAAAAATGAGCGATGACTGGGATGTCCAAGGTGGTGGATTTGGGAATTTCCTCGAAAATAATCTCATGAACAGGATCATTCATTATCCAGAATTATCCCTTTCCGACAGATTATTGAAACAGTACCAGTGTCATGACCGAATCGTCAATGCAGGAAAAAAAGTAGCAGAGGATCAGAATCGTCTTTGTGAATTCGATTGTGTCAAACAGATGCTCTCCCTCTCGAAAATTTCCAAAGGTCTGCAGGTGGATTTATCAGATATAAATCCTTTCGTTAAAAAGAATATTTACGTAGCGTGCGTTATCGGAGACGGGTATGGATACTTCACGTCTCTTCTCAAATTTCTGGATCCGGAACTGAAAATTATTTCCGTTAACCTTGGAAGAACCCTTTTCTTTGATGTCCTGTATACAAAAAAAGGACTCCCTGATGAAGAAACCTTGCTCCTTACTAGTGAGAATTATAAAAATTCTCTTGCATCATTGAATTTCTGCGAAGCGGAACGGTATGAACTCTTATGCGACCAGCCAGTAGACCTTTTCATCAACATTGCATCCATGCAGGAGATGGACCCGGTAATTATCCGTACATATTTTAATTATATGCGGCAAAGCAGATCAGGCAAGGTGTATTTCTACTGTTGTAACCGGGAAAGGAAAGTCCTGCCCGATGGAACTGTATCAGAATTTTCTGAGTATCCGTGGGACGATGCCCGTATACTTCTTGATGAATTATGTCCATGGTACCAGAAATTTCCGACTTCCATTCCTCCGTTCTGGAAACCATTCGATGGCCCTACCCGACAACGGCTTGTACGGCTGAAATAAATCCGTTTATGGTTTTTTAAACAATGTCCGGATCCACCACCGCCCGTGCCCTTCCTCATCGAACTTGTAAGTATCGTATAACATCGTGTGACGGAAAATGTCAGCGCAGTCAGGAAATAAGGCCGGATAGATGTGAGAGATAATTCCTGTATACCAGTTCTGAATTAATTTTGAAAAATGGCTTCTTTTTTCGTTTGCGATTAACCGCTCACGGGTCTGTCCATACCCGGTCATATGCATTATCGATAATCCAAGTTTTTCAGCGAGAGCAATCAGGCTGTTTTCAGTGAATACCATTACATGGGGTTCAAGAAGGGGTTTGAAGGTATCATCCCTTTCGGGAAGATCGAGAAATACAAACCCCCCCGGCTTTACATGATTGAGGATGCCGGTTAAAAACAAAACGGGATCCGGAATATGTTCAAGGACAAAACAAATGGTTATAAGATCAAACTGTTGATTTCCGAGGCTGTTAATATCAGGATACGCAAGAATCCCCCGCAATTTCATACGTTCGAGATTCTCCGGGCTGGGATCGGTTGCGTAAAATTTAATATTTCCATAACCCTGCTTATGGAACGCTTCTAACAAGAGGCCATGCCCAGCCCCGACATCGAGAATTTCAGCATCCGGAGCCATGTCTATGTGACGGGTGATATACCTGACCCGTTCTCCGGCTTGGATCCGATACACGATTCCGACATCATCTGATGTCGTCCAGACGGTTTTGTAGTAGTTTTCAAGATCCGCAGCGGATGGCATAGGTTGCATGAAAATGAGACCACACACACTGCACTGGCAGAGTTCGGCGTTATGGAATAACTGATGCTTTCCACGATAGGGGGAGACAGGTAAAACCGGTACTTTTTTCCCGCATATGGGGCAGAATAATTGACGCTCTTTCATATTCAACGCAGACCTGCTTCCTTTGCGGGCACTCCTACAGCAATTGAGTATGGGCTGACATTCTTGGTAACTACAGCACCTGCCCCAATTATTGCTCCCTTGCCAATCTTCACACCTGGCAGGATCACGACATTTGCACCGATCCAGACATCATCATCCACGATAATTTTACCACTCGTATGTCCCTGATAGTGAATCGGAACCGTGCGATCACCGAATTTATGGTTACTTGAGCGAATCACAACATTCGGACCGATCAAAACATCATTGCCAATTTGGATCCTGCCTCCTTGATCGGCATTTATCATAACATTTGAATTGAAAAAAACCCGGGACCCGATTTTGAGAAATTCCTCACCGGAACCGCTCGCATACAATTGTGTGCTGATCCCAAATCCTATCGTGTCTCCAAGGTGAATATTACTACACCCGTTGAAGATACATCCTGCGGGAATTGTTACTCCACAGCCACAACATGCAAACTTATTGCGGAAATAGAAATAACGAAATCTCTCTCCAATCCCCCCAGGTACGTCTTTAAGCACACTCTCAACCCATTTCTGTAGTTCTCGACGAATTTTCTCGAACATGGATATGATCATAATAATGCACGACCGGATTAAAGCATATGCGTAACGGACATTTCTATCGACTATTCACGATCTTTCCGCGGCGATCTGATCCGCGATTCTTTGACGGTCAGTATTTTCGGCAATGAAAAAGTTTTGGAGACGATCAATTGCTTTCGCATCAAGATAGGGGTCAATCTCATCTTTCACCCAGTTATCAAGAAATGATTCAAATTCTTTAGTTTTAACAGTATTAAGCCAGTAATTAATCAGGTTTTTTAACTGGGAATAATCATGTGCAACCAGATTCGGAAACTGGTTGAAATAATAGTTTTTTCCAATATCCTTACCAGCAACATCATAATAAATGGCCGTAATTCCAGATGCTAATGCCTCCGCTGTGGTTGAGGTGTATGCGACGGAGATAACAAGATCTGAAAGAGCAATCACTTCGGATGCAAAAATACAATTGTTTTCTTGTTTTTTAACAAATAAACATCGTGGGTGATTCATTAAACGCTCATATTTTTCCATTAACTGAGGAGTGGCATTTAAAAATCTTTTTTCTTTAAAGATAATTGAGATATCAGGCATTTCATCGAGTAATAATAAAATCTCTTCCGCGAAACGAATACCATCCGATACCTTATTTGGACCCCAATCAACAAAACCACTATCAAAAATTCCGACAATTTTTCCGGCAAAATTCTTTTTTGCGACAAGATTTTTAAGAGATGAATGAATCTTTCCGACTTGGATTTCTTTTACCCGCTGAGCTGATAAAATTCCAATAGGACGATAGTGTTTTATTAAATTTTTATTGTAAGAGAAAAATCTCAATATTTTTTGACCAAATACAAATGCATATTGAGGATTCATAAATGCGAATTCGGTAGAGACCGGAATTTTCTCATCCCACCCGGTATGATAATCTCCAGAATAATTATCAGGGTAGATATAACAGGTTCTGCAGCCATAACTGGATAAAATAAGATTCTTGGAAATTCTGTCAGGGAGGAGAATAGTCACATGGTTTTGAATCCTCATAATATCCATCAGCATATTCCACCGGATATAATCAGAAAGAATAAGGCGAGTAGTTTTCACGACATGGGGATCTTCCGCAAGACAATAAAACATGCATACAATCCATGCTGGAATAAAATGGAAAATAACTTTGCCTAAAAATTTTGAACTGATAGAAACTCTTTGGTGTAAAAAATTTACATAGGCAAATCCATGATCTTTAAATTCGTTGGGGATTTCTTTCTTGTATGATTCATCAATAAAAATGATCTCATCTTTTGGAAAACCATAGAGATCATCCACAAGATAATTAATATAGTGATAATTCCACGAAAACATTGCTGGTAGGTTGACATTAATACCCAGCCGGTAGAATTTCTCTGGCGTATCCCTGAATGAAATACCCTTCACTTTTTTGAGCAAAATGTATAGGGGATAAAACAAAAGACCAAATTCTTCAAGCCTTTTTCGATAGTTTATTAAAGAGATCTTCAAACTTTTATATTCGACAATAATAACCTTTTTTGAAAGGGGTGCAGAGATATCGGAATGGAGATCATATCCTTCTGCAGGGTAGAATTCTATGGGAAGAGTTATATTTTGTGCATATGTATTGATTTTGTACTCAAGATAATACAGGTCATTAAGATAAAGGAGAATTTCTTTTTTATACATATTTTCAATTTCAGATGACCCCAGCAGATCTTTTGTGATCTTAATTGATGAAAATTTGTTGAAAAAATTTTCATATATGTGATCAAGATTTTTATGAGCGGATGCGGCAGCATTCATAAAAAGAATATAATCAAAAATTACTTTGGATAAATCGATGAAAAACCCATTTTCAAGATTTTTCTGTACACGAGGATCCCTTCGTATTTTTTCATCAATGCTAAAAAAACAAACTTGACTCCTGTTTTCTATGGAGGAACATGCAAGAGGAAATAATTCGTCATTAATTTTCTCAATAATAATAATTTTCTGAAAATTTGATACATCCATATTTATCTCCCACAGAAATTTCAATGAACATTATCACAACAGGTTTTGAAAGGAAAAAACTGGTGTTAATGAATCTCGATAAATTCTCTCGTCTTCCCAATCCCTTCCGCAAGCGAAGTCTTGGGCTCCCATCCCAATAACCGCTTCGCCTTCGAGCGATCACACACCAGCTTCGGGATCTCGCTCTGGGGATGAATATGCTGCACATGTTTAATTCGCTCCTTGTCGTTACAGATCATTGCTGCGAGATCGTTGATGGTAACATCCGTTCCCAAGCCTGCATTGACAATTTCACCACTACACTTGTCACTCATTGCAGCCCGCACAACAAAGTCAGCGCAGTCCTCCACATACATCAGGTCCCGGGTCTGCGTCCCGTCACCATAAATATTGAGATCTTCGCCATTCAGGTCCTTCTGGATAAATACTGATATCACACCACCCTCACCGGTGGATTTTTGGAAAGGACCATACGTATTGAAAGGACGGAGGATAACTATGGGGAGATTGTATGCATGAAAATATGACTGTACCATATTTTCTCCGGATAATTTTGCACCGGCATACGGGGAGGCTGCTTTTGTAGGGTGAGTTTCTGCAATTGCTCCGGAAGCAGATGCGGTGTCATAGACCATGCAGGTGCTCATAAAGGCAAAACGTGAACCTGCCTTTTTTGCCTCTTCCAGTAAATTAAAAGTCCCAATAACATCATTTTCAAAGACCTTGCGGGGATTATCAATACTTTCCTGGACAATAATATTTGCAGCAAGATGGATGATGATGTTGAATTTATTTTCAAATAATGATGCCAGAACTGTCTGATTTTTAATGTCACCAGTTATTACAATGAGGGCCGGATTACCTGCGAACTCCGCGAGATTTTCTGGACTGCCATTGGACATATCATCGAGAACCCAGACGGAATGCCCGTCATGGAGCAGTTTTTTAACTACCCATCTTCCGATAAATCCGGCTCCACCGGTCACGAGTACTTTCATATACCTGCCTCGTCAAGAAGCTGGAGAATGTTTTGCTGAGATAATACAGGAAGTTCTGATGAGTGCTTTATCTGAGATACCGGAGCATAACCCGTGTAATTTTCGTAATCAATAGCCTTAGTCTGCGGGAATATGACATACATATCCTGTCCTTCATATGCCCGGGACATCTCCTCTTCGGTCATGATCTCTTCGTACATTTTTTCACCGGGTTTTTTCCCGATGATTTCTTTTCTGGCATCCCCATACCGTGAACACATTGCGTCGGCAAGATCATCAATCCGGACAACGGGCATCTTGAAGATAAATATTTCTCCGCCTTCAGAAAGAATCCCGGCCTTTAGTACCAAATCGATGGCGGTATCCTGTGTGATCATGAAACGCGTCATCACGGGATCTGTTATCGTCAACTTATGGGTTTCGAGGATCTGTTTCTTGAAAAGAGGGATAACCGAACCACTTGTCCCAACAACATTTCCGAACCTGCAGCATGAGAAGACCGTTGTTCGGGCCCCATACTCATTTGCAGCGATCATCAATTTTTCGGCGAGAAGCTTGGTCGTCCCCATCGTATTTGAGGGATTTGCAGCCTTATCGGAGCTGGTGAATATCACCTTTTTGACATTCTGATGGATAGCAGCCTGGATAACATTGGCTGTACCAAGGATGTTGGTCTCAACTGCGTCGAGAGGATTATATTCACATTCAAGCACATGCTTGTAAGATGCTGCATGAATGACGATATCTACACCCTGAAAAGCATATTGCAGACGGTTGAGGTTTTTTATATCACCTAAGAGGAAGCGGACCTTTTTTGCAGTGTCATTGGAATACTTTTGCCGTAAATAAAAGAGCCCATTCTCGTTATTGTCAAAAAGGCGAATGACCTTGGGGTCAAACTCCAGAAGCTTTTCAATGAGTGCCTGGCCGATACTGCCTGCGGCTCCCGTGATTAAAATACTCTTGCCCTGATAAAAATTCTTCATCGTAAACCCGCGAAGTAAGTTTCTATATATTTCTCGTCAGGTCGATAAAATCCTTTCCCACAACAATCTTCGGGAAGGTTGTCGAATCCGGATAACCATTTAAGGACGTATAAGGGAACGATGAATCCCGATCAGTTTTTCTGTCAGGATACCATGGTCATACCGCTGGCAAACGGCAATCCTTGCATTGACCCCCATTCTGAGGCAGTCCCCGGGATTATTATGCATCCATTCTACCGCGGTCTGTAGTGCAATGACATCCCGTACCGGTACAAGAAGTCCATTCTTCCCATCCTCAACAATCTCAGGGCACCCCCCGACATCGGTTGTTATTGCAGGGATACCGCAGGCAAAAGCCTCCATCACGGCCGCAGGAACAGCCTCGGTATAGGTCGGGAGAAGGAGACAGTCTGCTGCGTTCAGCCAGATCCGAAGATCCAACGGAGATTTCTGACCAGTAAACGTACAATTGGACGGGTGATCCGGTACCGGACCCGGCCCGACAAAAATAAAAATCAAGTCCGGACAACTTCTTGCAACCTGAATAATCTCGAAGATCCCTTTCCAGCTATGAAGTCTTCCGACAAAAAGAAAAACTGTCTTCTCCAAAGGCAATCCAAGAATACCACGCGCGTCTTCCCGGGGGCCCGGGGTAAAGAAGGAAGTGTCAACACCCGTGTGGACTGCTGCGCACCGATCAGGATCAAGCCCCAATGTCCGTAAGGGTTTTTGCATCTCTTCGCTTGCAGTAATCACATATACAGCCCTTCGGATCATGGCTCGGGTGATGTGCAGGTATACCGGGTTTTTGAATGGAAAGATCCTAGCATCATCGCCATGGAATTTTAATACCAGCGGGATATCCCTCCTTCCTAAGAGAGCTGGGACGATACTGCTGTGTGGAATATATTCTGCCTGCATCAGATCAAGATCCCGGGCTCGGGCAAGACGGAGTGATTCATAATAAAACGGAACATACCCCAGAGGGGAGGATAAAGTCTTCACCGCTTTTTTCACCATCACTCCCTGAAATTCAAGATCCTTCACCATCTGGTGGATAAATATCCCCCGGTAATCTCCTTCAAACGCGGGATACATATTGGCAAAAAGGCCGAGCGTGTATTCAGGCATTATTCGCCACCCACGTTCGTTGATTTTGCATTAGGGTATGCATATTCACTGTTTCACCAACACGAGAAGCGAATATCCCCCGAAAATCCGCACGGTTAAATCCGGGCATAGTGGAAATAACAGGGATCGTGGAATTTTCAATAACTTATCTTTCAGCCCATATTCCCGCGGCAGTGCATATCCGGCAGTGTATTCGTAATCGAGAATCTCATACCCGAGATCACGGAGCATAGAGAGAGCAATATCCCGTGAAAAATAGTGGAGATGGCCGACTTTTTTCCGCTGGCCGAGATGGAATTGCGGATAAAGGACCGCAAGGACAAACATCTCAAGGGGGATATGGAGGATTTTATACGGACTTTTTACCCGGATATTCCGTAAAAACTCGAAATAGTCCTCCAGATGTTCGATGAGATCAATAAGAAGGATCAGATCGCATGAGTTGTCTGTCTCATCGCAATAATTCTTAAGCTGGAACGAAAGCTGCTCATTCGATCGTCCTTTACAGAGCTCATACGCCTGGGGGGAGATCTCATAACCGGTGAGTTTTGTGGATGCAGGCATTTTTTTCTGGAGCTGGAACAGGATCTCCCCGCACCCACACCCGATTTCACAGATACTTGTGGGTCTGATCCGGTTTTTTTCCATCATACGAAATATCAGATCGGCCTTCCAGGGCGCATCCTCCACATCCCACGTAGGATTATTTTTTAGATAATCCCCATCCGTATACATATCTCCGGAACTCATTTTCGCATCAGCTCTTCAGGATCCCCATATCAGCCAGCCGCGCCGGCAGATACGTCTTCGTCACAAAGTCCAGCCCCCGTGCTGCAAACGCCTGCTGTTCTGACTTTAAGTTCATCTCAATCTGGAGGTTTATCTGCTTTCTCCAGTAATCCGTTGCAAACCGGGGGTCCGTGAGTTCAGACTTTAACGCTTCCACATCCTTATCGGTCAGCTTGTCAGATGGAAGATTATAGTCCCGGATATCGCTGGGCTGCAGACCGAGGAACTGGGCTTTGGGGGTTGCCAGAAGTTCCGACATATGTGCGCTCTTGATGGCCCCGTATGCAACAGAGCCATAGATCCGGTACGACCATGGATCGCCATCGGTAAAGACCATCACGGGAAGGTCCCATGTTGTGCTGATTTTGTTGAGCATCCGCCGGGTCGAACGGGCCGGCTGGCCCTTGAGGTGGACGAGGATCGCGTTGTGCTCCTCATCAAACCCGTTCTCGATCAGACGGTCGTACATACCACCAGTCTCTATCGCAATCACGAACTTTGCATCATGGTCCACGAACTCGATATTTTCCACATTATTCGGGATAGTATACCCGGCCTGCCCAACATCGTCCTGGCAATGGAGAGTCTTCATTCCCCGCCGGGTCTCCTCGCGGATCCGCATCGGGCCGTAAATGGACGCACCGTTCTCTTCAGGGTGGAGGTGGAATCCCTCGCGGGGAACTTCCGAGAGGATTTCAAGGTCCTCGATGAGGAAGTTACTCTCGTCCTGCGCACCGAACTTCGCGCGTTTCCAGCCCTCCGAGATGTAATACATTTCTCTCAGGGTTGAGGAGCGGTTTTCCTTCAGCTGCTGCTTGATAAACCCGATCACATAGGCCATCTTCAGGAGGTGCGTCGCGCTCTTGGCCGATGCGGCGGTACGCGTGCTCTCCTTGTCACCGTACTTCCAGACCTCGCTTGCGTCATCGAACTCGATGTTGTATTTGGTACGGGTTGGTAGGGATATTGACGGGATCTCGCCGACATTCATCTGGTCATACCATGCGCTCGCGATCCGGAGCAGGGCCGCCATCGATTTCTTTTCCAGTTCTTCTTTAGACATCGAGGTCCACCACCATCTTCTTGGCATCATCTATACCCCGGACTTCGATAATTCCCCCGCATTTCCCGGAGTAGGATATCCGCGAGATCTCCTTGGGGGGCACGACAATCTTCCATACTTTCGTGAACTGCCCATCCATCTCACTTACAAAATCCGTTTTCGGATTCGCGTCGGCCGCATTATCTGCAGAGATCTCGTACACCGAGATCTCACCGTCATACCCGCTGTAGTTGGCAAGTTCGATCGTGACTTTTCCATCACGCGTCCCTTTCTTCACGATCAGTTTCCGCATCAGTTTGCCTTCGATCGGGGACGTATCAACAACGGGTTTTTCCACAATCTCGCTCACCTTTTGTGCAATCTCCGGAATAATCGCGCAGACCGCACGGGCACGATCTTCAGCAAGCTTCCCCTTATCACGGCGGGAGACGAAGAGTTTGAGGTCGCGCCCGAGGTCCTGCAGGGCAAGCACAATTTCCTTCTCTATCTCCGGAATGCTGGCAATTGCATCCTTGCTCTCGCTCGTGAACGGGACATTGGTGGATGCCACATGGACAAGGATCAGGATAGGTCCTGTCGGGAGACCCTGCTGGGATATGTTATAGGATTTCCAGTTCACCCGCGAGATACAGTCCGTGATCGCGCAGGCGCCCTGCTGGTACATGAGCGGCACGCGGTTCGCAAACCGGAGGATGATGGCGTTTCCTTCTGCAGGGAGTTTCCCGCCATACCCAATGGCGGCTTCGACCATGAACGAGTGACCGGAAAAGACCGAACTCGGGCGGGTGCGGGCTGCGACAAAGTCCATCTGGAACTCCTTGTCAAGGCCACGCCGGATCAGCTCTTCGCCTATCGGGGAAAGACACTGGGATGATGGGGGAGCGGGGACGGCAATGGCCTGCATGGCAGCAAGCAGGGCCTTGAGCTGCTCGGCAGTGAACCCTTTTACCTTGACCATCCCTTTGAGACCGGCCTGGTCGCACATATCCTGCGCAGACTTCTTACCCACCCTGCTAAAACCATTCACGAGAAAATCGAGGAGTTTATCATCACTTGCCGTTGCCATCCGCTTGAGCTGGCCGAACTCAATGCCATGAGGATGAGGCTGGATGGCAACCGGGCAGGCTATCACTTCCTGGCTCACCCGTTCGAACGTGAATGACTCGTCATCGAGTTCAACCCGGAAGCGCGCATGGGGGTTGACGATGGAAGTGTACCGGAGGTACTCGAGCAGTTTCTTCTTTGCAGCCATCGTGCTCTTGAACTCGATCTGCACGCGGGTACCGTGAATACGGTCCCACTCAAAAGGCCCTTCCGAGATAATGTCCGGTTCATTGGTCTCGATCTTGATCTGGATCTCGAACCGGTGCGCAGATTCCTTGTGCCCGGTCCGGGAGATAACAACGGTCGGAAGACCGCTTGTCAGCTGGGCATAGAGGACTGCAGCCGAGATCCCGATACCCTGCTGGCCGCGGGTCTGCCGGATCTGGTGGAACCGCGAGCCGTAGAGGAGCTTCCCGAAAACATATGGCACCTGCTTGGGCATAATGCCGGGGCCGTTATCCTCGACAATGATCCGGAAGATATCACTGCCGGTCTTCTTGATGCTGATAAAAATGTCCGGCAGTACCTGCGCTTCCTCGCAGGCATCCAGTGCATTGTCCACCGCTTCCTTGATAGTGGTGATAACACCCCGCGTGGGGGAGTCAAAACCGAGCAGGTGCTTGTTTTTCTCGAAGAATTCCGCGACACTGATGCTGCGCTGCTGCTTTGCGAGGTCCTCAGCGAGCACCATGGGCACGGACCTCGGCAAGAGCTGCATCAAGACTGATTGTCTTCTGTTCGCCGGAATGCAGGTTCTTGAGCGTGACCTCGCCGGCCTCTGCTTCCTGTTTGCCGATCACGACGGCGAAATCTGCGGACTTCGAAGCATGGGCAAGCTGGGCGCCGAGTCCCCGCTCCATGAGGTTCATCTCGGTCCGGATTCCTGCATCGCGGAAAGCACGGCCAACTTCCAGGGCACGCTTCCGCCCCTCCGGCATAGAAACAAGCCCGACCACGGTATCCTTCTTCGCGGTTGTCTCGCCGAGCGAGACCATCACGCGATCGAAGCCCACCGCAAACCCGCACGAGGCGACATCATCCCCGCCAAAGAGATGGGCGAGACGGTACGCCCCGCCGCCAAGGATCTGGTTCTCGGCCCCGAGGTTCTGCGCAAAGCCTTCGAACACAATACCGGTATAATAGTCAAGCCCGCGGGCTATGCCGAAATTCAGGGAATATTTTACATCGGACGCATCGAGCGAGGCAACGGTCTGCTCCACCCGTTCCTTCTCAGAAATCGTGCCGGCAATCTCAAATGCTTCCGCAAGATCGCGGGTCTCTACAAGTGCAGTAAGAGATGCGGCAAGGTCGGCCCGGTTCAGTGATTCGAGCGTTGCGTTCAGGCCATCGAAATCCTTCTTGTCAAGGTGCACCCGCACCCTGCGCTGCATCGCGGGTTCGAGATCCTTTACGAGATTTTTCATGAATGAAAGGTGGCCGACTTTGAGCTCGTAGGTTACACCGGTCGCATTCAGCATGTCGGACGCGAGCATAATCGTCTCCGCATCGGCAGCAGCCGTATCCGCCCCGATCAGTTCAACGCCGAACTGCCAGAACTGGCGGTACCGCCCTTTCTGCGGCCGCTCATACCGGAAACAGTCGGCAAAGTAGCACCAGCGCAGGGGCTTTGGCGCGACCTTCGCCTCGTTGATGTACATCCGGATAACCGCCGCAGTGATCTCCGGGCGCAGGGCAAGTTTCCGGCCGCCCTTGTCCTCAAAGACGTACATCTCTTCGATGATGCCTTCACCGGAGCGCATCGTGAATAGTTCGAGGTCTTCGAATTCCGGCGTGCATACTTCACGGTATCCCCAGCGCCGTGCAACTTCACGCAGGCGCCACTCAACTGCGCGGCGCGCTTCCATCTCATCGGGTAAAAAATCCCGGGTTCCCCGTGGTTTCTGGAGCATATGAAAAAATCCCTATCCTTGTATTCGTGTTATACCATTATTTCTTATTCATCCGGTTGATCGGAACACTTCCTATGAAGCGCTGGAACGTATCCTCATTCTTCCAGACATTCTCCCGCTCGAGATTCCCCTGCAGGTACAGGGCACCAAGGATCAGGCCAAGACCAAGCAGCTCAAAGTCTGTCATAGTCAGAGTAATCATTGTCCCGAAGGTTGCAAGCGCGCCGTACAGGACTCCGAAGTATGCGGCTTTCCGAAAGCCGGGGAGGCCGGTCCGGAAAAAGATCCGGGCATCACGGAGCCAGAGAAAGATCGTAACGCACGTCCCGAACATTGCCACATAAATTAGGTACGTCATGCGAGTGTAATAACTTATTATACGCCGGTCCATATTTGTATTATTACAATCATGCCAAACCACCGTGTAGTATCGGACATCCTGGCGCAGTATAAGAACGGGGAGATCGCGCTCGAAGAAGCTGCCGAAGCGATTGACGGGCTGAGGATGGAACAGATTGGCGATATCGCGTGCATGGATCTTGGGCGCACTATCCGGTGCGGGATGCCGGAGGTGGTTCTTGCTGAAGGAAAAGATCCAGCGCACCTTGCGGAGATCGCTGTCCGTCACGCAGACTCCGCAGGACGGTGCGTGATCACCCGTATCAGTCCGGAGCAGGTTGAAGGCGTAAAAAAACTGGCCGGGCAAAAAGGAATTGCCACGGATTACCGTCAGGTCGGCCGCATCATGATCCTGGGTAACGGCCCGGGACCGAAACCAACCGGGGGAATTGTTGCGATTATCACAGCAGGAACGTCCGATATCCGCGTTGCCGAGGAGGCAAAAGTAATCGCCGAGGAAATGGGGTGCGTTGTGAAAACGGCATATGATGTTGGCGCTGCCGGCATCCACCGGCTCTTTCCCGCACTTAAGCCGCTTCTTTCGGCACACGCCTTCATTGTCTGTGCCGGCAGGGAAGGAACACTCCCTTCCGTAGTTGCCGGTCTTGTGGACAAACCGGTCATCGGGGTCCCGGTCAGTGTCGGCTACGGATACATGGGAGAAGGACGGGCAGCTCTTGCGAGCATGCTCCAGTCATGCTCGGTCATATCAGTCGTCAACATCGATGCCGGCTTCACTGCCGGAGCATTTGCGGCACGGATCGCGAACCTGGGAGCACAACCATGAACATGAAACGCGGGTTCTATATCGGGCGGTTCCAGCCCTACCACAACGGCCACCAGTCCGTGCTCGAGCATATCGCAGGAGAAGTGGACGAGATCATCATCGGTGTTGGAAGCGCACAGCTCTCACACCACCCAGATAACCCGTTCACTGCGGGTGAACGGGTGCTCATGATCACCCGCTCCCTTTCCTTGCTCGGCTGCCCGTTCTATGTCATCCCGATAGAGGATATCCAGCGGAATGCACTCTGGGCTGCACACGTCCGTTCCATGTGCCCCCCGTTTGATACATGTTATTCCTCAAATCCCCTTGTGGTGCGGTTGTTCACGGAGGCGGGAGTCGATGTCCAGTCACCTGCAATGTACGAGCGTGAGATCCTCAGCGGCACGGAGATTCGCCGGCGGATGCTTTCCGGAGAACCATGGGAGAACCTTGTGCCCCCGGCAGTTGTACAGGTACTCAAAGAGATTGACGCAACCGGGCGGATGCAGCAGATCTCCCGAAACGATTGAGACGGTGAAGAATATGCGGGATTTGTTTAAGAAACTCTTCGGCAGCAGGGAGCCCGAATCCGTCACCATCGCATTCGATTCCATTCCGGCGATGCTCAATGAACGCGAAGCTGCTGCATGCCGGTTACTCAAAGAACAGACCGAAAAACCTGAACAAAATATCCGCAATGCGATCGCCCAGCTCCAGCTCATCATCACCACAATTGCCGGCGCCGAGCACGATTCCGAGATCCATCCCAAACTCAAAAATATCGCAAAGAATACCCTTCCGCAGTACATCCGTGCAATGAATACCGCCCTTGCCAAAGAACTCCCCGTGGATATCGAGTTGTTCTACCCTGCTGTTGTGGAGTGCGTCAAGAACTGCCTCAACAGCATCAACGGACCGGGGCGCTATCTCCAGATAGTATTCCCTGACGAAATGAAAGCTTCCCGTAAGGGGATCGATGCTATCGGACACGAGATCAATGTCATCACCGCTGCATTGGGAGTATACCGGAAAGAGATGACTGCAATCACCGGGGCCCGGACAATTTACGCAGCCATTCATGACAGCACCGGGGATCTTGAAAAAACTGTAGAGAAAGGCCAGCGCGCCATCCAGCGGATCCGGGAAGCTGCCGAAAGGATCGCAGAAATTGACCGGGATATGGCGGCAATATCCTCTGATCCCCGTATGGCCGAAACTGAAGAGAAGAAATCGGTCATCCGGACTATGGAACAACAGCGGGAGGAAATGGCCCGGACCTATGCTGCGCATTCCATGACTGCATCCCACGTCCTGCGCAAAGCAGAAAAAATTGCATCAAAACAGAAGCATACCGGAGAGGTTGGAACCCTGAAGCATGCAATGTCCCTCCTGTCAGATCATGAACTGCCGGACAGCACAGAACTGGCAACGGCCCTCGCAGCAGCCTGCCCGATTGCCGAAAGGATGATCGCGGCGGGAGAGGTCGCTTTGAAAAACAAAGAGGAGCGCACGATCTTTACTGATACGGTCCGCTTCGGTTCAGAGATGGGTCGGATCTGTGCGGAATTACACATGCGGGAAATAGCCTGCAGGAGCGCGCATGAAGAGATTCTTGCCCACCCCCTGATCGTCAAAGCCGGTTCACTTGAACGGGAAAAAACGCAACTGGGTGCGATGCTGGAAAAAGAGCAGCATGCGCAAAAAGAACTTGAAGACTGGCAACAGAAGACACGGGAGCATATACCCGTCCTCCGTAAAGAACTCAAAAACAAAGTGGGGGAGATTATGGGGAGGACTGTGCAATATTCAGATGATTTCCCATCAACAGCATGAGGGTTGTGCTGATAACCGGCGGTCCTTATTACTCAGGTTTCATTCTTCAGTATCATCCATATCCATGAACATCTCATCAATATGCTCGATGAGCCGGTTGAGCCGGTCGGGGGTAAGGTCTTCGGATACCATCGTGTGCATGGCAGCTGACACCATAGGTTTTTTCCTGGCCGGTTTTTGTTTTCACCGGCTTTATTACAATTGTGGGTCGATGAAATCCTCCAGTCCACACTGGCCGGCTGAGAATTCGTCAGACCAGCCATAGCAGTCTTGGAGCATCTGCGCAATTACATCGGAGAACGACATGTTCCCGCGCTTGAGCGCTACGAGCGCCTCATACACCTCAGGATCAATACGGACTGAACGTCCCTCGCCTGCCCGAGGCATAATAACCACTTTGTGGTAACAGAATATAAATATATCGCATAATTCGGGGAGAATACGCGTCTGACTTTATATACACAGCGCGAAGCACACGGAATTCACCGAGATCGGGGACATCTGACCGGTGATATTTGATAAAACCAGAGATAATTTCAGGCCGGTTTCAGTGCCGGGGCGCAATACGGATGAATGAAAATGTTGAGAAATCAGTGTACGCAAATTCGGGGGCAGGGCCAAAGCACCCGCCAACCCTGAGAAGACTGGGAGAATCAAGCGGCACCCTTGCGACATCCAGATTAAGGATGTTTTCATCATTTCCAATCACCATAGGTTCGAACATGAGTTCCGTCTGGACAATCCCCCCGGGTGTTTTCCGGCAGCAGATGTGCTCGTGCTGGTGACCGCAGACCATGTGCGTGAGCCCGCGTTTCTCAAGGACATCAAAAGCCATGGCTGCTGTATAGTGATAGCCGGTAAAAAAATCCCCATCCTCATGCGAGAGACGCTGCCAGCATTTGAGCCGAAGGATCTGCGTACCGAGGTCAAGAGGCCCACCATGGACAAAGAGCATATTTTTGTCCACCCATTCCATGGGCATGGCATCGAAAATCGAGAGAAGCGGGGAGTCACGGAGCTGTTCGTGGCGATAGGTGCTTGCTGCATCGCTTCCACTGACAAGGATCCCGTGGAGGTATGCATGGTCGTGGTTGCCCAGGACCGATATCATCCGGTACTCTCGGTAGAGGGCGTGGATCGTTTCGAGGGTTTCCTGCGGTCGGCCTCCCCGGTGGAGGAGATCCCCAAGGTTTACGAGCACATCCACCGGCCCGAACGCGGCCCGGAATGCCGGAGCCCGTATACAGGATCCCAGGCTTTTGAGAGCTGCAACATCCGCGTGCACATCAGAAAATATTACTGCACCCATACCGTCAGCGAAAATATTGGTGCTTCCTTTTGATATAAACCATGGATGCCCGGGGTTCTACCAATCTTTGTTCCATAAAAGATATGCTGATGCTCAACCTCCATAAAGCTAATTCCGGATGATTATTGCAAGCCGGTTTGAGCCGAAGGACTCATGATTCCAGCCCGACAGACAGTATATTCAATAACGGTGAAAAGGATGGAGAAATTTTTAGACACGTACATCGAGCGGATGAGAGGACAATTTCCGGGCTATCCCCCCGCAACAGCACACGAGATCGCGTCGGCATTTCTCGCATTCAAGTTCGGCCTGTACGAGAACGCGGCCCGCGAATGTTCCCATGCCATCTCGCTCATCCCGGACAGTTCATCCGGTGCGGCCCTGAAAAAGGCCCTTGCGATCCTCCGGGCCCATGCCGAGGACCGGAACAACTCGAACGTAACCACAGATCTCCAGATCAAGTTTACCGAAGCCGAGCGTGCCTTTACCGCCATCACCATCCCACCGGAGAAGATTGAGGACCCGGGAACCCTCGAACTTGATAACGCCCATATCCTGATCTACGTTGTCGCTCTCATTACCTCACCGGATGATGAGGAGGCACTCGAAGAGCACCGCAGGATGATTGTCCGACTCATCTCGGATTACAAGAAAGCACTGGGCATGGAATAATTCCCGGCCCTTTTAATTATCATAATCACCCCAAACGAACCGGTTTATACTCCCGGTTCGATCCTGAGGGAAATCGAAAAATCGATCCGTAAACAGGAAGTGACCCCAGCGGATATCGTGATCATTATCTACGATATCCGCGGGTGGCAGCCGCTCCAGACCACGTTCGTATCCTCGTCCGGCAATGACTTCTACTTCAGGGCCGGCGCGGACCGGCATTCGGTGCTCGCAATAGGGAACAAAAAGGACGGCATCAGGGGCCTGCCGGCATTTACCCCCGACCAGATCTCCACTCCACCGTCCCCGCAGGTAAACAATCCCGCACCGGTACCCGGATCTCCTGCTCTCCCATGGCAGGTAACAGCCAGTGAGACCTCTGCTGTACCGACACCCGCAGCACAGGACACTGGCTTCCCGTTCATCACCGCTGCACTTATCGCGGCGGGTTGTGTTGGTTGTTGATATATCAGAAAGCAGAACCCGGCCCTGCTCCGGGAATACGACTGATCAAACGATCAGTTTTTTAATTTTCCATTTTTTTAAAAAAACCAATCGGAATTTGCCGTGCATCCCCCACGTGACGGAAGTCACCTTACGGTCTGAATTATCCGTGAGGCAGATGGAATCCAGAATCAAAAAAAGTAATTTACAGACTGTCCATGCTGATGCCGGTAAAGTCCTGCGCAACTTCGCGGATATCCTTCACGCCAAACGCGGTCTGGACCTGCGAGAGTTCGATCTGGTTTGCAGCATCGCACATATAGTCAAGGATGTCTACGGACAGTTCCTTCTGCATCTTGCTCTTGCGCAACTGGTCGACAAGGGCCGACATCTTCTCGGGGGGTTCCATGCGGAGTTTTGCAAGGCTCATGACACACATGTATATCCGGGTCAGGTTCCGGTCGGTGCCGGTGATACAGTCAAAGAAATTCCTGATCACCTGGGCCTGATAGATTTCTCCTCCTATTCTCTCCACCTCCTGCCTTATCTTCGGTAAATGCATTGTTCTCATGTTCCCTTTATAATCTTTCTGGGAAAAACACCGTTTTTGCGCAGAAAAACCGGTAAAAATGAGAGTTTTCGGCAAAGTGCGGCGGGATTGTCTGACGATTGGATGACAATCGTCATACTGTGCCGTGAACCTGCCGCACCTCACCCCTCATTCGGGAGTAGGAATTCCTGCCTGCCGTACCCTTTGCTTCCGGAGGGGCAGGGCAGTATCCGGCCCGGGCATTCCAGATCAGATACAATCATTTATTCCAATGCATTGGGTGGGGTATGGTGATGACATTGTTTTTGCCCGGGGGCCGGGGACTGATGTGAAGAAACCTGTTTGGCAGTCATCGGAGAAGAGGAAAAAACAGGTTCGGTTTTGTCAAGGAGATACAATTCCATACGGAAACGGGTATACAGCATAAAAAAAAGTTCTTACTTGGCTGCACTCACGATCTTGATGACGTCGCCATCCTTGAGTTCATGAGTTTCTTTGATCCGCATCTTGGTCCGGGCATCAATCGCGTACAGGAATCCCTTGCCGATCTCGGTGTGCACCTGGTAGGCAAGATCATGGGGCGTTGAACCTCTCCGCATCAGGAATGCATCCGGCAGGACATCGCCCTGCTTATTGCAGTAGTGGTTCTCATCCTCGACCGGGTAAACGACAATCATGTCGAGGAGTTCAAAGACCGCCCGGTTGATTGCCTGCTGGACACCGGTGCCCTTGCACTGCTTCATGACTTCTGCAATCTTGGCTAGCCCGGCTTTCTGGGCAGGTGAGAGGGTGCCTTCATTGGCAACCTTAAACTGCTCGTCGCCCGGCAGGTAACTGATTACATTTGCTGCCACCGCATTGCGCAGTGCCAGCTCGGATGCCGCGCTTGCGAATGCTACTTTCTGTGCGGCAAGCTTTGTGCGCAGGGCCTCGGGGGCCTCATCGAACTTGTTCCCCACAACCAACATGGGCTTTGAGATCTTTACCATCTCCGCGCAGAGCGGGACGAGATCTTCAATACTCGCATGCACGAGATCGAGCTTGAGTTTCAGTTCCACATCGCGCACGTCTTCAAGGGAGATACCAAGACCAACGAAGGTATCGGCGATTCCCTGCTGGATTGCGGCACCCTTACCCTGAGACTGACGGCTGATCCGCGCCCAGTGCTTGTCGAGGATCCCGTGGACCCACATCGTCATCTCGAACAGGAGGAAACTGACGTCAACGTCCGGATCATGGTTGCCGACCCCGACCGGATTTCCCTCGCTGTCGGTCCCGCCGCTCGCGTCGATAACATGCAGGATCGCATCGGCCTGGCGAAGGTTGTCAAGGAACTGGTTACCAAGGCCCTTGCCCTTGTGGGCATCAGGAACAAGCCCGGCTACATCGATGAGGTTGACAGCAACAAAGCGGTTGCCATCCGTGCAGTGCGTGCACGTGACATCAAGGCCGGCACAGGCGCACTTTGTCCGCACATAGGCAACACCGAAATTCGGGTTGATGGTTGTAAACGGATAGTTGGCAATCTCGGCATTTGCCATCGTGGCGGCCTTAAAAAAGGTCGATTTTCCGCAGTTGGGTTTTCCTGCAAGGGCAAGGGTGAGCATATAGTTTCCTCAAATAATGGTAATGAGCGTGTCACTGGACAAAAAGCCAGACACAAAATCTGACAAAGCTTTTCATCCCGGCTTATTAAAAGGTACTTATGGCGTATTGCGAGAAAAAAACATACTACTTCGATAAGCCCGGTGCGGAGAATAGCCGGGATGCCGCACAGTTTGCTGTCGGGCGGGCACGGGAGTCCGGAATTAAAACAATCATCGTAGCAAGCACATCCGGTGCAACCGCGGAACTATTTCATGCAGCCATGAAAGGCACCGGCCTGAAACTCATTGTCGTCTCCCATGTCTTCGGCTTTGGTAAACCGGGCGAATGGGAGTTTGATTCCGGGATCGCAGCCCGGCTCAGGGATGAAGGGGTTACGATTGTCACCGGCACACATGCCCTCTCCGGCCTCGAGCGCGCCATCTCACGCTCCGCGAAACTGGGAGGAAGTTCCCGGACCGAAGTTGTTGCCGAGACACTCCGGCGGACGATCGCCATCGGGCTCAAGGTTGCCGTGGAATGCGTCCTTATCGCGGCAGACCAGGGTGTCGTGGGCGTTTCAGAAGAAGTGATTGCAGCCGGGGGAACCGCAAGTGGTGCGGATACGGTCTGCGTCATCCGCCCGGCCAACACCGCGAACTTCTTTGATCTCCAGGTACGCGAGATCGTAGCCATGCCGAGGAACCGTTGACAATGGCGATAGAATCATTCAAACAGGCGCTCCGCGTGCTTAGGCAGATGCCGCTTCTCTGGATACCGGGGATCATGAGTGGACTCTTCCTCTCGGGAATATGGCTTCTCTTCAATTTCACCGGGATGTTCTTTGTCGGCCGCCTGGTCATTCTCTTCGGCCTTGTCCTGCTGGTATTTATCGTGGGGATGCTCGTTCTCCTGCGGGACAACAGCGGTGACATCCGGTCCATGCTCCATGGCGCGATCCAATATTATTTCCGGGTCCTCATCCCCTTCCTTGTCATCACATTCAACCTGATCATCTTATTCTTCATCCTCATGGTCACCTTCGGTTTTGCCGGCATAGCCACGGATCCCGGCACGATAGGTATCATCACCATCTGTGTCATGATCCCCACCATTATGCTCACGTTTTTCTTTGACATGGCAGCAGTCTTCGAGGACAAGAAGGTCTTTGAATCGGTCCAGCGCAGTATCATCCTCGTATCAGAGAATGTCATGAATATGCTCCTCTTTTACATTGTCAGTGCCTTAACATGCGGTACAATCATCTTCGGGCTCATGATTGCATGGGAAGTTGCCCTCTTCGACAAGCTCGAACCGCTTACCCGGTATACCGAAACCCAGATGGCAGCATTAACTCCGGAAGAACTGATGGGATTCATCGGTACTGATGGCATATGGGTCACGGCAATAGTCCTCTTCATCGGGGCCCTTATCCTGGTTCCCCTCCTCACCAGTTACAAGGCCTGCTTCTTCAAAAAAATTACAGCCGGATCCATATCCATCCAGCAGGAGACCGGCGAATTTGACAGCAAAGGCCGCTGGTACAAATACTGATATTTTTTTTCTCTGCAGATATTCTCAGGAAATGTTGACGCTCTTTTGGTCTTCGCCCCGCCGCTGATGCACACCCCAATCAGGATAACGAAATGTTACAGTACTCATAAAAAAAAATCTTGAAAATTTTAAGATAATCCGGTAATTGATGCCGCCAGAGGGACACCCATTTGGGGTGGTGACAGGCACCTCACGGGGGTATGGGGGCATACGTCCCCATCAAGACGAATGAGATTTTCTACGGACTTATTATTCTTTACGAGCTATTCTCATAAAAGACAGGTTTTTCTTTTTAGGATCACGATTCACGGGTATACGAACTAATAAATCCGGGTTATCGCCACATCACAAAAAATGTGCCTGCGCTCGCGGGGATCGCATCGCCATGAGCAGGAAACTGCACAACATGTTATCAGATTTTCACGGCAAGGAAGAGTATCATTGCAAATAACCCCCCGCCGATTGTTGCCAGGAGGTTTGTACCGGCATTTCCCCAGATCCCGCGGTTCTCGATCGTTGCGCCGACAAGACTGTCAATATTGGTGCCGACAAAACCAGCAACCGTACAGACAACAACCATCCACGGCGTGATAACACCAAGGAAGAATGCCACGAGCGAGATCGCCAGTCCACCCAGGAGTGCAACCGTTTCACCGGTTATGGTCACCCCGCCATTGGTTCCGATCGGCACCTGCTTCATGGTTGTAATAAGGTAAGGAATACCACCGGTTACACCAATCTCGCTGGCCAGAGTGTCTGCAGCAGCCGTCGCAACGCAGCCTACGTACATGACAATAAAGATCGGATCCTGGAAAATACCAAAGAGCACCGCTGCCGCTGCAGCCACGATCCCATTGGCAAAGACATTGCGGTACCCCCGTGCCCCGGTCGTTCCCTGCTCGACACCAATCCGCTTCTTGTACGCAAACTTGTACTTCGTTGCCACAGAACCAAGGATAAAGAACGCGAGCATGATGATGAACCAGCGGACATCTGCAAAAACGAGCAGGATAATACCGACCAGCGCTGCAGAAAAGAGACCTGTGAGATCGGCAGTTTTTGCCCGGAACGCGAAGTAGCCGAACGTGAATCCCACGATAATTGCTATAACAACCAGCTGGACATCGGCATGGTAATTGAGCTCCTGGATCAGCCACATGGTCATCGCGATCCCGATACCCTCGATCATCAGTGAATCCTCGAATTTCAGGAGGATAACTTTCAGGAGCACTGCTGCAATGATACCGAAAGTTATGGTGAGGAACTCCATCTCGTGGAGGTAGGCCATGACAAGCACACCCGCCCAGGCAGTTGAGATGATGTAATAGAGATAGGTGTTCAGGTCATCGGTCCGGCTCTTGAAAACCAGCTCTCCGAGCACGAGCATGGCAAGGGTGGTGGCTAAGACAAAGAACGGCAGCAGGTCGATTCCGTACAGCGCGGCAAGAACGCAGAAGGTGTACGTCAGGTACTTGGTTGCGAAAAAACGCCAGAGAATGAGCGCGAACAGGATGACAACAAGGGCCATCAGCCATGCCGGTTGCACATAAGGACCGGCCAGCGTAGCGGCACCCACAAGTATCGCTGCATACCCAAGGCCCCGCTGTCGCTGCATTGGTCAGTACTTGGCGTTATGATAAAAAGAGTTTATTTCTGATCACAAACGATTAAGCCGCCCGGTCTTCCGGAGCAGACAAGGGTCTTGTATTCAATTACAGATACGATTACTATATTTTATTCCACAACCAACCTTGTCCCGAATGGTGCCACCAGATCAACTGCCGAAGAAC
Source organism: Methanoregula sp. (assembly GCA_023228295.1). Taxonomy (GTDB): domain Archaea; phylum Halobacteriota; class Methanomicrobia; order Methanomicrobiales; family Methanospirillaceae; genus Methanoregula. The sequence continues at coordinate 23,536 of JALOBP010000040.1, forward strand.
TATGATTTTGCTGAAGTTGAGGAGCGCTGGAGAAGAACCTGGCGCGATGAGGACAACTATTTTGACAAGGATTCCAAAAAGCCCCAGTTCGTCATCGACACGCCCCCGCCATATCCCACAGGGAACTTCCATATCGGGAACGCACTGAACTGGTGTTATATCGATTTCTTTGCCCGGTACAAGCGGATGAAGGGATTCAATGTCATGTTCCCGCAGGGCTGGGACTGCCATGGGCTCCCGACAGAAGTCAAGGTCGAGGAACTCAACCATATCACCAAGAACGATGTCTCAAGAGAAGAGTTCCGGAAGATGTGCCGGGACCTGACCATAAAAAATATCGAAGCGATGCGCATCACCCTGCGGAAGATGGCATTCTCCACGGACTGGAGCAACGAGTACATCACCATGATGCCGCAGTACTACAGCAAGACGCAGCTCTCGTTCCTCCGCATGCTCAAGGCAGGCTACATCTACCAGAGTGAGCACCCGGTCAACTACTGCACCCGTTGCGAGACGGCAATCGCATTTGCGGAGGTGGCATACGAGGACCGCGAGACCGTCCTCAACTACTTTAACTTCGACGGCGTGGAGATCGCGACCACCCGGCCGGAGCTCCTTGCGGCCTGCGTTGCCGTTGCCGTGCACCCCGGCGATGAGCGCTACCACAAACTCAAGGGCAGGTCAATGAAAGTGCCGCTTTTCGGCCACGATGTCCCGGTCGTGCAGGATGAGGCCGTTGACCCCGCATTCGGTTCCGGCGCTGTCATGATCTGTACCTTCGGTGACAAGCAGGATGTCCACTGGTGGAAACAGCACAATCTCGCACTTCGGAAGGCCATCGACCGCCAGGGAAAGATGACCGATATTGCCGGCAGGTATACGGGCCTGAACACGACCGAGTGCCGCGCCGCGATCCTTACCGACATGAAGGAGCAGAATATCCTCAACAAGCAGGAGAAACTGGCCCAGCGCGTTGGCACCTGCTGGCGCTGCAAGACACCGATCGAAATCCTTTCAGAGCGGCAGTGGTTCGTTAAAATCAAGCAGGAGGAGATCCAGAAAGCAGCCCATGAGATCACATGGTTCCCCGAGCACATGCTCCTCCGGATGGATAACTGGGTCGAGCAGATGGAATGGGACTGGTGTATCTCAAGACAGCGGATCTTTGCAACGCCAATCCCGGTCTGGTTCTGCATGAAATGCGGCGAAATGATGATTCCAGACGAGAATGATCTCCCGGTCGACCCGACGCTCGTGAAGCCAAAGCTCCAGTGTAAGTGTGGCAGCACTGACTTTTCCGGAGAAGTGGACGTGCTCGACACGTGGATGGACTCCTCCATCTCGGTCCTGAACGTGACCGGCTGGGACGGCAATGGAAACCCCCCGTTCTTCCCTGCCCAGATCCGGCCGCAGGGCCACGACATCATCCGTACATGGGCATTCTACACCATCCTCCGTGCAGTTGCACTCACCGGAAAAAAGCCATGGGACGAGATCCTGGTCAACGGCATGGTGCTGGGAGAGGACGGTTTCAAGATGAGCAAGAGCCGCGGCAACATCATCGTGCCCGAGGAGATCCTCGTCAAGTACGGTGCCGATGCCCTCCGCCAGTGGGGCGCGATGGGGGCTGCCACCGGCTCCGACATCATGTTCAACTGGAACGACGTGGTTGCAGCATCCCGGTTCCAGACCAAGATGTGGAACATCACCAAGTTTGCCCTTATGCAGCTCGAGAAAGGCGGGTTTGATGAGAACGAACCGGTCACCGCCCTTGCCGACCGCTGGCTTCTGGTCCGGCTCTCGGATACCGCAGAGGCGGTCGGTGCCGCGATGGAAGCCTACCAGTTCGATATCGCGCTCAAGGCAATCCGCGAGTTTGCATGGGACGTGCTGGCGGACAACTACATCGAGCTTGTGAAGGGACGACTTTACCAGACCGATGCAAGCCGGAAGAGCGCCTGCCTCGTGCTCCACACCGCGTTCGATGCACTCTGCCGGATGCTTGCCCCGTTTACACCCTACTTTGCCGAGGAATGCTACTCGTACCTCAGGGGTGAGAGCGTTCACAAGCAGCCGTGGGTATCCTTCACGTACGATGACGATGCGGCCCGTAATGAAGGAGACATTCTCGTACAGGTTGTTGCCGAAGTACGGAAGTACAAGCACGATACCGGCATTGCATTGAATGCCCCGCTCGGAAAGGTCACCATCTATGCCCCGCACACGGTCAATGACGAGGGCGACACCGGCCGCACGCTCAATGCCGATGTCCACTGGCGGACCGATGCCGCCCATCTCGACCGCGTGATCTCGGATATTGATTTCAACCGTTCAATTGTGGGCAAGACGTTCCGCAAGGATGCGCAGGCGTTCATGGATGCGGTAAAGGCACTCTCACCGGCTGAACTTGCCAACCCCCCACAGATGATTGTGCTTGACGGGGTTGAGACACCCCTGCCTGAGAATGTCTTCACGCCCAAGTATTCCTATATGGAAGAAGGGGCGAAGGTGGATGTTCTTACGGTTGGCGACGTCATTGTGACGATTGCGAAGAAGTAATCAATTTTTTCAGATTTTCTTCCGGTACATATTTCTCATATTTTTTTCGTGCTTTGGCGAGGGTGATGATAATCCTCCGTCATAATGTGTATCCAACCGACATTCGGCAGAAAAATCATCAGACATAATATTTTTCGAACTCCTGCCCGAACATCCGAAGAATCTGGTTGATCTCGTCGTTAACGTTCATGACGTGGCAACAGACTTTTTCGTCAACACGTT
>JALOBP010000041.1 GCA_023228295.1 Methanoregula sp.
CGAGCTGACCGAGGTGGGCAGGATTTTGATGAGAATGAGATCTCAAATGAGGGCGATTTTTTATCGAATCATTAATCCCAAATTGGGAGAAGAGCCAAAAAAATATTAAAATAATTTTCTCATAGAGTCAAAGAAACGGAAAAACTAACTGATTTTCTTACCATATTGTTTATCATAATATAATTGGTAGTCTTTTGTGATTACAGACTCCAGCCCGTCCTGGTGATCGAGATACCAATGAATGGTAATTTCCAATCCCTTTTCAAAGGGGATCGATGGTTCCCACTTCAGATTTTTTTGAATTTTTGTTGAATCAATTGCATAACGCCGGTCGTGACCTTTTCGATCTTTTACAAAAGAGATAAGATCTTCTGAAATATTTAATCCGGGTTGGAATTTTCCAAGGATCCGGATGATTGTTTTCACAATCTTAATATTCGATCGCTCGTTATGTGCCCCTATGTTGTAGACTTCTCCTGGCAGACCCGAATGAAGAACAAGATCGATCGCAGAACAGTGATCATCAACATGGATCCAATCCCGGATATTGAGGCCATCTCCATATACCGGGATCTTTTTCCCGTTCAGGCAATTGAGAATCGTGAGGGGAATCAATTTTTCTGGAAACTGGTACGGGCCGTAATTATTTGAACACCGGGTAATATTGATCGGCAGCTGGTATGTGTGGAAATATGCCTGTGTAAGGAGATCTGCTCCGGCTTTGCTTGCAGAATACGGACTCCGGGGATCGAGTGGTGTAGTCTCTTTGAATGTTCCTGTTTTTCCAAGAGATCCATAGACTTCATCGGTAGATATCTGAAGATATTTTTTTACTTCATGTCTTAATGAAACCTGCAATAAATTCTGGACTCCCAGAACATTGGACTTCACAAAAATGTCAGGATTGGTTATGCTCCTGTCAACATGTGTTTCTGCGGCAAAATTCACAACATAATCCGGATGAAATTGATCGAAGGCTTCGTCAACTTTCTGAAAATCACAGATATTCCCTTTGACAAAAGAATAGCGATTATCCTTATTGATCGTTGAAAGATTATTCAGGTTTCCTGCATAGGTCAAATCATCAAAATTGAGAATTGTACAATTGTGATTGCGGTTTAACAAATAGCGGATATAATTGCTGCCAATGAATCCTGCTCCGCCGGTAATGAAATATCGCATCAAAAATATTCCTTGTTTACAATTGACTTAAGACTTACGAATGGACATCAAGAAAAACCGGTTCTCATTGGATGCCCGTTCTTATCCTCTCCCCCGTCTGTTTTCCATGGAACCCGGATCCCACGCCAAGGTTATAATCCGGTTTCGGGATGTGGAGTTCATCAAAAAAAACCTCCGACATCTCCGGATCATAATGCTGCCCGGTGTGGACGAGGATCTCGGTATGATCCATACGAAGTTCACGAGAGACCGGGGCACATTTCACGAACTGGGGTCGTGCCCCGACAACGGTGACAATCTTCATAATAAATCCTGGAGTATTATCTTGATTATTCCTCTTCGCCCAGAAGAGCCCGGAACCCAGCCTGCTCAAAATGATGGTCACTTGTCAGCGCATCATGAATTTTTTGTTCCCGCATAACTTCAAGAGAGATGCAGTCCGTAAGGCTCCATGCTTTATCATGCCGTTGTTCGTAGAGCGTCAATCCTTTCGACCATAAAATGGGATCAACAAAGACAATTTCAACACGAGTTGATTTTTCTATATTATGGAAAAACGTGATAACCGATGATTTAAACAAAGGATCGCACAGTGCATTCGCCGTTTCTTCAAGAACAGCCGAAGTTGTGAGAAACCGGAATCCGGTTTTCATCAGTTTTTTGTAGCGTTGATCGGCAGGTCCATGGAGACGATCCTGCCGGTTCAACAATGCTATCCAGCAGACCGTATCAACGAAGCAGAGGTTTTTTTTCATGGATTCCTTCGTTTCGGCAGTCCATACAGGTAATGGTCGTGCTCTTTTGCAAGATCCGGAATATCAGTTGTCACAGCAAGGGATGAAATATCAAATGCCGGATCCCGCTCTACATCTGGATCTTCTACAAGAGGCTTCACCGTAATTGTATATTGTTTCCCGGCCTCAAGATGAACGGGTCCGGATGGCCGGAATACAGATCCATCATACACAACTTTCATTGTTTTTGTCATAGTAACAACCCCCCTTAGTTCAATCGGTGCTTTTCCGGGTTTCTGATGATCCCTGTTGTCTTCCTGGTACTATAAATATTTCAGATCAATTTGATTAACATCCATGACTTCAGTTTTTATGCAGATGTAAATCGTGCCGGCACGGCAAGGTCGGGAAAATCAACCCGTCGGGACACCTTTCACGAACTGGGGCCGTGCCCCGACAACCGTAACGATCTTCATGGCAATCCACCTTGTATCCCATGCCCATTCTTATCCCCTCTCCCGATACCCTTGTACACAAACCCGGCCCCGATAAACGCATCCGGCTCAACCAGGTTCCGGCCATCCACGATAACCGGGTGATCCTTCCCGCACAGTTTCTTCACATCAAGCGGCTTAAGATTCCTGTACTCATTATGCCCGGTGAAAACAACAACTGCATCAGCCCCCTTCATAACCGATGAAAGGTCATGCTCAATAATAATCCCCGGGACGGATTTCACCCTGGGATCATGAACAGCAACGACCGCACCGGCCCCGAGTGACAGTTCATAAAATAATTCCGACGGCGGGTCCCGGGCATCATCGGAATTCCCGAGAAAGGCCCAGCCGAGCAGGGCAATCTTCGAACCGGAAATGTTTTTTTCGGCACGCTCCAGCCCTTTCTTTGTCAGCGTGAACATATGCCGGGGCATGAAATCATTGATGCGCCGGGCCAGGACATAGAGCGAGGGTTCACCCGCCGGGTAGTCGAGCTGATCCTTTCCCAGGACCTGCACGCCCCGCTCGAGATGATAGGTGTCCTTGGTCAGGCAGTGCCCCCCCACACCGGCCCCCGGCCAGAGCATGGCGCGGGTGATCCCCTCGCCTTTCAGGCTCTCAACACCCGTGCGGACATCATAGACATTGACGCCCATTGCTTCGCAGTAGAGTGCAAGCTCGTTGATTGCAGCAATCTGGAGATCACGGAATGTGTTCTCGGCGGTCTTGGTCACTTCCGCTGCGGTTGCCGTCATCGGGATGATCCGGCCCCGGGTAAGAATCGGGGCATACAATTCTATGGCACGTTTCGTGCTGGCATCGTCAATACCCCCAACGATCCGATCGTGTTCCCGGATATTCCGGATGAGTCGCCCGGCCATTACTCGTTCAGGTGCATGGGCAAGGGCAAAGTCATCACCCGCGATAAGCCCGGATTCCTCCTCAAGGATCTCCCGGGCAATGCCCGTTGTTGTCCCGGGCGTTATCGTGGATTCCAGGACAACCAGCATCCCGGGCTTAAGATAACGTCCCACTTTTTTTACCCCGTCAAACAGGGCAGAAAAATCCGGGAGAAGATCCTTCTTGTTGAGAAACGGGGTCTGGATGGAAAGAGTAACAGCATCGAGCCCGGAGATCTTCGAGAAATCCGATGTGCATTCAAACTTTTTTTCCGCGAGAACTTTCTTCAGCAGGTCTTCAAGTCCCGGCTCTTCGCCTTTCAGCGGGCACTCCCCACGGTTCAGCATGGCAATCTTGTAACCGGATGCCGAAGATTCCCGCTGGAACCCGAAGACATGGGAAAATGCCGGTGAATCCGCAAAGAGCAGTGCCGACGGGATCCCGACATAGCCCATGCCAATGACACCAACCGTACGGATCGGTCCCCGTTGTGCAATCATGTCGGCAAGTGCGGGCTTCATGGTTTAACGTCTCCATCCCGGCCCGGTCGGCCCGGGATATTCCCGTATGATCATGGAACCCATTACACGCGCACGCATTCAGCTCACGCCGTTTATTGCTTCGCAGATCGTTTCAAGCATTGGACCGGTGACGTTCGGGTGCACCGGAAGGGAGAGCACTTCGTTGCAAAGGCGTTCTGCAACCGGGCACGACACCTCCGTCCCGCTTTTCCGGTATACCGGCTGCCGGTGGATCGGGATGGGATAATGGATTGCGGTCCCGATACCTTTTCCGGCAAGCTGGGCGATAAGTTCGGACCTCGTGAGGGAAAATTCCGGAAGAACCCGCAGGACATACTGGTGATAGACATGCCGGGCACCGGGCATGCAATAGGGCGTGACAATCCCGGCCTCCCTGATATGCGACGAGAGGTACCCGGCATTTGCTTCACGTTGCGTATTGAACCCCGGGAGCTTCTTCAGTTGTTCCCGTCCGATGGCCGCACCGATATCCGTCATGCGGTAATTGTACCCGATCATGGTATGGAGATACTTCTCGCTCTGCCCGTGATTGATGAACTGGCGGATCACCGAAGCATAATGATCGTCATCGGTGGTGATGATGCCCCCCTCCCCGGTCGTCATGTTCTTGGTCGGGTAAAAGGAGAAGCACCCGGCTTTTCCCAGGCTGCCAACCGGTTTCTGATGGTACATGGCGCCATGTGCCTGCGCCGCATCCTCTATAAGCGGGATGTTATGATCATCGCAGATCTCGTGTACCGGCTGGACATCGAATGGCTGGCCAAAGAGGTGGACCCCGATCACCGCCCGGGTTTTTTTGGTAATCGCATTATTCACGCACGCCGGATCGATCCCGAACGTGCGTTCGTCAACATCCACAAAGACCGGTTTCGCCCCGCACATCGAGACACAACTTGCCGTAGCAAAGAAGGAGAATGTCGGGACAATCACTTCGTCCCCGGCATGGATGCCGGCAGAAGCCAGCGCTGCATGGAGTGCCGCGGTCCCATTGTTCACCGCAATCGCATGCCTGGTGTTGCATAATGCAGCAAATTCGTTCTCGAACTGCCTGACAACCGGTCCCTGGGCAAACATGCCGGACCGGAGGACTTCGGCAACCGCATGGACCTCCTCGTCTCCTGCTTCCGGCCGGGCAATGGGTATGCCGGTCATGGCCGGATCATCTCCCGGGGCAGGGGCCGGAACCGGGCCGGGGCGCCGATCGCAAGAACGCCGGGCGGGACATCCTTTGTAACAATCGATCCCGCTGCAACGGCCGACCCGCGGCCGAGCCGGACACCGGGAAGTATGGTGACATTCGCCCCGACAGCAACATTATCTTCGATGACCGGCCCTTTGAGTTCGGGCTTGCCGGTGGGCGGGTACCGGTCATTGGTCAGGATGGAATTCGGCCCGATGAAGACCCCGTTGCCGAGGGATGTGTTTGTTGGAATGAAGACCATGCTCTGGATGTTGACATTGTTGCCCAGTGTGCACGTCCCTTCGATGATGCTCGATGTCCCGATGGCAACATTATTGCCAATCGTGGTATCTTCCCGGATCATCACATTATGGCCCGTGGAAAAACCATCCCCGATCGTGACATTGCAGTAGATGATCGTTCCCGACCGGATGACTGCATTTTTCCCGATCGTTGTTCCTCGAAATTCAGCCGTGTCCATGTATTTCCGTGAAGGAAAGCCCAGCGTAACCGGTTCAAAAAGCCGGGCTCCCTCTCCAAGAATGTTTGTTCCGTACCTCACCGTGAATCTCCTTCAATGCCGGTTAAAATATTCCGGTCTGGTTTTATGTCGGGAATGTGCTCCTGTCCGCTGCGGCAGGACCCGATGCCACGGGCCATTGCACCTGTCCGCGTCGTGCCATACCCGTATGGATCTGCTCGCAGAGTATCATGTTATTCAGCGCCTGTCCGGGTGTCACCGGGAATTTTGTCCTGTCCCGCACGGCCCGGATGAACGTCTTGAGTTCCTTCTTAAGCGGCTCGGATTTATTCACCTGGACTTTCTCTATCGTCGTCTCCTGGGAATACCGCTCACCTTCAATGACAAACCGGCCCGGCTTGCGGTGGATGTAGAGTTCCTGTGCCATAAAGTCCCCTTCGACCGTGAAAAATTCCTCTTCAATGTAAATCCTGCGTACTTTCTTGGATGATTTCCTGCTGGCAGTCAGGATTGCCGGGCAATCGTTGATCGTGAAAAGTGCGGTCGCAACATCATTGCCTCCCGAACATGAAAGGCCCCAGCTCTTTATAGGGAAGAGGTTGAAGAGCAGGTCGATATCATGGATCATCAGGTCTTCGATAATGGAAGTCCCGACAATCCGTGACGATCCGGGATTGTGTCGGTTGATCTCGATATAGAGCGGGCGCTTGATGATTTGGGCAAGCTCGGGTATGATGGGGTTGAATCGTTCGATATGGCCGACACCTACCGTGAGGTCATTGGGGATCAGGTTTACAAGTTCCTCGGCTTCTTTTACAGTCTGGCAAATCGGTTTTTCTATGAGGATCGGAATGCGGGCTTCGATCATCTGTTTGGCGACGGCGAAATGATAGGGCGTCGGGACACAGATACTTGCGGCACCGACATTCTCGATCAGGTTCTCAATAGTCGGGCAAAAGGTAACCGCTTCGCAATGAGATGATAAGAATTTTTCTGACTTTGGATCCGGATCATACACATAGATCTGGTCAACAGATTTGAGTTCAGAATAAACCCGGAGATGGTTCTTTCCCATCATCCCGCATCCGATAACACCAACATCCATTCAGATCCCTCCGGAGGTTGCAGCCGGGTACCGGTAAAAACGTGTCCGGGAAAAATTTTCCGGTGAAGCGGTTGGATTGGCACAATCGTAATAAAACGGTATCATGGTAATTTCCCTCATTGATCCCCATAATTATCTGCCGGCACATCCCCAGTCACAACAGAACCTTCCGGTACCCGGGCGCCGGTTCCAACACAGACACCCGGCCCGATAACGGCATTGTTCTCCAGGACACATCCGTCTTCAAGAATGGTGCCACGGTTTTTTTGAATTCGGGGCTGCGGGAAGATTTGATCCATGACGAACCGAACCCCCGACCCGATGACAACATCGGAACCGATCCGGGTAAACCGGGGGATCCATACTTCATTCCCGATGGTCACGGAATCGGCAATCACAACATCTGAATCGATGAACGACCATTCGCCGATCCTGACCCCGTCGCCAATTGCCGTGCTGTCGCGGATGAATACATTATCCCCGCAGCTGAACCGGTCCCCGATAAACACGTTGCCATAGATCACGCAATGCATTCCGATGGACGGCTCCGACCCGATCCGTACGCCGGGAAAATGGTCCGACCGTAGTGCACCGGGAGAAGGCAGCCCGATCAGTGTTGACTGCTGGATCCGGAATGGCATCTGGTTGTTCTGCAGGTTATCGGGAATCATGGTGAAAACCTCATGGCGTATTGATCTGTACCGGCAATATCTGTAGTCTTTTATGATTGTTTACCTATATGATAAGTTTTTTCTTTGTGCTACGGGACTGTGCTGTTTCTGGAATGAACCCGCGGCAATAAAATATTAAATGCCATTGGAAATACGGGTGGTTTTATATCGTATGCTTTTCATAGTGACAATTTTACGGGTCCGGATTTTTTTCGATCTCGCAGAGTATTTTGAAAAAAAATAGGGTGAATGGAAATGGATTTTTTGAATGGAAAAATTGCTCTGAATAAATCATCCAGTAATTACTGACGCTCTCGGGGGCTCCGCTTGCGCTCTGCCCCCGCCGCTGAGGCATCCCCCGCTGAGCGATAACGACGTATTACCTTCACTCCAAAATGAAAATTCTCCGGTTCCCGGGATGATAGGAATTGAGGCCGCCGCGGGGCGCCCTCCGGGGCGGCGGCAGTTATCCTTCAGGGGGCATGGGGGCATCAGCCCCCATCTTTGCGAGAGAGGATTTCTCCGAGAACAAAAAAACAAAACCGGTCAGAAATTCTTTTGATTGGAAATTTTTTTTATCGGAAAAGAATTCTCTAAAAAATCCATTTTCTTTTGTCGGACTTTTTCAAAAAAATCTCCCGGATTTTCCGGAAAATATTTTTAAAATCCGGAACAAAAAAAATCCGGAAAATTTCCCGCCCGGGTTTTCCGGAATTTTTCCTGGAAAAAATATCCGGTCATTGCGATGCTTTGTGCGGGAAAATTCTGCCGGGCGTTTTGTGCAATGGATTACCGTACACTGTTGTCGGTCCAGAACATTTTCCTGTACGGCACCGGCGGGATGGCCGGGCGACCCTGGTGTGGTCGGAGAATCTCCTTCCGTTTCGGGTACCTCCCATCCGGGCCTAAAATCGCCTCCGTTGACCCCCCACAATACCAAAAAACGGATCTCATTCGCGATTTTATATGTCTCTTTATTCAGATTCGTTCAAAATGACCTCCGATTGGCCTGAAATGGGGTAAACCTCGCCCGGAAACCGGCCTCTTTAGGCCTCTTTGGATGCATGATCTCCACCCGACCTGACCATTCCCTCATTCCCCGGATTTGCGAAAAATCACCCAGCAAAAATCCCGTCATATTCGCGTTCTGTGCGATTATCGGGCATCCCCGCCTGTCCCTGAATGTGCCCCAGGGACCCCCGGATCGCGATCTTCACGACGGAGAACCGGATACCGGTTACGGGCTGGGCCCTCTGGGGGGAATTTCTCCGACGGAGCCGGGATGACGTGGGGGGATGGGAGTGATGGGGAGGGGGATCGTGAGATGGGAGATGGGATTTCTGACATGTGGAGATGGTTCGACGGTACCGGCGTGCAGGGACGAGAAGTCCAAAACAGGGGTTCCTTTCATTCCAGCATACCCCGGCCCGTTTTCCGGGCGATCGTCCCACCAAATACGGCTAATTATGACCCCTGTTTCTCCGACGTGAAATTGAACAAAAATGAGGGAATTATTACCTCATTTTCAGGAATTATGACCCCTGGACGTGGCCCGGCAAGGCCACGGGCCGGAACTCTCCGTCGGAGAATGAACGTCCCCGGACTGTATCTCCCATAATGGTAGTGCGACCGGATGATCCCCGACGAACGACCCCGGGAATGGCAGGGATTTTTGTTACAATATGCCGGCAGTGCGGACCGGTCTCCACGATATTATTTTCCGTAACGGTTGCATTTGAAAAAAAATCCGGCAGAACCGGCAGAATTTGTCAAAGCTGAACTTTTAAAAGATGAAGGGGATAATAGCAGATCACGCCATGTATTTTTTCTTCCACTTTGTTACCGGTATCATCATCGGGCTTCTCATCAGGGATTTTACCCGGGACGACCGGTGGCTGCTTCCCTGCATTGTCGGTGCAATTCTTCCGGACCTGATCGACAAACCTGTCGGGTATCTCCTCTTCCCGACAACGATCGGGTATGGAAGGATTTACAACCATACGCTCCTTATCGCCCTGCTTGTCCTCGCAATCGGCCTTACAATCTGGAAATTAAAAAAAGATCCCGGCGTTATCGCGCTTGGCATGGGGATTCTCTCCCACCAGATCCTTGACCTGATGTGGCGGCAACCTCAAAGCTGGTATTACCCGTTCTTTGGCCCATTCCAGGCCGGGACCACCAAAGATTATTTTTTCACCATGCTGATGAGGGAACTGAATAATCCCTTTGAACGTGCCCTCGTATTCATACTCGCCACCGGCATCATTGTCTATATTTATCGTCATCGGATCTTATCTGCCATAAGTAACAACAGGCAGCATCTCTCCACGGCAGCCGCTGCATGTGCACTCATCCTCTGTATCATTTCAGGAATAATTATCGGGCTGGGAAGTACAGGACAATCCTTCCTTGTTCTTGGCTGGAGCCGGCCTGAGGAATTGCTCATTGGCGGCGTAGTTATTGCCCTTGCTGCATATCCTGCCTGGCGCTGGCACACAATTATCCGCAGTACGATAAAATGAAATCAGGTACGAACGTTCCCGGTTTTTTCTCTGCAGAGAATGTTTTCCTGTGAAAAGGTGCCTCGCCCGAACGCCACCAGCCCCTTATGGGGAGCGCGGTACAGGGTGATGCCACGATTCGGGTTGCCGGTAATACGTGGCCTTAACGATTGGGGATGCAGTAGTGGCGGGGCGAAGTTCCGTGGGCGTCAACATTTTTTGATCATTCCGATAAAATATTTTTCTCGCGTGAAAAAAACTCCGTAGATTTTTTTTGAAACATTCCCGTTTTTTTTAATTAGATGACGAGAGTTTTCACAACGGCTTTTGTCATCCCGTCAGTAATTTTTTTCCCGTACATCAACTGGATGGCTTTCCAGTCTAAAGAACTCATCTGATTTCCCAGGGAAGTGTCAGTATAAAACAGGCTGTCTGAATATTTTGCAGTTTCCCCAGAGAAACCCAGATCATAGAGGATCGCCCGCTGTATCCACCTTTTCCGTACATTGCCGCTCATATCCGTATTTATAAAGGTTTTTTCTTCACTACGGATAAAATAAATGGTCCCGGAATCGACATTCTTATAACTTGCACGTGTCAGATCGGAATTTAACTGGTTCAACGATTCTCCCGGTAAAAATTCCAGGGTAATATCCGCAGGACTGTTAAAGTTCACATTCGTTGAAATTTTTGTAGTAGCTGAATACGCATTGAACTGTCCGATAAAATCATTCAGGATAGTGACATCGGTCTCCTTATAGGGCCCAAGGTAAGATACAGCCACAAGGCTTTTATTAGCTTTCTGGATTTTACTGCTGTCGGGGCCGAATGCAATTTCAATGAGATGGTAGCCAATGTCCGCAGATGAATATGCTTTAGCGGTGGGAATGGCTGAAACCGTGACTTTTGCAGGTGTGGTCGTAGGTTTCGGGGTCACTTTTATTGTTGGTGTTACGGTTGCCCCGGTCTTGTTCACTGCCATAGCAGGAGACTGGTTACCGGTGGAATTAATTGCCGTACTGTTGCCGGCATCAAAAGGATTCCATGCCCCGGAAATGATCGAACTGACAAGAACAAAGAGGATGATTACCGATATCCCGATAAAAACCGGGATAAACGGCTGCATTGCAGGCCCTGCCGAACCGGTTTCCGAAACAGGATGGATCGTCATTGGAGTTTCAACACGGCTCGTCAGGTCCGGGCTCACGGCAATATCAAATGTCCTGTACCCGTTTGCCTGAAGCAGGCTCTCCGTAACATGGCCCGCACCGGAAGATTGGCCACCATTTTGTAATGAGGGGGCATGCTGATCGGATAACTTTACCTTCTCCTTTGCCCACTGCTCCCGCTGTGCTGCAACCGCACGGGCAACCTCATCCAGCGGCCCGGATATTGCATCCCAGCTGATACTGGCGTTTTCATCATCCCTCAGGATATCCGGAGTCTGGTTTAAGAAAGATTCGAACTCATCAAGGTCACTCTCTTCATAACACGACGGGATCAGCGAGAGGATATCGGGGGTCTCCACACCTTTTTCAAAATGCCGGACAACCGCCGGGCCGACAAGAAGCACAATATCCTGGTCAAACTTTGGTTCCGGGTACCTCTGGTTGAACCGGGCTGCAATAACGGTCAGCTCACGAAGTGCCGAACGCCAGTTCCGGTCAGTACCGAGCCTTACGCGGATGTTCTCGGCAAGGGGCGTTGCCAGAGATTCGATGAGTTTCCGGTCAAGGTTATACATGCCGGAAAGGTGCGAGTTTTTGTTCTCTTCAATCACTTTTGAAAAAGTGCCCAGGATCATCAGGTAATTTGCGGCAACACCCTGTTTCTGGACAAGACGGAACATCTTTGCCAGGTCATCGCAAAAACAAAGGAGGTCAGAACAGATCCGTACCTGGAGCGGGATTGCAGGTTCCCCTTCGCTGCCGGTGCCGGCATGCTCTTTTTTAAGATCCTCGCATTTTCCGGAAATAAACCGGCGGGCCTGGCGGATATCCTCCGGTTCAACCGGGATTATTCCCTTCTCATAGAGATCAAGAAAGGCGTGAACGGATTGTTTCCTTACGGTATCATGGGCCCGGTAATATTTCAGGCAATAATCGTAATAGACATTATAATCAGATTCTTTGAACTGAATCTGAATCTTTTCCATGAAATCTAATTCTGCCTCCCATTATATTATTTTTCGTATTCTGTTTCCACGGGGTGAATCAAGAGAGCAGAGATAAAATGGCAATGGCAATTCCATGATTAATCCGGGTCCATATATTCATTGCCGGTCAGGATACCCGGGAACCGGGTTTCAACAGGAATGGATTCACCTGTTATGATGATATCCGGAAAAAAACAGGTAAATGGTGATCCATGCCCAGGTTTTTAAAAAAATCCGGGCAGTTCTGTTCTTATGAAACGGTTCCAATGATATGACGGACAGGCGGGATTTCTTCCTGGTTGAAAAATTCCTCAGTGTACCCGTCCGGGAAACTGACACGGGTAACATCTGGTGAAAAATCAGCCTGGATAAACCGGGCAAACCAGAAGGTCTCCAATGCTTTTCCGGCACTCCTGAACGTAAGCGAAGGTGAATTCAGGGAGACAACCCCATTGGTCACCCTGCGGGTTGCAAAATCTTCAATGAAGAACTGTGCATGATTTCCCGATACCCCGGTGACCATGACATTTTTGCTGGACTGGAACCTGAACGCTTTTGCCAGTTCAGTTGACGGATCTGCAATCCGTGCGAATACCGCAACATTCTCGTACCAGGTGAGATCGTAATCGAATGTTATCCGGGCATCGGTATTATCCTGGATGGTAATATCAAGGGTTCTGGCCGTGAACGCCTGTGCCGGGCAGCCTGCCAGGATAAGCACAAGAATGCATATCCCCGCTCCCCCAATGACGTGCTTCATCATCCATTTCATTGATTGCATACTATTCCCAATAGAGATGATAAGGTTTCTCCAACACCGTGGCAAAAAACAGGGATGTTTTCAGCAGCATTTTTACCAGGGAACATGGTCAGTTGCGGATCGTTAAAAAAACTGTTCTGGTGAAATGATCGGAAAAAAAATGTTGACGCTCATGGAACTTCGCCCCGTCACTAAGGCGCCCCTAATCGGGATGACGACGAATTATCTGGTTCTTAAAATGAAATTTCTGGCAAATGATATATGGACTGATAATTGAAACCGCCGCGGGGGACCTTATTAGGCCGGCAGCAGGAATCCCTTTGGATGCATAGGGGCATTTGCCCCACCATAGTGAATGAGGTATTCTGTAGTACAGAAAAATTCAAATCTATTGATCGGATTTTTAAATGATCCAGCCCGGTTCCGCCCGGCACCAGAGATTTTATTTACGATTCCTCCGGGGAAAACCGGTAACAGGGATCAAAAAACATGCATCCCACACGGGATATCTATACCTGCATATAAAATCAGAAAATTACCTATATCCGAAATTCCTAAAGGTAATCCGGGACCTGATGAAAAAGAAGATCGCGGCAGTCATTGCAATTGCACTCTGGCTCATGATTATCAGTACGTTCATGCTTCTGGCATCCCGTATTGACCTTGAGATCTTTTTTGTGCTCTGGCTTATCGGGCTTCTTGTCATCGTTGAATTGATGGACACGAAGTTCTCCCTCCCGCAATACATGAGATACCTCAAATACGTTGTTGCTGTCGGGATCATTATTTTCGGCGGGATCGTTACGACAAAAATCATGGAGATCTTATCCTCATGAATCCGAATGCCCGGAATGCTGTTCTCGTAGTCATCATCATCGCTATCCTTGCTGCTCTGGCACTCTCGTTCCCGACCCCCCTGCTCTATACACTCGAACAGGATTCTTTTGCCTCGCAATTTCATGAGAATGTTGACGCGCTCAAAATTCAGTCGCAGAACAGTACCACGGACGTCGCTCCCTTAATCCAGGACTTTATCGATTTTTCCGGTCCGGTCTCCCTGAATATCCGGATCCATGATATCGAACAGGCGCGGCGGGATCTTGAACGGTTCGACAGGAGCCATGGATCCATAAAAAACCTCATTATCAGACTGGACATGAACGAGAGCCAGATCCAGGAGATTGAAAAAAATACCGCATTACAAAAGGAGATATTAGAGTCCCTGATGAATACATCAGCAACACTTGACTCCCTCCAGATGATGGAGATCCAGTACCACAGCCAGAATAACCAGGATATGCTGACAACTATCCGATTGCAGGGGGATACGATCCGGAAAAAAGTGCGGGGTCTTGATGAACGCTACCGGAACGCTACGGAAAAGATCGTTGAATCCGGTAAAAAATTCGGCCTTAACATAACACAATCGGAGGAGAGCCAGAAACAGGTAGAACAGATTGTCAGGGAAATCGAGCAGCCGAAAGCCGAGACACAACTTGCCGTTGATACATCCCTCGTTCCCGGAGATGATCGAGTCTCCCTGTTCATCAGGCCGGATACCGGGAAATACCTGGACACCATCGAGTACATGGGAATTTCCCTGACCCTGAAAGGCAATACAACCCTTCGTGCTGAAGGAAAACCGATCACTCTCTACATGGATGACCAGCAGGTAAAAACGGTTGATACCGATGCGTTCGGGTATTATACAACAAAAATCCCCATCGAACGGATCGCTGCCGGCACGCATACGGTTTATTCCCGGTCCACAACCTCCCGTTCGGTGAACCGGACCCTGACGGTCAGCCAGGTTGATTCCGTAACCAACCTCACCATCAGTGCGCCGGACCGTGACGGTAATGTCAACTGTACCGGCTCCGTGATGGCAAATCAGCCGGTGAGATCGGCATCGGTCCAGCTGGTCTGGGACAAGACGCACATCACCATTACCAAGACCAATGCAGAGGGACTCTTTATGAAGGAGATCCGGCTACCGGTTGGGAGACATACGGTAACTGCTGGTTTCACCGGAGACGGGCTGCCGATCAATCCTTCGGAGAGTGAACCGCAGGTTGTCGAGATCTCCCTTATTCAGAGTATTGAATCTGAAACCGGGGGCTTGACCATTTTTGTGGCGATTATTGTCGTGTTCTTCCTGTTTTTGGCAGCAGCAGCATTTTACCTGAACCGCATGACCCGTAAAAAAATTCCACCGGCAGGAATCCCCGGGGATATAGTCGATTCCGCTGACGAAAATTCACCCTCGATTATGGATGGCATCACCCCGGATTATCCGGCCCGGCCCGCGAATCCGGTAATGATCAGTGGCGAGACTCTCATAGAATTTTATACCCGCGTACTGAACGAACGGGGATTGAGTGCCGCTTCAAGGATCGTATACGAACACCTGGCAGGAATACTAGCCCGCGATCTCGGCATAAAACGGCACCGGACGCTTACCGCACGGGAGATGTCCCGGAACTGCCGGGGGAAACCCTACTGCGGCGCATTCTCCCGGTTCACTGCAATCTATGAGCGGGTCCGGTATGGCGGGCGGGTCTCGGTCAGGGACCAGGCAATCTTTGAAGCAGCAATAGACTCTGCCGATGATCTCATGGAAGGTGAACATCATTAGAGCTGCAGGCTGGATTGCAGGAGCCGTACTTCTTGCAGCAGTATTCATTCTCATCATGCACCTCTCACTCAACAACATGGAGTTCTCGCGCTCCAATACCGGCTGGAATGGCACGTCCTCGTTCTTCTCCGATCTCAACCGGCACCATTTCACAGAAATCAATAATCCGGAAAATCTTGCCGGGCATCCCCGCAATACAACACTTCTCATCATTGCACCCCATCGTACCCCGACAAAAGAGGAACTTACGGCCTACAATGAATTCCTTGAATCCGGAAACACGATCTTCCTTGCCGATGATTTTGGCACGGGAAACGAAATCCTATCAGGAATCGGCAGCAGGGTCTCCATACAACCAGGCAATATTTCCAGTATCGACCGGAGTTACAATGATCCCTATTCAGTCGTGGTTTACCGCACGGCACAAGAGAGCCCCTTCCCCCTGCCTGCGGACATGGTACTGGATCGTGCTGCCCCGCTTGAAGGGGGAACACCGCTCATGCTGACGTCCGTCATGAGCTGGTCCGATGCCAATGGCGACCGCAGGTTCAACTGGGGGGAGGATATGGGGACACTTCCGGTCATGGTCACGGATCCGAAAGGATCGGGACGGATCATTGTCCTCTCCGATCCCAGCATATTCATCAACAGCATGTATTCCGGGACCGGCAATGACAATAACAGGTACGTTATCCATAACCTTGTTTCCGGAGACAGCCCGGTTCTTATCGATCAGATGAACTCCCGCACAGCGGATGCTACCAGGTTTGGCGGAATTCTTCGTGAAGTCCGAAATGCAGTAAATATAGAAATTTTCATATTATGCCTGCTCATACTGGGCATAGCAGGAGCATGGAAAATGAGGATGATCTAGGTGACAGGATGAGCGATCACGATCTGGAAAGAAAAATTGCCGATATGTCACGGCAGACCGCACGCGATGGAAAAACCGACATTTCCTACAGTCCCCGTGGAACGGCGATTCCCGTTGACAGTATTGGATCACAGAAAAAAGAAAGCTCCGAAATTCCAATGCTCTCCCCGCAGGACTTAAAAAAAGAGATTGCTGAAATTGCCCGGCTTGCTTCGGCAATCAATGAAAAACTGAATGAATTTGTTGTCGGCAACCAGGATATTATCGACCTGATCCTCATCGCCCTCCTCAACGAAGGCCATATCCTGATCGAAGGTGTCCCCGGCACGGCCAAAACAACCATTGCAAAAACCATTGCGCTTATCTCCGGCTGCGGGTTCAACCGGATCCAGGGAGCAATCGATACCCAGCCAGCAGACATGCTGGGCATACGGATCTATGATCCGAACAAACGGGAATTCATCATGAGAAAGGGACCGGTCTTCACCAACATCCTTCTTGTCGATGAGATCAACCGTATCAACCCCAAGTCCCAGAGCGCATTCATCGAGGCGATGAGTGAACGGCAGGTCACTCTCGACGGCATTACGCTTCCCATGCAGTCCCCGTTTTTTGTTATTGCCACGCAGAACCCCCACGAGTTCGAGGGAACATTCCCGTTGATAGAGGTCCAGCGTGACCGTTTCATGTTCAACATCCGGTCCGATTACCTGGCGGCAGATGATGAACTCAATATCATAAAACGTGCACATGCCGGCCAGCTCAACTGGGACACGTACTCCCGGACACTCGATGCAATTCTCACCCCGCATGTCCTCAGACGGCATATCCAGGTTATCCGGCAGGTCTCCATCGAGGAACCCGTGCTGAAATATATTCGTGACCTGGTTGTTGCTACAAGAACACACCCGGATATCGAGCTTGGCGGATCTTCCCGTGCCTCGCTTGCCCTTGTTGGCGGTAGCAAGGCAATGGCTGCCCTCAATAATCGCCATTTCGTAATCCCCGACGATGTCAAACAGATCGCCCGGGCCGCAATCTCCCATCGCCTTGTCCTCTCCCGTGATGCAGAGATCGAGGGACTGACACGGAGCCAGGTCATGGATGAGATACTCACAAAAGTCGAGGTGCTCTGAGTTTTGCTGCCGCGACGGTGTACGCAGGGATTGTGCATTCTTGGCATTCTCCTTCTTGCATGGGCGGTTATTCTTGACGATATGGCCGTTCTTTTTGCCGGGAGTACGCTTGTCGCCGTCATTGTCTGGCAGTATCTTCTTTTCGATCACCAGCTGCGGGAAATTGTTGCATCGATTGAGGTCCGGCGGACATTGAGCCGGAACCCGGTCCGGAAAGGAACCTCGCTCCAGGTCTCGTCCGGCATTACGTTCCGGGGTTCGCCCCGCATGCAGGTGGAGATGGCGGATCTTATCCCGGCAACCACGACTCTTGACGATGGCACGACAACTATAGCGGCACGACCGGGTCCAAAGCCCCGGACAATTGAATGCACGTACCGGATCATTCCTCTCATTCACGGGACCCATAATTTTTCCGGCATCTCGATAAATGTACGGAATCATTTTTTTGAAGAAACGATTCTGATGACCCGCCCCATGGACTGCGAACCGACCCTGACTGTGCTTCCCACGGGACTGTTCGCCGCACCGGTATCGGAACTGGCGGACGGAACCCGTGACAACCGGAAAGCGAGCATATGGAGCGGCCTCGATATCCATTCCCTCCGGGAATTCCAGTCCGGCGATGACCTGCGCCACGCCGACTGGAAAATATCCGCCAAGTACGATAAGATATTCATCAGGAAATACACGGCACCGATGAGTTACCCCCCCCTGGTAATCGTTGATCTTCCTTTTGTTGGTGCACCATTCCGGGAAAAAGAATTCGGCCGGATGATCTCGGAAGTCACCGGTCTTATACAGCAGAACATCCAGACATTCCAGTATGTCTCGGTCCTCATCATATCAGGGCCCAATATCCTCCACCTTATCCGTGAAGAGAGGAACGGGGCACGCTGTATGGCAGAGATCCGGGAATGGATGCACCCGGCAGAACGCACCGTGCATTTTTACCATATGCCGGATCGCTCTGACATACGGTCATATACCCGGAATTGCGAATCTGCGCTTGAGCAGGCAACCGATCCCGGCGTTTTGGCTTTTTACGAATCCCTGCGGAACCGGTACCTTGCTGTGCTGCAATACCAGCGGAACCCGGCATTTTCCGGCCAGGTTGCACGTACACTTTCCCAGATCCTGACAACAGAGGCATATTTCTTCTCGCTCGGGTACGGGGATATCAGCCATATCCGGCACGTGATCCGACCATTGAAAGCCCAGAAGATCAAGGTTCACCTCAGGATCATCAGTACTGCACCTATGGCTGATATCGATCTTTTGGAGAATCTCAAAAAAACTGTTGGGGTGCGACCATGACATCACTCGCGCCGGAATACCGGTTTTTCATTGCACTTGCTGCAGGGACCGTTCTCGCAACGGCCTTCCTTGCATCTCCGGTATGGTACCTCACGATTGTCCTGCTGGTCCCGGTCCTTGCGGTACTCGCACTGGCCCGCACCAGACCCGACCGCGGGTTCTACCTTATGTGCAGCGGAATGCCGCTTGTCATTGCAAGTGCCGGCATGAATATCTGGGCGGGGTTGTTTGGTGCCTGCATACTCGCCGGCATGGTGGTGAGTGCTGCAGGATTTATTGAGTCCGGGGAAGACATGGTGATATTCGCATTATTCTGCAGTGGGTTGTTCCTTGTCGCGCTGCTCATCGAGTTGTCAAACCATGTTCTTTCCCCGCTCATTATAATCCTTGGTATAACCGGCCTGGTACTTGCAATCCATTCAGTTCACAATTACCAGTTCAGGAAACACTATTCCGGGGGCTGATTGGTATGAAGATTGATTCTGTAAATCCCAATTACCGTGCTGCGCTTGCCCTCATTGTCATGGCATTCATCCTCGTTGCTACCGCAATCCTGACAAACCGGGGCGATTTTACGACCGCCGCACTGGTCATAGCCGGCCTGGTCTGTCTCATGACGGGCATCTTCTTTATGACAATCTCCGGAAGCGACCCGATCGATCTCAGGTACATGAGCCTCCTTCCGGTCCAGGGCAGCATCAACTTTGTCCGGATCTGTGCCGATATGGGGGTCCAGGGAAATGCCTGTTTTTTGCCAAAAGGCCGGGACGGGCGGGAGAGAACCATGCAGTTCCTGCCGGTCGCCGCATATACCGGGGCCCCGCTGTCCATGGAATCATTTGTCAGCGATGCGGATGCAGCCGGAATTCTCGCAGAACCGACTTGCGCTCCCCTGTATGCTCTCCTTTTGAAAAAGGAACACCTGGCGATACCTTCAGATATGGCAGCACTTCACGGGCTCATCATGGAACTGGGCGTTGAGGTTCTCGATGTAACGCCACAAATCAGGTCCCTGGATGAAGGGGGAATTATCACGATTACGATGGAAGACTACCAGCTTATTGACGGGTGCAGGGCAATGTATGCAGAATCCCCCCGGTGCTGCGTGGTTAATCCATGCCCGGTCTGCAGTCTCTATGCAACGGTTTTAGCAGAAGGGTTAGACAGAAATATCCAGCTCGAACAGTGTACCCCGGGCCAGAAACAAATGGCGGTAACGGCAGTCTTTTCGATATTGCCGGAGTGATTTTTGCCTCATGGAAATAGTGAGAGTGGATAGTGACCCTTTTTGGGGCCATGTCCCCTCCCCACTGTGCCTTTTGCGTTTGCGATGACTACGTATTACCGGAATAATTAAACCATATTAACATAGTGATACTTTTTATCAGGGACATGGGAACCAGCACATTGCCTATCAGGTAGGGGAGTGCTGGCGCAAGACACGGAGATTCATATCATGGGCCAAAGAGGGGGAAACGTCCCGGTCCCAATCCGGCGGCTTATCCCGTTAATGACCGTACCGTGATCCAGAGATGGAGGTCGCGGTAACTTTCATTGATACGGTCCATGCCACGGACCCGGTCATCCGGGACGGTCTCATTGAAGAGGAGAAATTCCAGTCGGTTGACGTCCGTTGTTTCCGGGGCAAATGAGTACGGGGTGATGGCCGTCTCGTTGTGCGCAACCGGAACCGTGAACCGGTTAAGGAGGTTCATGGACACCAGCGTGCTCGTGTTGGTTGTTTCATTAAAGGTCATCTGTAAAAGATATGTCTCGACCGTATAGTTGACCTGACGGTATTCATGGTTCCCGATCCCGATGAAAAGGGAACTGTTGACACCGGGGACAAGGCGTGCCGGGTAATCCGCAGCTTTTTGTTTTTCTCCGAGGATGAAAAATTCCGTAAATTTCTCGCCTTCCTTGGGAACCACGATGACATAGACTGTTGTCCCGACCGCGGCAATGATGGCGATGAGAAGGATAAGGGATAGGATACGATCGGTGCGGGAACTATCATTTTTCGGAAAAAACTCATCCTTAACTTCCTGCAGGATTTTCCGGAACGGGACGCTGAACTGTTCTTTTAAAGGAAGGCGGGCCCGGCGGTACTGGGCTGCAAAGCATAGGCCGACTGTGAGAATGGCAAGGCAGGTTATGATGGGATCGAGCCGGATGCCCCACGGGGTATAATTCAGGGCAAGACCCGCCAGGGGGACAATGGCAATGGAGAGCCCAAACGAGAGAGCAACACGTTCAATTCCGTCAATATCTTCTGCTGCGGGAAACAGGGCAGCGATAAGGGCATACCCGGGAATGAACAGGACGATGGGCATGCCAAAGATTATCCGGAGGGCCGATTCGTTCAGTACCGGGAGGTAGATTGAGAATATGGCACAAAGAAGCCAGAGCTCGCAGGCAAGAAGATCGCGGGGAATTTTTCCGTTTGCAAATGCAGCAGCAAGTGTATCATACGGATGCTGCGCCGGCTCCATAACGTATCGGTTATGTTCCTGATGTTTTTATTTATGTCGAAAGATAAGCCCCGGGTTGTCCCTGGATTAGAGAGATACGATTGACAGAGCATTCATACCGGTGAAACGGCCCGTCGGGTTCCCCCCCGGGAGATCCGCACTGAAGAAAAGCTCCTGCCATGTTACGGCGTATAAACAAAAATCATCCCCGTTAAATACCAATCGTTCCCAACCAGTACTCATGAAGGCGGTACCTCTTATTGCTCCTGTTACCCTCCTGGCACTGCTGCTCATCGTTTCCGGATGCACCCAGCCGTCATCCACAATCATTTCCCCTACTACTGTCCCGGTCGTGTATATCGTGTATGCCTCAGAGAAAGGGGATCTCTCGTATACCGACGCCGCGTACACGGGACTCCGGGCTGCACAGGAAGAGATGGCATTTACCGTCCGTGAATTCACACTGCGCGATCATGAAACCATCCCGGGGCTTCTTAAAAATGCCCGTGATATGGAAAAACCCGGCCTTATCATTACGATAGGTTTCCAGTACACAAATTTTACCCGCCAGCTCGCAGAGGCGCACCCGGACATCCGGATTCTCGCCATCGACCAGTCAGGAATCGGGACGGGCAATGTCAGCGCGTACGAGATAGTATCCTATGGTGACAGTTACCTCTCCGGGGTTCTTGCGGCATCGGCCACGAAAACCGGGCGGGTCGGAATTATCATGGGAATGAAGACGGAACTGCTCGATACCTTCCTGCGGGGTTATGCGGACGGGGTCCGTGCAGTCAATTCATCGATTACCGTCGACCATACATATGTGCAGCAAAATTCCCCGGCCGGGTTCACAGACCCTGAAGAAGCAGGCCGGATCGCTGAAGGAATGTACCGCAACGGGACAGATGTGATCTACACCTGTGCCGGGATATCCAATATGGGGGCGTTCAATGCAGCAAACACAACCACCGGGCGGTATGTCATCGGAACGGATTCCGATCAGTCCCCGCTTGGCCCGGCATTCGTGCTCGGGTCAGCGATAAAACGGGTTGACCGCCTTGTATACACCGGCATCGCAGAACACCTCAATGGATCATTCAGCGGCGGGGAACGGGTTGCCGGGCTCAAAGAGGGTGCAACCGGGATTGTTTACAACCCGGCTTTTGCATCGTATACCAAAACCGTCAGTGCATGGGAAGAACAGGCACAGGCCGGAGAAGAGAAGTATCTTGCCTCACGGAATCTACCAGGGCATATATGATCCTGAATACAATGAAAAATTTTCATCCTTATCTCATGAAGATTGATTCTGCCGGAGCAGGTTACATGGATATCATGGATCCATGGCACACATCCCGGTGATTCACCATCGTCATCCGGATGTTTTACCGGACAGATGATACTGAATCTTACGAGACCCGCGATAAAACAAAAAAGTAGGAATATTTTAGTTCGTTTCTACCGGTCCCGTATATACTCCGGAACCAAGCCACCAGTCATCATCCATCTTCACCCCGTACCCCATCTTTGATTCGAGTGTGTTGTTGTGGGCAGGATTGATGTAAGTGAACCGGTAATACCCGCTCCCGTTCCGGACAACCGCACCCATCTCGTCTACAAAAATGCCGATGGCTTTGTTGTCAGTGCGGACTTTGCCGACCATCTCCGGGTTGACCGGGTGGGCGAGAGTCGTACCATTGAACGCATAGGCATAGATATAGAGTTCCCCCTGGATGAACGAACCATCCGGGTTATTAAACTCAGCAAGGGCCTTTTCCGTGCCCTGGGCATTTACATAGGCTGCCGCACGGTCAACAAAAGCAACGAGCGTCTCATTGGATGTGTAGGTCTGCCGGATGGTGTCGGTACTTCCCGGTGCTGGCAGGGCAGCATCGGGCGGATCCTGGGTACAGCCGGTGGTTGCCAGAAACATGCCGAGAAACAGCAGGGCCAGGAATGGAATTGAACCGGGTTTCATGTTAGTAATGTGCGTTAATCTGCCCATAAATATGCTGATTCCACAGAATTTGCCGAGCCGTATTCATAATCTCCTGCATACCTGTATTGCCATGACCAGGAAGCAGATACTGGAATAATGGAAATACCCGCACACCCGGCCGCGGCAGGCAGACCGGCAGATAGTAATAGCAATTTGTATGAAGAAAATCCGGATTTTTTTCATACCTGAATCCTCATAAACGGGAATAATGCAGTAAAAACCGGTTGGCATCATCGGGAGAGGCTAGTCAACAAATTTACAGCGGATCACGATTAAAGGAAAATTTCTGTCCCCGGTGCCGGAATTCCGGATCCGGGCCTGCTTACATCAGGACCATGTAACCTGCACGGGAGAGCGCCAGTTTCACTCGTTTGTCCCACGCTGCATCGTCCGGCACGATACCGTCGTTGATCTGTTCTTCAAAGATCCGTGTCAGCCGTTCGTCTTCGGAAGCAAGGAACCGCTGGTACATGATCCGCCCGGCCCTTCCTCCATCGGCATCTAGGATCAGCATCCGCCAGCAGCCATAGTCCCGGCAGATCTCCGGGCGGGTCAGGTGGACTGTACAGAACCCTTTTGAGAGGGCGTGATCGAACCGGAAGAACGGACAGGCTTCGGGGCGTTCGGCAAAGAGAGTACGGTCAGAAAAAAGGTCAATCTTGTCCGGATCAACAGAAACAATGGTTTTTTCACCGGTATACTCGTTATTTACGAGATACCGGTAATCCCCCAAATCCTTTCGGATCGTATGGACAAGGCCGAGATGGCTGCAACATTCACCGCACTGGCTGCATTCGAATGGCATGGAATGTACCTGAACAGATACCGGGTATTGCATTCCCGGTCCTTAATATCACCGTAATACGATTCGGAAAATTTGGAAATGATGGAATTTACTGGTCTCCCTTACAACCACCTGTTATCATTCTGACGCGCTGCAATCACCCCTCCGGTATCTTCGAGATCTTCTGGGGAACATCCGGTCATATCAATAAGGGTGAGCTATGTCACGATGAGAGCGACTCAGCAGATGATACCCATAAAATAAGACCGTAACCTTGTTCCCACAGGTTTCTTATCCCTTACCTGTTTTACGCTATGATCAGGTGCCATTTACAAAAAAGATCATGGTAACCGGTGCCACGCAGATCCGAATTATCCGGATTGTAAAACGGCCCGTCCCGGGCCAGGGGAAAAAAGGTTTGTCTATTCATTCCGCCGGCCAAGAGCAAGGATTGCCCCGATACCTGCAAGGGCACCAATGACCGGCATAACCGTCACCGTTGACTTTGTTGTCGGAGGAACAGCAGCAAGGCTGATGGCAACCGGTGTGCTCTGCCCGCCCGTGACAGTTACGGTCTGGGAAGCATCGGTGTATCCGGTCTGCTTTACCGTAACTACGTGAGAGCCCGCCGGGATGTCGGAAAGGGTCACGGGAGTGATACCCCTGAAGATATTGTCAAGGAAGAGTTCGGCGCCGGCCGGTGTTGAAACGATGATGATCTGTCCGGTCGTATCAGGTGTCGGCGATGGCGCATTGGGGGTAAGCTGGGCGTTGACGGTCACAACCTCTCCGCCTTTTACGTATATGGTCTGGGTATAGTCCTGGAAATCCGTATGCTGAATAAGGAGGGTGTGGTATCCCGCAAGGATACTCGTGAGATCGAGATAGCTGCCGACCGGTGTCTGTCCCATGAAGTTCCCGTCAAAATAGACCGATGAACCTCCCGGAGTGGATGCAACTTCGATTGAACCTACTGTCGATTGCTGGCGTGTAAATGTCAATGAGACCTGTGTCTGCGAACCTGCGTTCACGGTGACGGTAGACAGGTACTCATCGTAACCGGCCTTGTGAAGCCGGAGAGTGTGCGACCCCGGGGCCAGGTTGGTGACCACGTACGGACTTTCGGCGATATAGTTGCCGTCAACATAGATGTCCGCTCCTTTGGGAGAGGTCACGACATTGATGGAGCCTGTCTGGGGCTGCGGGGTATTGGGAACAAGATAAGCATTAATGGTGGCGGTCTGGCCGGCAGTCACGTACGCGGAAGTCCCGTACGGCTGGTAGCCGCTCATCGTGATCTGGATAGAGTGGCCGCCCGCACTGATGCCTGTAAATGTTGCTGGAGAATACTGCCAGTTTCCGCCGTCGATCGTGACAATGGCGCCGGAGGGGTTGGAGTTGACCTGAATATTCCCGTACGACGGTGTGGGGTTCGGGTTCAGGGTGGCGTACAGGTTCACGGTCTGGCCGTTCGCTGGCCACGATGTCACGGTACCGGTGAAGAGCTGGTACCCGGGTTTCTGCACGGTAAATGTCCGGTAGGGCGTGCTGGTTGTCCCGACTTCAACAGAACAGGACCCCTGCGCAATGGTGCATCCGGAAGAGAGGCCATCAAAGGATACCGTGGCGCCATCAACATTACAGTTCACTTTGAGCCATCCTTTGTCACAGCCAATGCACGGCGTGGGGGTAAGGGTTGTCGGCACGGCTGTTACATGGGTAGTCGGTATGGCTGTCGGTACACTGGTAGGATTTGTTGTTGGAACGGTCGTGACCGGCACTAGTTTCAGGGTCGCATCGACCGCAGCCTGCTCACCGGCATGGAGTTCCTTCTCGGTCGAATAGGGTTCATAGCCGGTCATCGTGATCCGGATGGTGTGGGTGCCTGCTCCCAGCTCCCTGCCGCTGATGGGGGTTACACCAGCTGCATTCCCGTCAATTGAGACCTCTGCTCCTGAGGGTGTCGAGAGAATTGTAATCCACCCGACCTGGGGTCCCGGTTTTTCTGTGGT
>JALOBP010000042.1 GCA_023228295.1 Methanoregula sp.
TGATTTAATTAATGATTTTTATATTTAACATACAGAAGCATTCAATAACAACGGGATTGCTTCGTCGTCCGCCGAATCGGCGGACTTCTCGCAATGACATATGGAAAATGCAAAGAAAAAAATCCCCGTTCATGTCGGCTTAATCATGGACGGCAACCGGCGCTGGGCGCGCGAACGCAACCTGCCGCAACTGGAAGGCCATCGTAAGGGCTACGAAAAAATGCGGCAAACGGCGGATTGGTTTTTTTTGCGCGGGGTAAAAGTTTTGAGCGTGTACGCTTTTTCCACGGAAAACTGGAACCGCGAGAAAGCGGAAGTCAATTATTTAATGGATTTGCTCGGGCAGGGAATTAAAGAAATGCAGGAAGAATTTCAAAAAAAAGATTATCGTGCCGTTTTTAGCGGACGGATTGACGAATTACCCGGCGAACTGCCGGCGCTGTGCGAAGAAGCGATGGAAAAAACCAAAGCGCATCTTTCCGGCACTTTTAACATTTGTTTTAATTATGGCGGCCGACCGGAATTAATTGATGCTGTCAAAAAAATAGTGAATCATGGTTTAAACGAAGAACAAATCCATGACGGCATTATTCGCAAATATTTGTACCAAGGGCAGTTGCCTGACCCGGACATCATTGTCCGCACCGGCGGAGAACAGCGCTTATCTAATTTTTTACTTTGGCAAAGCGCTTACGCGGAATTGATGTTTTTAAAAAAATACTGGCCGGATTTTGAAGAAATGGACGTCATCAATATTTTGGACGAATATGACAAGCGGGAGAGAAGATACGGACAATAAAAACTCCGCTTTTATGGAGCGGAGTGGAGCATTCAGCGTTACATTAATTTTTAATATTTAGGTCTGATAAAAATTCTTGCCGTGCTTGAAACATTGCTTGGATTGCTTGGTGCCCAGTCAATTACTAAACCGTATGAAAGAGCTAACGAGGAAAGTTTCCGTCTGGTTATAAGATCGGTTCTTTCATCAACAATTTTTGTTATTAACATCCGACGTTTTGAACATCTTTCGGCCAATTCTTGAGTTAATTTTCCATTAGTAATATCAATTTCAAGATTTCTCAGGGTATTCATTTTTATTCCTTTCCGATATTTATTTTTTCAAAATTAACTTGAACTTCACATTATAACCTATATGGAAATAGATGTCAATAGCTATAATAGACCGTTAGCCGATCGTTTGCGTCCCCAATCTTTAGACACTTTTGTCGGCCAGGAAAAAATTATCGGCGTAGGGAAAATTCTGCGGCTGGCGGTGGAACAGGACCGCGTGCCGTCGCTGATTTTTTGGGGGCCGCCGGGTTGCGGCAAAACCACACTTGCGCGCATTATCGCGAATCTGACGCAGGCGGAATTCGTGCAATTAAGCGCGGTTGAGAGCGGCGTCAAAGACATTCGGCGCGAGACGGAAAATGCGCGGCAAAGATTAATACAGGGCAAAAAGACGATAGTTTTTATTGACGAAATTCATCGTTTTAATAAAAACCAGCAAGACGCGCTTCTGCCGCACGTGGAACGCGGCATAATCACTTTAATCGGCGCGACGACGGAAAATCCTTCCTTTGAAGTCAATGCGGCGCTATTGTCGCGTTGCCGCGTTTTTGTAATGGAAAAATTAACCGCTGAAGAAATCACAGCGTTGATTGACAGAGCTTTGTTAGCACAGCCGGAATTTAAAAATATAAAAATTGACGGCGATGCCAAAAAATTTTTGGCGGAAATGGCGGACGGCGACGCGCGCGTAGCTTTAAATGCGCTGGAATTGGCGGCACAGACTACAAGTTATATAAAAAAGGCAGTCGCGGAAGACGCTTTGCAAAAATCATTGATGTACGATAAGTCCGGCGAAGAGCATTATAATATTATTTCCGCCCTGCATAAATCAATGCGCGGCGGGGATGCGGACGCAGGACTGTATTGGCTTACGCGCATGCTTATCGGCGGGGAAGACCCGCTATATATCGCGCGGCGTTTAATCAGGTTTGCGTCCGAAGATATCGGTATTGCCAATTCCTTGGCTTTGCCGCAGGCAATTGCCGCATATCAGGCGTGTCATTTTATCGGCATGCCCGAGTGCGGGGTTAATTTGGCGCAAGCGGTTGTGTACATGGCAAAATCAAAAAAAAGCAATGAGCTTTACACCGCTTATCAAAAAGCGGAGGCTGATGTTAAGCAATACGGCACTCTGCCTGTGCCCCTGCATATCCGCAACGCGCCGACAAAATTAATGAAAAATTTAAATTACGGCAAAGGTTATAAATATTCGCCGGAGTATAATTATCAGGAAGAGCAGGAATACCTGCCCGCCAAAATTAAAAACCACAAGTATCTAGTTGATATTTGACGTCTTGCAGATTTTTTGTTAAACTAAAGTTAACCTAAAGTTTAACTAATTATTTTTTAAAATATGAAAAATATTGTTGGTTTAAAAGAATTGCGGCAAAATTTTACTAAATATGCTCAAAAAGTAGCACAAGGTGAATCTTTTATTATTTTTAAGCAATCAAGGCCGTTATTTAGAATAGCGCCGGTATTAGAAGAAACTTGGGAAGAAGTGATTGATTTTACTAAGATAAAAAAAGGCGGAGTCAATATTAAAGATGTTTTGTCGCGGCTTTAAAAAAATTTATGGATAAGATATCCAAAGCGCTGGCAAAGTTGAACGCTAAAGAGCGGATGAAAGCAAAAGAAATTTTGAATAATTTGCAAAACAGGAAGTTTGATAATTTGGAAATAAAAAAGTTGCAAGGATATAATAATATTTTTCGCGTTCGTAAGGGGAAAATTAGAATCATCTATCGGGTAAAGAATGATGGTTCTATTTTTATTTTAACGGTAGAACGCCGAAGTGATACTACTTATAATTTTTAATTATGAAAATAGCCATAGTTACCGCGACTTTTCCGCCGTATATTGGCGGTATGGGGAACAGCGCTTATGAAATAGCGCGGCTTTTGGCTATGCAAAATCAAGTAACGGTTTTTACTCCATTTTGTCATTGCGAGCGCAACGAAGTGGAGCGAAGCAATCCCTGCCCACCAGACAGGCATGTTTGCAATGGCAATTTGAAAATAGAATATATCAAACCAACATTACAAATAGGCAAGGGTGCGGTGCTGTTGAAATTATGGCAAGAGTTAAAAGAATTTGATTTGTTATATTTACACTACCCATTTTTTGGCACGACAGAAATTATTTGGCTGTTTAAATTATTAAATCCAAAAATAAAGTTAATTATTCACTTCCACATGGATACGCCGGCGCTTTCTTGGAAAATGAAAATTTTGAGCCTGCCGTCTTTAATCATAAAAAAAAGTCTGTTTAAGCGGGCGGAAAAAATCATCAGCGCGTCGTTAGATTATGTTGCTCATTCCAGCATAAAAAAATATTTTCAAAAATGGCCGGATAAATTTTATGAAATTCCGTTTGGCGTGCACTTGGACAAGTTTCATGTTTTTCCTTATGACATTCCCGAGTTGCAGGAACTGCGCGATAAATTAGGAATTAGAAAAGGGGAAAAAGTAATTTTGTTTGTCGGGGCGCTGGACGAGGCGCACAGTTTTAAAGGAGTAGATAATCTAATTAAAGCAATTGTTAAATTGTTAAATGTTAAATTGTTAATTATCGGAGATGGGGACAGGCGGCAAAAATATGAAAATTTAGCTAAAGAATTAAAAATTGAAAAAGATGTTATTTTTACCGGCCGGGTAAGCGACGAAGAATTGATTTTACATTACAACTTGGCGGATATTTTTGTTTTGCCTTCCGTTGATAAATCGGAAGCGTTCGGAATTGTTTTGATAGAGGCAATGGCGTGCGGCGTGCCGGTGATGGCGTCGGATTTGCCCGGCGTGCGCTCGGTGTTTCAAAACGGCGTGCAGGGCATTACGGTCGCGTCCGGAAGCGCGCGGCATTTGCAAAAAAAACTGGAAGAATATTTGCGTTATCCGCAAAAAAGGCTAAAAATGGGGCGCGCGGCAAGAGAACTGGTGGAGACTAAGTATGATTGGGGGAAAATTAAAGAAAGGCTGCAAGTAATTATCAATTAAAAATTACGAATTACGGATTAAATAAAAATACTTACTAGAGTATATTATCCTCTAGTACTCGGAATTGTAATTTATAGGAGTTATGAAAATAGTCTTAATCAACAATTTATTCGGCGAATACGCCCGCGGCGGAGCGGAACGCGTTGTTGCGACCATAGCTGACGGCTTAGTTCAGGCCGGACATGAAGTCGCGGTTGTGAGTATACAACCACTCCAATTTTCAATTTTCCTGCCCGACCGCTGCGCGGCAGGCGGGCGCGGCAATTTTCAATTTTCAATTAAAATCCAAATACTAAACACCAAATACAAAATACTGGCTTTTTGTCCGTGGAACATAATTTCTTATTATAATCTTGGAAAGCTACCGACAGCATTAAGATTCGTTTGGCATTTGCTGGATATGTTTAATGTTCAGAGTTATTTTAAAATTAAAAAAATTTTGCGAACGGAAAAGCCGGATTTGGTGATGACACATAATTTAATGGGAGTAGGATTTTTAACGCCACGAGCGATAAAAGCCGCGGGAGTAAAAAGATATTTTCACACTTTGCATGATATTCAACTTTTACATCCGTCGGGATTGATGATGGTCGGGCAAGAAAAAAAAGTTGATAGTTTATCCGCGCGGTTTTATCAATGGTGCAACAAAAAATTATTTGAGTCGGTAGATGTTGTAATCTCACCATCGCGATGGCTCTTGGACGAACATGTAAAAAGAGGATTTTTTAAAAAGACAAAGCAAATGACAATGGCTAATCCAATAACGCAGAAATCAGAAAATTACGGGATTGCTTCGTCGCTTCCTACGGTCGCTCCTCGCAATGACAGCGGCAGTTTTATCTTTTTGTATGTTGGGCAAATTGAAAAACACAAGGGCGTGGAGTTATTAATTGATGCGTTTGAAGACTTGATATTTTCCTCATTGTCATTTCGAGCCCGAAGTAATGAGGGCGAGAAATCTATTATAGATTCCTCGTCGCAAGCTCCTCGGAATGACAAAAGGCGGGTTGAATTATGGATAGTGGGGGCAAAAAATTACGAATTACAAACCTTGCCTACCGGCAGGCAGGTTACGAATTACAAATTAAAAAATATAAAATTTTTTGGCAAAAAGGATAATGAAGAAGCGCAAAATTTAATGAGAAAATCTCATTGCTTAGTTGTTCCTTCATTGTGCTATGAAAACCAGCCGACGGTTGTTAAGGAAGCGCAACAAAATAATTTGCCGGTAATCGCGTCAAATATCGGCGGCATCCCGGAAATTTTAGACGCGGAATTTTTATTTAAAGCGGGGGATAAGGAAAGTTTAAAAAACAAAATGCAATGGGTGATTGATAATTATCAAGAATTTAAATTTGATGATAAGCCTTTAATTTCAGTAGAGAGTTATATTGAAAAATTATTGAGTTTGTGATATTATTAGTATTGTCATTCCCGCGAAAGCGGGAATCTCGTCACATAAATATATCTGGATTCCCGCCTGCGCGGGAATGACAGAAATGCCACCTTAGCTCAGCTGGTAGAGCAACGGTTTTGTAAACCGTAGGTCGTCGGTCCGAATCCGACAGGTGGCTCAATGATACCCGCCCAAAGCTACCCGCCAGCAACTGCGTAGCTGTGGGCGGGTAAATCGTAGGTCGCCCGCCGACTCGGCGGGCAGACGGCTCCAAAAAAAAGCAAGAGAATGACTCTTGCTTTTTAAATTTGTTGCATGGGGATAATTTGTGTTATAATAAACTGTAGATAATATTATCAACACAAATGACTACGACTCTTTGGTTTAAAACAGCCAAAACATCAATTTTGTGGTTTATCATTTTAACCCTGCTGGCTTTTAGTTTAGCGGCAGTGGTTTTTTCGTACGCTTTTGGCAAATATCTGGAGCAAGGGCATGTGCTGGGAACAAAAACAGTAAATAGCGCCGCCGGCTTAAGTTTATTCAGTAGCCAGGTAAAATTGGTAAAACTCGCGGGAAACGCAACCGTATACGCGCTAGTCGGCCGCTTTAAACATCCAATCGTTAACGAAGAGGTTTTTAAATCATATGATTATAACGCTAATAATGTAAAATTAATCAGCCAGAAAGAGCTGGACAAATATTGGCTCGCGCGTTTAGTTAAAGAAAAGGGAACCGGTCGGACTTATTTTTTGGCTTACGCCCAAAAGTTAAAAAAATATCACTTAACGCCACAGGCTTTCGCGGCTTACCCAAGCAACAGTTGGGCGAATGTAGTGGAGGTTTCCGCTAAAGATTTAAGCTTTTGGGAAGATGCCGTTTTGCTGAAGGCGGCTGACAACCCGGTGGTTTATTTTATCATTAACGGTAAAAAAGCGGCAGTCCCTTCCGCGAACGAATTTATAAACGCCGGTTTTGACTGGAACAAAATTTTAACCGTGGCGCCAGCCGATTTAAACACCTACGCCAATATTGATTTTGACATCAGTCTAGTGAAACAAAATTCCGACGGCACGGCGGCAATAGTGGTAAATTCCGAAAAACAATTAATTGTCACTTTGGACCAAACATCTCCCGCCGCGAGCATTTTTCCTTATTCTACCGCCGGCAATATCGCCGCGGTTTATAAAATGCAGGCCTTGGGCGGAAACATAAATATCGCGAGTTTAACTTTTACCAAAAATGGCTTGTTAAATGTCAACAAAATAACCGCGGTTAAAATTGAAGATGAAAACGGACTGGAGTTTAATTCCTCCATGAGTATCACGGGTAACGCGATTAAAGTGGCGTTTGATAAAAATCCGATAGTCGTTCCCCGTTCCGCGCCCAAACTTTTGCGCGTAAAAGTAAGTTTGGCGGCCGCAAACGAAATTAATTATACTTTCAATTTGAATTTGCAATCGGAAAAAGACATTGTTTCCGACGCGGTTATCACTGGTATTTTTCCGCTCGCGGGCGCGACTCATAAATTAGTCGCGGCGGAAGGGCTGGTCGGACAGGTGAAGATATTAAGCCGGGAAATAAATAGCGTGGCGCGCGACATAAATTTGGGCGCGAAGAAAGAAACCATCGCCAAGTTCAGCGTAAGCGAAACAACCGGCAATGAAAAAGCGGTTATCAGTTCCATTGCTTTTACCAGCTACGGCACGGCTAATAGCGGCGACATTGATAATATTTCACTTTATCGGGACAATACGCTCGTTGCTACCGTGCGGGATTTGCAAAATTATAAAGCGGTTTTTGATTTGAGCAAAAATGCAATCACCGTCGCGAATACTAAGCCGGTGGAATTAACGCTCAAAGCGGATATTTTAAAAGGGGAGGGCTCAACTTTGAAATTCGTGTTTGACAGCCCGGAAGACATCAAAGTAAAAGGTCTGACACAAGGATTTAATCTGACCGTCTCCGGCTTATCCGAAAATTTTCCCATTGGTTTGGGCGGAAACGATAATTACAACAAAGTTGTTTTTAAGCGGAGCGGCGTCGGTTTGATCGCTTCCAAATTGGACGACGAAGACACGGAAATTTTTCGCGCGCAGGAAAATACCATTTTAGGCCAGTTTGAACTGCGCAACATGGGCGAAGACATTTATCTCCAGCGTTTAAAATTGCAACTGGAAAAATTCAACGGCGCTCCTGACATTGATAACGATGTTTCTTTAATGGATACGAAAACTAGAGAAATAGTCGTAACGATAGATAAGGCAAAACTTGCCGGCGGGGTAGCGGCGGACATCAGTTTAGGCAATTACAAAATAGCGGCTGACGCCACGCTTACTTTTTGGCTGGTGGCGAAAGTGCCGGAAAGCGCCCAGACCAATAACGCTTACCGCATTAATATCCAAGAATTGAAATACAACATCGGTTTGGACAGTTCCGTTTACGCGCAGGCGGTAAACGCCACCGGCCAACTAATGCGCGTTTACGCTCCGCGGCTCACTATCAGCGCGGACGCGTTGACCAACGGCGGCGCGGGCGTAGCCGGCGACGACGAAATAGAATTAGGGAGTTTTAAACTGGAAACTTCGGCGGACGAACGGGTAAAAATTACGGGCATGGTTTTAAGTTTAGTCCCCGCCTCCGATGACGTTATTTACGCCGGCGGATTTTCGGAACTGGCTTTATATTCCGGCGGCCGCATTTCCTCGTCAATAACGCAACCTAACTCCCGGTCTTATACTTTTTCCAATTTAAACTTTTCCGTTTCCGCCGGGACCGCCATTAATTTAAAAATAAAAGCGGATACGGAAACAATCGCCGCCGGAAAAAACGTACAGTTTAAGATAGAATCGGTAACCGCTGAAGGGTATTCCAGCCGTGCGCCAGTGACAATTATCGGCGAAGGAGCCGTAAGCAACGCGGTAAAAATAAATCCAGCAAGCGGAAGTTAAGATTAAAAAAAATTAAAGCAAGGAGGCCGCCGGCATAAAAAATAATGCAGCGGCCTTGACTTTTTTAAGCCCATAAACATGAATAATAAAATAACAATCAGTTTGTTAATTTATAACGGCGCCAGATATCTGCCTTTTTGTTTGGCCTCTTTATTTAATCAGTCCGGCCAAGATTGGGAACTGATTATTTTGGATAACGGTTCGGATGATAACAGCGGCGTGGTGGCGGCGGAAATTTGCGCCGGACGCGAGCGCGTTAAAACTTTGCCGCCGGAGCCAAAAAATATCGGTTTTGCCGCCGGCCATAATAAGATTATCAAAACTTGCCAGTCCGAATTTATTTTACTGCTTAATCAAGACATAATAATGGAACCGGACTATATTGACAAACTAAAAGAATTTATGGAAAATAATCCGCGCGCGGGTGCGGTTTCGGGCAAGATTTTGCGTTGGAATTTTAAATACGCGCATAAATTGACGAACGCGGGCAAAACCGATATTATTGACACAGCCGGTCTGCGCGTTAGCCGTGAATTTAGGATAACCGACATCGGTTCCGGCAGTAAAGACAGCGGGCAGTATGATAATACTGAAGAGGTATTCGGCGTGTCCGGCTGTCTGCCGCTTTATAGAACGGAAGCGTTAGCAAAAACAGGTTATTTTGATGAAAGATTTTTTAGCTATAAAGAAGATATTGATTTGGCTTTCCGCCTGTATTACGAAGAATGGCAAACTTTCCGTGTCGGCGGCGCAGTCGCTTATCACGACCGCAGCGTTTTGGGCGACGAAAAGGCAGGGGAATTAGGAATTATTAATCGGCATCGGAACCGCTCCGGTCTTGCTAATTACCTTTCTTATCGCAATCACCTTTTTTTATTAATCAAAAATTTAGCCGCCGCCGATTTTGCCCGCTACGGCATTTTTATATTTTGGTACGAACTGAAAAAATTTTTATACATTTTATTATTTGAACGACGGTCGTTCTACGCGTTTTTAGAAATTTTTAAACAATGGCCGCGATTATTGAAAGAGCACAAAAAGTTTAAATTAAAGAGCGTGAAAATGTGGATAAAATGACGAACAAGTTTATTTTGTCATTCCCGCCTGCGCGGAAATGACAGTAAAAGAGTATTTCGTAATTGATAATTGATTAGCTATGGATATTTCTTTCGTTATCTTAAATTACAAAACCAAGGGCTTGCTTAAGAATTGCCTGAAAAGCATCATTGCTTCTGATTTAAAAAATTTGCGGTATGAAATTATCGTAGTTGATAATGCATCAGGCGACGGAGTTAAAGAAATGCTCGCGGAACATTTTGCCGGCGTTATTTTTATCCAAAACCGGTATAATTTGGGCATGGGTGCGGGCAATAATTTGGGTATTAAACAAGCGCGCGGAAAATATGTTATAATTTTAAACCCGGATACGGTTGTTTTTCCGGACGCGGTTATGAAGCTTTATAATTTTATGGAGCAAAACGAACGCGCGGGGATAGCCGGACCAAAATTAACCAATCCGGATGGAAGTTTGCAATATACCCGTTGTCGCTTTCCTTCTTTTTTAACGCCGGTATATCGCCGTACTCCATTGCAAAGATTAAAACAAGTGCGGCGGCGGCTGGATTCGTATTTGACTAAAGACCAAAGTTATAATATTACTAGCCAGACAGATTGGCTGTATGGCGCTTGTTTGTTTATCCGTAGCAACGCTTTGGACAAAGTCGGTTTGTTTGACGAGCGATTTTTTTTGGGGTTTGAAGATACTGATTTGTGCCGCCGAATGGGGAATAACGGCTATGAAGTTTGGTATTATCCGGCAAGCGTCGCCATTCATTATCCGCACCGTTTTTCCGGCGAAGGTAATTGGCTCACCGGAGTTTTTAACAGAAGCATCAGAATTCATATCGCGAGCTGGTTGAAATACTTTTTAAAGTGGAGAGTAGAAAGAGTGCGTTCGGACTTATAACATTCGCGATCCTTTAATGCGAATACTTTGTACGGGTTTAAAACAACCCAGATGAATGCGAATACCGCGAATTCAAAGATAAAGTTTGTTTTCCGCTTTCGTGGCATTCGCATAGTTGCAGGAATAGGTAAATCCGTAAAAAATATTCGTATTAATGGTTCGTAAACGAATTAAATCCGTAAAACTATTTGAACACATATGTTTGCCAAAAGAATCGGAATTGACCTTGGAACAACCTATACGCTAGTGCATTTGCCCAAGCGCGGCATTGTAATCAACGAGCCGTCAGTAGTCGCGATTTCTTTGACCGACCACAAAATTTTGGCTGTGGGCAACGAAGCGAAAGAAATGGTCGGCCGCACCCCGGAAACAATCGTCGCGATTAAGCCGCTGAAAGACGGCGTGATTGCCGATTATAAAACAACCGAAGCGATGCTCCGGTATTTTGTGAATAAAGCGTTGGGCGGTATGCGGCTGTTCCGGCCGGAAGTGATGATTGCGGTTCCGGCAGGAATCACTTCCACTGAACGGCGCGCTGTGACGGACGCGACTATCGCCGCCGGCGCTAAGGCCGCTTACATCATAAAAGAACCGGTAGCGGCCGCTATCGGCGCGGATATTCCAATTGGTTCGGCATCCGGCCATATGATTATTGACATCGGCGGCGGGACGGCGGAAATGGCGGTGATTTCTTTGGGCGGCATCGTATCCATTAATTCCGTGCGCGTCGGCGGCAACAAATTTGACGCCGCCATAGCAAATTACATCCGCAAAAAATATAATTTGGCTATCGGCGAACGCACGGCGGAAGAAATAAAAATAAATATTGGTTCAGCTTTGTATCTGGAAAATAAATTATCAATGGAAATAAAAGGGCGCGATATCGTCTCCGGCCTGCCGCGGATAGTCACCGCCACGTCCGACGATGTAACGGACGCTATTCAAACCGAACTGGAAGCGATAGTTACCTCCGCGAAGCAAGTTTTGCAGAATACTCCGCCGGAACTCGCGGCGGACATTATGGACAAGGGTATGGTACTCGCCGGCGGCTCCAGTTTATTGCGCAATATCGACCAGTTGCTTGCGCGCACGACCGGCGTGCCGGCATTCGTCGCGGACGAAGCGCTTTTTTGCGTGGCCAAAGGCACGGGCATCGCGCTGGAAAATTTAAGTTCGTATAAACGAAGCATTTTGGCGACAAACTAATCATTAAAACATTCACCCTGTGAAATAAAAAAATAAAAAATTTTTTAATTTGCTGAAAGCAAATTATTTCACGAAGTAAAACATAAAAACACTAAAACAATAATTCTCTTTTGCTATGTCATTCCGGTCAATCCTCCCCGGGCGGAGCGAGTCGGAATCTAGATATTTAACATAATTTTACAATAATTAAAAATTACCACCCTATAAGCGGTAATTTTTTAACTTTCGTCAAAGTTATTATTTATTTTTATCCTCTTAAAATTTTTACGAAGGGCTTGCTCGCGCGCATTCTGCAAAAGAGCGGTCCCGACGCAGCTTTGTTGCGGAGGGATGAGCGAGCGTTTTCGCGCAACGTATCCAAATATCGGAAGTTGCCGAAGCCTAACGAAGGCAATTTGGGAAATTTGCGAGCCAAGCAATTTTTCTTTTATCCCTTGTTATGTGTCCCGAGCGGAATGAAATGGAGTGAGAGCGCAACGTGGTCGGAGCGAAGCGGAGAAGTTCAAGTGGCAGTTTCTATTTCATCCAATAGCATTCTAATAAATATTTATTTTGAGTTGGATTTCCATCCCTGTCCATTTCATAAGAACAAATATGGGGAGGAACCAATCCATCTGTTTTTAGATTAATTGACCAAATACTTTCATTCTGTTTTGTATACAATTTCCATTTTATTTCTCTACCAACTTGAGATTGAATTTCATTTAAATATGTATAATTGATTTGATTATTTTGCTTCAAAACTTCAATAGCTTCTCTGGGCTCATCAATTGGTTGAGAAATTGAATAATCATTTTTGATTTCTTCAAGAGTAAATGAATCTGATTTGTTTATATTGCATCCAGTTAGTAATATGAAACACCATGAAATTGTAAGCAAACTAATTATTAAATATTTGTTTTTCATAAGTTGTATTAATATGAATATTTATAAAGTTTTCTCACTTCAACTAGAAACTGCCACTTGAATTACGCATAATGTTTACGAATATCTGTAGTTTCTCTGTAGCGTAGCGGAAGAAAAATTAGGGAAAGCGACAGCCGGAGAGAACCAGATATTCGGTGTTGTACGATGTACATTTTTTACTATCTATTTTAATTATAATTAATTTATTTTTAAAAGACGAATTTGATTTTTATTTTTAGTTGGCGGAATAGGGGGGGGTGAATTCCGCTAACTAAAATCTCAAATATTATTTAATATTAGCTAATTATATCTACTTTGTAAATTTTCGGTTGACATATCATAAAATTTATGATATAGTAATATGTTATCGGGAAGTTCCCGAAACATTGCCAGCAATGGCAAAACCTAAAAGGAAAAAGGAGGATGACGACATGGGAAAGGCCATGATCACATCCGGAATGACTGAGGGGCAGATTAACAGGGCATGCGAGATTTTTCGTGCCCAACTCACGAAACACGCTTCTGAGTTTCCTTCGGAGGTCGTCCGGCAAGTGTTTGGCCAGTCCGAACTCGGGCTGGAGTGGTTGGAGGTATTTCGAAAGCGGGTCGAGGCGACCAGTAATTTGATCGTTCGCCATGTCAAGGTGGACCGGAGCAGTTCGTCCCAGCAGGCGATCGAAGTCACGGGACGTGTCCAGTATACGGACAAGTCCGTCGTCGCCACCATGCCTCGAGGTGAGGGCGAGGAAGTGGATGTTTTCTTTTTCAATCCCCGCCCTGAGGCGTACGACGGGAACGGCTGGCTCAGTGACGAGGCGCTCAAGCGAGAGTTCGAGTTCTATGGGCTCAAGCCCGACCCCCGTGCCCAGGCACGGGTGAACGCCGACGATCCGGCATTCGCCGACAAGCATCCCAATGGCACGCACTGGAAGGACGGCAATGATCGCTGGTGTTTCGCCGCCTTCGACCATGGCATCGACGGGCGCCGCTTGCGCGTCGGCCGCCACCGCGATGACTGGCGTGGCGCCTGGTGGTTCGGGGGTGAGTTCTTGGGCACTTGAACACTCGGGGCTCACAGCCCCTCATGTCCCTCGGTTACTTTGTCCCTGTATTGACTTCGGTTGGTGCAGGGATATTTTTTATTTTAAAATTCGGGGATCGTCTAATGGTAGCCCGTCTCGCGTCGGCAAGGCTTCTGCGAGCCGAGGCGGAGACAGTGGCCT
This sequence comes from Methanoregula sp., assembly GCA_023228295.1. GTDB lineage: Archaea > Halobacteriota > Methanomicrobia > Methanomicrobiales > Methanospirillaceae > Methanoregula. The sequence goes on from JALOBP010000042.1 coordinate 13,716, forward strand.
TTGAAGCCATTAATCGTGGTTCGAATCCACGTCCCCGAGCAATTGCCCGCGCGCATTCTGCAAAAGAAGCGAGCACCGGAGCGTCAGCGGAGGGCGGAGCGATTTTGCAGAACGTGTGCGTATATCAGATGTTATTACGACCAACGGGAGTAATAATATGGGTGGAGACTTTTGCAAAAGCCGTAACCTGATATACGCTGTTAGCTGATGTCTATGTTTTTCTTTCTGTTTGCGAAGCAAACCACTTTTAAAAAGAATTAAATTTTGTTTTATTTATTTATTTTAATTTGTTCTAAAAGCTGTGGTAACAATGAATCAACTTTATCTCTAAAATTTTGTTTAATGAAAATATTTAGTTCATTTGTTCTTTCTTCTTTCCATACGTCTAGATCTTTTTCAGTTTTAATCAATGAACTATTGGGTAAAATGTTAACGTTGTATACTGGAAAATCGTAAAGTTCTTGAATATTTTTTTCTAAATTTTTATCTATAGAGTATGTTATTCTAACATTACCAAGAGATTCAAAAAGTTCACGTTGCAATTTAGAGAATTCAGGTATCATACCCAACATGCGTTTATTTTCTTCAATCGCAAATTCTATAATTTTTGGATCACCTGATAGATATTTATAATGAAAATCATAATATTCAGTAAGTATTTTTGCCTCAGCGATTGTTTGTAAACTTTGTATTAGCTGTCTCTTGATGCCTGCTATTTCAGAATAACTTTTTTCCCTAAGCTCTATTTGTCTTTGGGTTTTATATAGATTTTTTGAGTATTTATAGGTGAGAAATGAACCAACAATAACACCAACGATTGGCAGTAAGCTAATTAATATCGTTATGAGAATAGACTTATATTTATCTTTCATATTTTTAAATAAAAAACAAAATTTAATTCTTTTTAGGAGGAGGCGTTAGCCGAAAAGAAAAACATATATTTCAGCTAACGTCCGCGTATATCTGATGTTTTGCGGAGCGTAGCGGAGCAAAATATGGGTGGAGGCTCGCCGGAGGCGAACCGTAACCAGATATACGCTGTTAGCTGATGTATTCCTTTTCTTTTCCGACGATAGTCGGTTGTTTTAAAAAATTTTCAAATTTCTTTTTTCGTTTTGGGCGAAGGGCAGAGGGGAATTAAAGGGGTGAATGCCCGTAGCCCAAAACACATTATTTCTTTTTCGTTTGAGGGAGGGGTAAGAGGGGAACAAAAGGGGTGAATTGCCCCGACCGAAAACTTCTTTTTATATCTTTGATTTTAATTCTTGTGGCAAAAACTGGTCTATTTCTTCGTCGCTAAAAGTTAATTCTTCGTTTATTTTTAAAGCCTTCTGTGCCTTACGGTAGGCTTTTGTACTTGTAATTGGTGCAAATTTATAAATCATTTTAAGTTCTTCAGTAAGATTATCTCTTCTCGAAATAATAGTTTCATCACTGATTTTTTGGGTGAGTAAATCCGCCATTAAATTTACATATTTTTCTCTAACATACCACAGTTCTTTAGCGATTTGACGATGTTTTTCTGCTTCTGTTTCTGGATTAAAGCTAAGTTGAAAAATTATAAAAGCTAGGGTAAGTGCGGATAGAGTGGCACTGATATAGATTAAGATATCTTGATTTGTAATTATCGTGCTAACCAAGGTTCCAGAGGTCAATGTTGTTAAAATGATGTTTACCCATTTTATTGCTATTGTGCGACAACTATAAATTTCTGCATTTTTTTCATGCGTTTTATGTGAATAAACAACTCGTCCAAATGATTCCCTGATGACTTGTAGATTAGTTTTATCCATAAAATTACTTGATGTTTATAAAAAATTTTCCACTTCTTGCGACGCATGCATTATTCTGGATAATAAAACATTCAACCCAGTGTTTTCCTTTATATTTTGTGTGTTCCCATTGGATTTGGCTTCCGAGAAAAAATTTACCTCTTAAATCTCCTGCCTGTCGTGCCGCATTCCCCGTATTTACTACTTGCCAGTAGTATTGAAAATTATTACTGGCGTTAGTATTTGCTATAAATTTTAATTGTAATCCTGTGGACAAGGATCTTCCGTCAGAATTTATTCCGCCTAATTTTGTGGTTTTTGCTTCGTTATAAATATAAGTATCTATTCCTAATCTATAACCATTTGAAAAAGGCCATTTTAAAACTTCGCAATGTGAATAATCAGCTAAGGATTGCTCTGTATTATTTGGAATTGTTATATTTTTTTCGAGGGTAGCAGGAAAATCATCCCCGAAAATTTTTCGCCACTCGGCAACTGCTTCGTTTAATTTTTCGTCTTCTTCAAAATCGGTTGCTTTATTTGCTCTGCTTGAGGCTGTGGTAAGGTGACTTTTTATATTTTCATCACTTGTTGTGCTGTGAAAATAATCAAAAAATGATTTGATTATTTCCGAATATTTTTTTTCTGAGCAATCATTGGAAGAAAAGAAATCTAAAATGCTATTTTCAATCTGATAAGATTTTAGTTTTACTGTACAATTTTCCGACCATTTTTTAATCATGCGAATTAAAGCTTTTGTTTTTCCAGTATTTGTATCAGAATCTTTAATTTTTTTTATTTCTGACCGAGGATCCCATTGTTCCCAAGAACCACTATTTTCAGAATTAGGAATTTTAAAAGTTCCATCTTCGTTTTCCCATGCAGGTAACAGTTCAACATTATGTTTTGTGTCTGCAAACTCTAAAACAACAACTTTTCCAAATGCCTTGCCTGGGGTATCTGGGTATTTTTCTTCCAGTATTTTTTTAATATCCTGTAATAACTGTGATTGGCAATTTGATTCGTTATCATCGTATTGGCTAAATTTTTCTGACGGCATAATAAAAATGACGTCGATATCTCTTGCTGGTCTTATATTCGTTTGTTTGCCATACGATCCAATTAATAGTTTTGTACTGCCGTTGTATTCAATTGTTGGATAATAATAATCATGAAGTTTCTTGCAAATCCCAGTGTGTTTTATAATAGCATCTTCTCGTTGCGAGGATGTTAGCTTGATGTTTTCGTGAAATTTTAAAAATTGCTCTTCAATGCTCATAGCTATTTCTTTTTATTTTGTCTGTTGTAAGCCGCGATAATCTTGTCTAATAATTCCTTTGGCTTAGCTTCGTATTTTGCAAATTCTTTTATGTTATCGTGATTCAGATGAAGTTGTCCCTCTCCGACATTCCCTCTGTGCTGACCTTTTGAATAATATTTATTTTTCTCCACCTCTTTTGAAGAAAATACCCAATATTTAATTGTATCTCGCCAAACAGCAACCCAAACAAAGACATCACAATGTCCAGGTTTTATCTGCTGGAAATTCATATCAAATGGTTTTTTTGAATTCCACGCGAGAGCTTTAATATAAAGGGGATCGTCACTTTTTGCATCAACTGCCCGAGAAGCTTTTACTTCTATTTTGATAGTATTTTTTCCGTGTTTATAGAAAAAATCATACTCATTATCAAAGTCTGGGCATTCTTTTTTTGTTGGTTTTTTCATTTCAGGAACAATGGCGTGAATATGTGATTGTGCCCAAGTAATTCCAAAACCTGTCGGAGAGCCGTATTTCTCAAAAATATGTAAGTATTCATTTCTGGCTATATATTCTTCCCTAATTTTTAAATAATCATCAAGAGTTATTTTATCGAGACCAAGTAAATTTGAAATAATGTACTCATATTCGTTAAATGGATAAACTGACATTAATTCTTTCAGTCTATCTTTTAATTTTTCCCTATCATTAGCTGGCAATTGACCAAGTAATTTTTCTAAATTTGCTTTTAAGATTTCCATACATTATTTGTTAAAATTTTTAATGTGATTTATTTCCTCTGGTGAGAGAGGGTATTGATTCATAATATAATCATCTAATACGCAAAACTTATCATTTTTTTCTATAGTTTCGTCTACTAACTTAATAATATCGTTAAAAGTTTTTTTGCTCCATATGGGTAGGGGCATTTGTTCAATATGGCTTCGCAAAACCTTTATGCTTGAAAACTTCTTTTGAAATATAAATTGGTAGAGAGAGGAATTTAACAGGGCGGCAATAACTTTGATCGGATAGTTCGGAATGCTGGGAATTACAATGTTGGCGCTGTTCAGCGTTAGTTTTTGTTTATTATCATACGCAAAAACCAGATATTTGGAAATGAATCTGTAAATAAGTTTTTCTTTCGCTCGATATTTTTCAATCGGCGCGACTTGCTGAAATTTTTCAGGCGTAAAATGTATATAATTTGACGATTTGCTCAAAACAAATTTTTCAACATCCTTCCCTTTGAAAATTTCCTCAAATCCCTTTCGCTGTTCGTCATCTATGTATGCCTTATTGTTTCCCGTAACAATACCTAAAGCCCAATCAGCTTGTCCAGATAGTGTCGTGTGATGGACATTGTAAATTTTATCAATTATTCCGGTATCAATGCCGTTTGCGTGTATATCAAAAATATAATCAATGTTGTTTTTCCACTTTGATTGTTTGGCGGTATATGTTTCGTTTTCTTTGCAAATTTCTATCCGTCCGTTTTCTTTTTCGCTTTTTTCTAAATCAAGCCTAATAACAGGTGTAAATACGTTTTTGAAAACACGACTAAGATAAGAAACTTTTTTAATGTGAGTATTTTTTAAGATTATTTCCCGAATATCTTTATGTGTTTTTACATTAAGGATTGATTCAGGGAGAATAAACGAAATTACACCACCATTGCGAAGTAAATCAATACTCTTTTTTATAAAATAAGAAAAAGATTCAAGTGATGTAATGTTAGGAAAAGAGGTTTTGAGACGATCTATATCCGATTTGGAAAAATGCACTCCCCAAGGTGGATTTGTCGCAATAACATCAAAATCTCGGATGTTTTCATCGTTCAGACTGAATAAATCGTAATTTCCAATTTCAAAAAGAGTGTTTTTGCAGACTATGTTTGGAGAAAAAACTTGATCTTTGTATTTTATCAATATATTTAATCTGGCAATCCTGACTGCGATTTCATCAATATCAACGCCATAAATATTTTTTGGATTTTCAACCACTTCCGAAAACGCCAGCAAAAATTGGCCTGTTCCACAACATGGATCAAATACTTTGGAATCTTTTTTTGCGTAGTCCTTTATTATTTCATTAACAATTATTTCTGGAGTGTAATATGAACCGCCTTGAGATTTTGTTCCTTCAGCTAGTAGTGATTGATAAAGAAACCCCAGTGAGTCGCGTTGTTTTGGGATAACGCAGTTTAATAAAAATGAGTAATCAGATTTTATGCTATTTGTTTTAACTTCGGATAGCCACGCTGTTATTTCTTCGCCGATTTGTCGATTGATAAAGGTAAAATTTCGCTTGATTAAATCCTGAACAGTGATGTCCGAAATCAGTTTTTCTTTTTGAAGTAAATTTAGGCTCAATAATAAGAGCGATAGAGAAATATTGATATTATTTTCGGATACAAAATTTATAATTTTAGTTATATCGTCAACCTTAACTCCGTCTTGTAAATATTCGTCGGGTATAAAGGTTCTTTCGACTTTGGACTTGTTAGCTCGTCCATTTAATTTGTTTAGATCGCCATTTGTAATGTTGTTTTTTACATTTTCTATATCTGACAAGTGGAAAAAATATCTTCTATCATTAGTATATGTTTGTAGATGACCGCATTTGACCCAGTTTCTTACTGTTGCAGTTGAAATACCTAAAAATGAGGCCGCCTTTTCAAGGTCTATGACGTTTTTTGCGTTAATTGATGCGGTTAATTCTTGCATGTTAAGATTTGTCTTTTATGCGTTTATTATATCGTGTTTCCCCTTATAAATAAATCGTTTTCGGAGCGGAGCGGAGAAAACACCTTATTCCCCTATATAATTAAAGAAAAAGAAATTTGAAAATTTTTTAAAACAATTGGGCGATAGCCCAAAAAAGAAAAGGAATATTTCAGCTAACGTTTCGGCACATGCGAAGTTGCGCCGTGGTTTAATTGATTACTTTGTTAATATCGCTCACTTGATTATATCACTAAACTTGCCATATCGTCAGCGCAATTTGGGTGAGGAAATTTTTCATTCCTTGTTGTTTTACTGGGAAAAATTTCTGAACCGCATGTGCCGTGTTGTGCGATGTAAATTTTTTTATCTCGATTTTTATTGGGTTAAGCTTTGTTTTATTACTAAGAAAATTTGATTTTTTGTTTTTAAAAAATGGAAGAGGGGCAGGGGTGAATTCCATTTTTTTAAAAACTCCTCATTGAACTTTCTTCTACATTTATGTTTTCATCATAAACAACAATTACTTAGCATTGACTAATTTTTATATCACATTCGCCAGTTTCTGGATTAAAATATCTAATTTTTTATTTTTTATACTAATCTTCTACCTTTACGACTAATAGTAATTTCGGTTATTTCTACCTGCTTTGGCAATCTTAATAAATATAAAACTATACTAGCTACATCACTAGGATTCATCCATTCTGTTGGATCTTCTATTTTCTTCCCGTAATCTTTTTCATGCATTTGTGTATTCATCCCACCACAGTGAACATATATCATTCTGCTTTTTGTTTTTGCTAACTCTAATCCAAGGTTATAAGAACCACCCCTTAATCCATATTTAGTTGAAGTGTATGCTAGTTGATCATTAAATCCAGCTTTCAAATCTGCTGTTGTGCCAATATTTAATATATCCGCTTCATTTTTTACAATGTTATCAAACAAGGAAGATAAGAAATATAACGGTGCGATAGTGTTTATTTTAAATGCTTTTTCAAATTTAGAATATGTAATTTTATTTATCTTTTCCATGGCCACAATAGCAGCACAATTTATTATTGCATCAAAATCACTATGTTTTTCTTTTATTAAATTAATAGTATTATCAATATCTTTCTCTGTTGATAGATCACAGGCAATATTAATTACACCTGATATGTCACAAGCTGTTCTACTTACATTAATTACTTCTATTTTTTCACTTTTACATAGGCTGGCAATCGCCTTACCAAGACCATCACTAGCTCCTAATATAATCACTTTTTTCATATTTACCCCTCGTTAATTAATAAAAAATCAAATTTTCGTCCTTGTTTAAATCGCAAGTCTTGAAATTTCCACCAAGATAAAAAATTTATTTCGCTACAACGTTTGGGATATCTGAAGTTCAGTTGGAGTAATCTGTTAAAATTGTGCGGATGCATTAGCAGATTACGGAAACTGAATCTGGGAGAGCGAGCGTTAAAAATAAAATATTTAATCTTTAATCTCGTATTCCCAGCCAGGTTGCCATGATTTAGTATGACGCCAATCTTCCTCAATGGCTTGCTTCCAAGTTTTGCCTCTTAGAATTATATCTAAAGCTAGTTGCGGAGCTTGGTGGGCGACAATAGCAATGTGTTTCCCGTTATAGTTAGTTTTTAAATATTCACAAAATTCTCCAATTCGCTTTTCAACATCTTTGTAGCTTTCACCGTCAGGAAAAGGAGTGTCGATAAAATCATTCATGTTATTTTTAAAAACTTTCGCTTCTTTCTGAGTGTGGTTGCCGTAGTTTGCTTCTCTAAGTCTTTTGTCGTGAATAATTTTATATTTGTCGCCAAAGCCAAGCTCTGCGGAATCAATTGATCGTTGTAAATCAGAACAAAAGACAACGTCAAATTTTTTATCCGCAACTAGCTGTCCGAGGTCTTTTGCTTGTTGTTTTCCAAGCTCGGACAACACTCCTGGCGCCCAACCGGTTGCTAAATCATGTTCGTTATCTGTAGTAGTGCCGTGTACAAAGTATGTGATTTTAATACTCATAAGATTAAAGATTAAATATTTTATTTAGCTCGCGAACCAGATATCCCGTGTTATGTGAAGTGCTCGATTTAGAAGCTTTCAAAATGCCCTCCTTTTGACTGATATATGTCATGAAGATCGTAAGATATTTGAACAAATAATTCTGATATTGCCCATTCGTTAATTTCATCAATATTTTTACTGTGCTTTATTTTATCCATTCCTTGAGATATGCCATCTGTCATGTCTGAAAATGTTTGAGATGCTAGTTTAAAAAGTTGCTTTAGCTCATTTAATGTTAAACTATAGGTTATGTCATGAGAAAATTTATTTCTAATCTTATTGATTATAGTTAAGACATTCTTTTGTTTTTTATCAATATTATTAATTTCAAAATTGAGTTGTATTAATTTTTGATGACTTAAATTTTCAGATAGGTTTTTAAGTAAAGGGTCATGAATCTCAATTAATTTACGTAGTAGAAATTCCACCATTAAATGTCCTTTGATAAAAGGTGGTATTAAGTGATCAGGTTCAACTCCTTTATCATACAGCACAGTAAAAATATCTACATTGTTTTTGTCTTTATTTGTCATAAATTAAATCGAGCATTTCACATAACGTTACGAGTATCCGAAGTTTTTCTGTAGCGTAGCGGAAGAAAAATTTGGGTGGAGGCTTTTGAATAAAAGCCGTAACCGGATACTCGTTGTTAGCTGATGTATTCCTTTTCTTTTGTTTTCTGATAAGAAAACTAGTTTTAAAAAATTTTAAATTTCTTTTTCCGTTTTGGGCGAAGGGCAGAGGGGATTAAGGGGTGAATGCCCGAGCCCAAAACACCATTGTTTTATCTGTTCATTATAAATTCTGTTAAGGCATAAATTATCCAAAAAGCTAATAATATAAACCCTTCTTTTCTTGAAATTTTTCGGCCGGATTTCATAAAACTCAAAAGCACAAGCGATGCAACAACCATAAATGCACCCGTTATGTAAATAATTTTTACAGGAAAAGAAAAGGGGCTAATGACCGCAAGAATTCCCACGACTATGGTAGCATCTGCCAATACCGATCCCATAATGTCGCCAATCGCGAGTCCATCGTCTTTTTTCTTTACTGATTTTAGAGAATAAAATAATTCTGGTATTGTAGTCCCTAAGCTAACTACAAGCATAGCTATAAGAATGGGTGATATTTTTAGAGCGTGCGCTAAATCAGTCGCAGATGTTACGGTAAAATGGGAACCAACCAATAGCATCGCCATAGCCACGAGAAGGAACAGAAAAATTTTGTATTTGCCATCGCCGTTATGCAAACGCTCGGAAACTTCCACGCCATTTTTGAAAACAAGGTAATAGAAAAGAGAACCGGCAAGAATAAGAGCCACACCTTCAATCCGTGAATAACTGCCATTTAATCCAAAAAGAAGTGGCAAGAACAAAAAAAACGGATATAGGCGAACATTTTTTAATATTTTGCTTTCAATTCTTATTCCACGCCCAGCGTATATTATTAAGATTGCAAAAATTAGAGTGAGGTCTGCCACGTTTGATCCGAATAATGTTCCAAGCCCAAATTCAGGAATCCCAGCTATGGCTGAATTTATAGAAATAAGTGTTTCGGGAATAATCGAAATAAAGGCGACAATTACAAAGCCCACAATATATTTAGAAAAATGAAAATTTTCCGCCAGCTTGGCAGAATACTTTGTTGCTAATGTCGCACCCTTAACAACGAGTAGCAAAGAAAAAATAAATAATAATAGGTTTTCAGTCATAATTTAGTTATTCAGGTTAGGTAAGTATTATTGTACTTTATTTATCTTGGCAAATAAATCGTTTTCGGAGCTGAGCGGAGAAAACACCTTATTCCCCTCTATAATTAAAGAAAAAGAAATTTGAAAATTTTTTAAAACAAATGGGCGATAGCCCAGAAAAGAAAAGGAATATTTCAGCTAACGTTCGCGTATATCTGATGTCCGCCGAAGTTTTAGCGTAGGCGGATATGGGTGGAGGCTTTTGTATAAAAGCCGTAACCAGATATACGCTGTTATCGGATGTAATTAAAAGTTTTATTTTGCGAAGCAAAATATTATTTGGGGCTATTTTTTATTTTTTTCCAATCCCAGATATTTACTCCCATGCAGTCTGTGGTAGTTTTTCATTTCTGCGTAGGGCTGTTCGATTTTGTATCTTTGTTTTCGTTGCACTTGTTAATTGTATCAGATTTTTTTGAATTTTGGAATTTTAAGCACAAAAAATACCTATTTTAAAGCCTCAATTGTGAATTTATTCCTAGGCATGGAACCTCATAAATATAGGGAATTGTAAGGTTTTTTCAGGGGTCTGTCCATGCCTAGTATTTAAGGAGGTTTGGTTTGGTTTTTGGGGACAAAATGAGACAAACGAGACACGGGACAGCTCCTGTTTCATTTTAGGAAATTGAGATACTATCGTGTCTTAAAAAAAATTATAAAGAAAAAAGAGGAGATTCAGTTTTTAACCGAATCTCCTTGCTATAGTTTACTGCGAGACCGCCACGATCTTCAGGGCTTCTTGACTTGCCACAGCTTCCCTTGCTACCTCCTTCGTTTTTTCGTCCTTCTTCTTGACCGTGATTTTGGTCACCTTCTGACTGTCCAAAACAGCTTTGCATTTCGACATAACCGCTCACCTCCTTTCATTGATGAGTGACCTAAGAGGTGTGATAACCTCAAAGGTGTTGGGGCCTTCAGGAAAGGCCGAGATTGCATCAACATCTCTGTAAGAAGTCAGAACTTCATTAAGCAGATCGGGTGATGTTTGTTTTAGTATTTCAACCGCCTGCGCGATGAATGCTGCCTTGGTCTCGCCGTTGATATCGCGAGAGAATTTGCAGTCCTTATGTAGAACAAGCAAAACCTCTTCATCAGCTGTCACGAGTCCCACCGGATACATCCTACACACCAGAGGTCTTGAATCATATATCGAACAAAGTCCATCCCGCCTCAGTTTGCATGGCGGTTTGGGTTTATTGATCAACAACGACCCATCAACTTCTTCGAACGAGTGGATAAAAAAGGTACTATCGTTTATTTCTACTATGGGAACATCAAGATCATACAGTGAGGATGCCTCTTCTTTCAGAAGCCACACATACCCCTCACAGTCATGATCTTTGCATTCTGCACAAACGGGGCGAATGTCCCTGTAAAGAAAACTCAACTCTAAGCACAGTTTACGCAGATGACTGTTCATTGTCAACCCTCCTTTCCTTTAAAATTGGGCAATTTTCTGATTCATTGAGCAGCACGCTAATGCCCTGCATGCTAAACAATGCATATCTGCAAATGCAGTTTCTCGGAATAGCTACTTCCGAAAAGAATCGACTCATTTTGCCCTCAATCTCCTGATCAAGGATATGAGCAATTTTTTGCTCCGGAGATTTAAATGCTATCTCCACGCAAGCATAGATTCTTCCATCAGAAGCAAGATAAACCGAGTCTGAAGAAATCGAACAGCCCGAGTCGTGAGAAACATGTCCCACATCTGCGATCTTCTGAAATTGGGACAATATGCGATCCAGTCTACAAGAAGTCTTCTCCTGTCCGAGAAGCAAGTACCGATTTTTTGACGCCCTCCCTTCCATGTTGATTTCATTAAAATGAAAACTCCCAACCCCAATGGAGATAAGTTCCTCCATAAGAAGATCGAGTGAATTTTCATTTAACGAGTGTATCGTGACATAAACAGACAGATCAATGCCTGCATCCATAGCTTTCCTTGTGGATTGTATGGATTTTTCGTATGTTCCTTTTCCTCTCAGATACTCGTGGACTTGTTTCTGCCCATCAATACTGATTGCCATGTGCTTAATGTATCGCCCGTACTTCCTCAGAAAGACATCATCTAGCATTGTCCCGTTGGTAATTAAGTCTAGGCCTAATCCAGAAGCATGTGCCTCCTGGATGATTAGACCCAGATCTTTTCGCATAAGAGGCTCTCCGCCAGTAAGTCTGAGAGTTTTTCCTCCGAGCTGGACAATGCGAGATATGACCCTGAGTGAATCCTGGGTTGTCATTTCCTGACCGCCACAACCTCCGAATATACAGTGGAGGCATTTCAAGTTGCAGTCTTTTGTGATTTCCCAGTGCCAATTCCGCACCGTCAGCTCTCTTTTCATTGTTCACTCCTTGATAATGTCTATTGCCTTGACTTGATCTAGGACAGACACAAACTTCCTCACCTCATCCTCGTCTACGAATTCAGCATTCATATCTATCAGTGCTTTTTCATGCGTCGCGCCTGATAGTATTTGTTTCA
>JALOBP010000135.1 GCA_023228295.1 Methanoregula sp.
CGAAAATTGGAAAAGAAAAAATCCAGCGCGAAAAGGGATACCTCTACTTCATTGGCAAGGACGGGTATGTCTGGGCAGCCCCGATGAAGCACAACAAGACCGGCAAGAAGAAGAAAGTCGGTACTGAGAAGATCGCCAAAGAAAAGGGCTTCATGTACTACATTGGCAAAGACGGATTCGTCGCAAAAGCCAAGATGAAAAACGCATAATCTTACTTTTTCTTTTGCACGCGGTCCGTCTGCCGTCCGGAATAATCCGGGCGGCGGGACTGCACAATATTTTCCCTGCGGGGGAGTTTCTCGTTTTTGGATTTATTGCATGTTTTTCGGAACGATATCCCTGCTGTCGGCTTCAACCTAAAGGTTGAATTCTCCTGACTGGAAAGTAGTATCAGGATAGATTATCATTCAGGCCCGGTCAAAGGCATGACAACACTGGTGAATGAAAAATTTCTGGAATGGACGCATGGTCTTGATCTCCGCCAGAGCATGATCTCGGTTTTTGAGCACATTCGCGATATCCCCTATTCTCTGGCAGTCCCCATGACAGACCCGAAAACCTCTCCGGAGCACATGCTCCGGCTCGGGAAAGGATACTGTGGTCCGAAACATTACCTGCTTGCGGAGATGTACCGGCGAATGGGGGTGGACGCGGTGTATGCAACCTTCCCTTTCATCTGGAATGATCCGGATATCCGCTATCCGCAGGAACTCCGCCTGATGGCAACCGGCCTGCCGGTTATCCATCACCTTGCCTGCCGGGTGCGGATCAACGACCGCTGGGTACTGGTGGATGCAACCTGGGACCTCCCCCTCAAACAGGCAGGTTTCCCGGTCAATGAGAACTGGGATGGCCGGGCTGATACAAAATGTGCCGTAAAACCCCTGCGGTCAGCGGTGAGAACCGCGTTCTGCCGCACGGCAACAAACGAGCCCTGCCGTGACGGTCATGATGCTGAGTTCAACCCTCTTGACGGGGAAAATGATTATGGGGATGTTGAAGACCATGCGCGGTTTTACCGCCAGAAGATCGGTATGCGTACTGCCGAAGACATCGACAGGATCCGCGTGTTCTATCAGAAATTTGATATCTGGCTCGAAACCCTCCGGTAGATACGCATGGGAAACACCCTCCTTTTTAATTCCGGAATGGCAGTGTACTCTTGCGTGAATTCCTATGGCACACTCCCCCGATCATGATCCGGCTCTGCTGATCCTGTACACTCTCCTGTGTATCTGTACTCTTGCGACAATCTTGTCTTTTTTTGCCGGACCGGTTGCCCTATTATTGTCTTCGTACACTCCTGCTGCTGTAACCGAACCGCCAGGCTGCCTGTCCGGTGCGGGGGCGGATATGAGTGGGACGAGCCCCGTCAATGTTAAGATCCTTGCTGTCAACGATTTTCACGGGCAGCTGCCGGACGGCCAGACCAGTAACAAACGCCCGGTCGGGAGTGCGCCGGTTCTCGCCTCATACCTGAAAACCGCAGCCACTGTGTTCGGGCCGTCCCGCACCATCATCATCCTGCCTGGAGATATTATCGGTGCATCGCCCCCGGAGTCCGGGCTGCTTTACGACGAACCGACTCTGCTCTTCTTCAATGAATTTGCCAATCCCTGTTGTACGGGTGCGAACGGGCCGCGGGATTCCGGGTGCAATATGGTGGCGACCCCGGGCAACCACGAGTTTGACCGGGGGACGGCAGAACTCCTCCGGGATGTGTACGGCGGGAACGGGAACAGCACGATCACTCATCTTACGGATCCCTATCCCGGGTCTATGTCCTCGTATACCAGTTCCAACGTGGTCTGGAAAGCGAATGGTACTCCGATCTTTCCACCCTACGTGATCCGGAACATTGGTGGGATCCCGATTGCATTCATTGGGGCCGATACCATAACAACCCCGGAGCGGCTGGCCCCGGGCCGGGCTGTCGATATCCTGTTCCTGAATGAGACCGAATCGATCAACCACTATGTTACCGAAGTGAACCGGGACGGGGTCCATGCCATTGTTGTCCTCCTCCATGAGGGGGGCAGCCAGAAGGCGTACGAAGGGGTGACCCGTGACGGGGTTAACGTAACCGGCCGGGTCACCGGCATCGTTTCCGGCCTTGACGGGGACGTGGATGTCGTCCTTTCCGGTCATACCCATGATTTTACCAACGCCTTCCTCCCCAATGCAGCGGGAAGGCCGGTACTGGTCACGCAGGCTTATAGTTACAGCAAGGGGTATTCAGATGTGAACCTGACGCTTGACCCCATCAGCCGGGACATAACCGATAAGTCCGCGCAGGTCGTCATTGCCTACGCTGACAGCCCCCCCGGTACGTTCCCTGACCCGGAAGCAGCAGCATTTCTTGCAAAGGATCGGCAGGTTGTTGCGCCGGTGGTCGGCCGGCAGGTTGGGGTGGCTGCACAGGATATTACCCGGGACGAGAACGCGGCCGGGGAATCTGCTCTCGGGGATCTGGTGGCTGATGCGCAGCGGTCTGTGATGGGGACCGATGTTGCGTTCATCACGACCGGGACCCTGCGTAACAATCTGATGAAGGGAAATATCACATGGGGCGATCTCTTCACCATCCAGCCATTTTCGGGAACGGTTGTCTCAATGAAACTGTCCGGACAGCAGATCCGAGAGGCCCTCGAACGGCAGTGGCAGGAACCGCTGCCCCCGCATAACCTTGCAGTGTCCGGCCTTTCCTACACCTATGATGCAACAAAACCGGCCGGGAGCAGGGTGCAGGAAGTTCTTGTCGGTAAAGATCCCCTTGATCCTTCGGCCACTTATACGGCAGCAATGATGGATTACCTTTCCATTGGTGGAGACGGGTACACGGCATTTACGGAAGGGACGCTCGTGACCAGCGGGCCTTCCGATGTCAATACCCTTGCGTCCTATGTCGGCTCGCTTCCCCAGCCGGTAAATATGACGATTGACGGCAGGATCCGGTGGATTAACTGAATAGTTGATAATAATCCCGGAAAACCCCTGCACGCTTTTTTTACTAATGGTCTGCCAGCAGATCCGCCAGTTCCCGTAATCTGATATTTGCCGCGAGAGTGCGGGCAAGGAGCGGTGTCACTACCTGCGGGGGTAAACTGAGCAAAGCAGCAGATCTTTTTGCGATTTCCATTGGTTCGGTTGCTCCATCTGCTGATGCCTCAATCGTTGCCGTGTGGATCTTCTGCAGGTACGCAAGCGCCCGGTCCATCTGCCCGTATGCAGCCTCTCCCGTCCGTGGCTCATCCCAGGATGAGAGGAGATGACGGATCCCGCGGATGCGTTTGAGCTTTTTTACCGAATGCACGGATTGCTGTGCATCATCATAAACGGGGAGGTCCCCGTCAACCGGCACAGCATCTCCGCAGAATAGTGCCCCCCCGTTTAAGATGAAGAGCGAGATCGAACCTGCCGAGTGGCCGGGCGTGTGGAATACCTGCAATTCGTACTCTTTTGTTCCGTCCAGGTCGATAACGTCGCCATCAACGAGCTCGTGATCGAGCTGAACGTTCCCTCCAACGAGCGTGGCAAACCCCGGGACCGGGCGTTCCCGGTTCTGGCGGTCTAAATCCTCGATCCATGCCCGTTCGGCAGGGTGCGCCATCACGCTGCACCCGGTTGCCAGTTGAATTGCCTTCGCTGCCCCGATATGGTCCGGGTGTGAGTGGGTGAGAATGATGAGAGAGATCTCGCGGGGATCGCGTCCGATTGAACGGATATAGTCAAAGATTGCAGTTTCAGAGCCGGTTACCCCCGTGTCGATGAGTGTGATAGTCTCGCCAGAAATGATGTACGAGTACACGAAGCGGTCGATGGCAATGCCGGGGGCAACCGGGATTTTGAACGGGTGCCGGAGTGCGTGAATGGCGGGAGTGACCTGCATGACGATCTCCTGTTGTGCGGGAATATTGGGTGGGGGAGGGTATATGCCTGAGGGCATGCGACAGGCAGGAAAACCCGGGGATGCCGATCCTTGTTTAGGACCCCCGCATCCTTGCTGTGCCGGTATCACTACGCGTGAACGGGAGTGTCATGCAGCCGGATAATCCCTTGGGGGCATATTTCGAACCGCTTTAATATTTACACGACCTCGTTTGGTGGTACATGCGACCCCCGGATCTCGAGTTTGGTGCTGATGACAAGCCCCCGCTTGCTACCCTGTTCCTGCTCGGCCTGCAGCACGCGGGGATTGTCGCAACTGCATTTGTTTTCCCTATCCTTGTGGCACGGGCAGCGGGCATCGAAGCCGGGGCTGCCGCGTTCTTCGTATCGATGTCGATGCTTGCCAATGGTATTTCCACGATTTTTCAGGCAATAAAACACCCGGAGTTCGGTTCAGGGTATCTCATTCCGAGGGTGGCCGGGCCCAATTATGTATCAGCTTCGATCCTCGCCCTCCAGTCCGGGGGCCTTTCGCTTCTCTGCGGTATGACCGTCTTTTCCGGCGCATTGCAGGTCGCGCTCTCCCGGGTGGTCCAGCGGCTCCGGGTTCTCTTCCCGGTCGAAGTCACGGGCCTCGTGATCATGATGCTCGGGGTAGCTGTTGTGCCGTATGCCCTGCCGCAATTCTTCGGCATGACTGGATCAGCCACATCCCCGGACCTGACCGTCACGGCGATCTCGATCATCACCCTTTCGGTCACAATCGGGATAACCGTCTGGGGCCGGGGGCAGATCCGGCTCTTCCCGGTCATTATCGGTATGGCGGTCGGGTACTCCCTCTGTATCGTAACCGGGCTTGCTGGTGCCGACCCGCTTGGCCGGATCGCAGCATCGCCGCTGGTCGCCCTTCCCGATCCACGCTACTTCGGGCTCTCGTTCGAGCCGGTACTCATGATCCCGTTCGGGATAGCTGCGATCGTTACATTTGTGAAGAGTTTTGGTGAGTTCTCGATCTGCCAGCGGATCAACAACACGGAATGGAAAAGGCCGGATATGAAAAATATCCAGTCGGGACTCTTTGCCGACGGGATTGCATCGGGTCTCGGCGGCCTGTTCGGGGGGATGGGACAGACCGGGTCATCGTCGAATATCGGTCTCTCGATTGCCACCCGGTCCACGAGCCGGTATATCGGCTTCATGACTGGTGGGATCCTGATCGTGCTCGCGTTCCTCCCGGTCCTCGCAACGGTATTTCTCATCATGCCGGGGCCGGTCATCGGGGGGACACTCATCTACGTTGCCGGGTTCATCATCGTGGGTGGTTTCCAGACCATCACGACCCGTATGCTGGATTCCCGGAAGATCTTTGTTATCGGGATCTCGTTCATTTTCGGGATCAGCGTCTATCTCATCCCCGGGGCATACGCCAATGTCCCGCTGCTGGTCCGCCCGCTTTTCGATTCGGCACTCTCTTTAACAACGGTCATTGCCATCATCCTGAACCTGGTGATGCGGATCGGTGTGAAGCAACGTATCATCGTGACCATCGATCCGGAAGGGCGGATTTCAGACCAGATCTTCAACCTGATGGAGCGGCAGGGAGAGGCCTGGGCTGCGAGAGGTGAGGTGATCCACCGGATGGCGATGGCCCTGACCGAGGCCTGCGAGCTGGTCACTGGTGAGATACGGACCTCCGGCCCGGTAACGGTGTCGGTCTCGTTCGATGAGTACAATCTCGACGCCGAGGTCTCGTACACCGGCACTCCCCTCCCCCTCCCCGAAACGCGCCCGAGCGAGGAAGAGATCCTCAATGATCCCGCTGCCATGCTTTGTCTCGGCGGTTTCCTCATCCGCGGGCATGCTGACAAGGTGAGTTCTTCTGCATCTGGCGGGATGGCCGTGCTGAAGATCCATATGGAGCACTAAAAGAGGATTGGTTGGATGGGGGGCACCCCAATATGCGCTAACTTATTGTAAAATTTTTCGACGATAATGACGGATAAGAATACGCACCGAACAACTGGCGGGT
>JALOBP010000043.1 GCA_023228295.1 Methanoregula sp.
CTTCGGACAATGTCGGAGGCCTCTCGATGTTAAAGGACTGGCTCCGGCTCCGCGAACGGGCCTTCACCGAGGAGGCACGCGACTATGGTCTCCCGTCCCCCAAGGGTATAGCCCTCATCGGTATCCCGGGGACCGGCAAGAGCCTGACCGCGAAGATGATAGCCGACCTCTGGCACCTGCCGCTCCTCCGCCTCGATGTGGGGGCGCTTTTCGGCAGCCTTGTCGGGGAGTCCGAGGAGCGGACGCGCCGGGCGCTCTCCCTTGCCGAGACGATTGCGCCCTGCATCCTCTGGGTGGACGAGATCGAGAAGGCGTTTGCCTTCGGGAGCGGCGATGCCGGGACAAGCCAGCGGGTCTTTGCCCACCTCCTTACCTGGATGCAGGACAAGACCGCACCCTGCTTTGTGGTGGCAACGGCCAACAACATCGCGGCGCTCCCGCCGGAACTCCTGCGGAAAGGCCGGTTCGACGAGATCTTCTTTTTAGACCTGCCGAGCATGGATGAACGGCGCGAGATCTTCTGTGTGCACTTAAAGAAACGCAAGTGCGTTCCTGCCGACTTTGACCTTGACCTGCTGGCGGAGGCAAGCGAGGGGTATGTCGGGGCCGAAATCGAGCAGACCATCATCGACGCGATGTACCTTGCCTTCAACGAGAACCTGCGCCGGGTGACAACAGACGATATCCTTGCCTGCATCCGGAAGCAGGTCCCGCTCTCCATCTCCCAGCGGGAGACCGTTGCCTCCCTCCGGGCCTACCTTGCCGAGGGGAGGGCGGTCTCCGCCTCCCGTCCGGCCGCCGGCCGCAATCCGGCACCTGCAGACCAGACCATCGCGCTTGAGACCTTCGACACCGTCCCGACGTGAACTGATGAAGTCCTGCGGCCAGTTCCCCCTCATAAGCCCGTGGCTGTACCGGCTCCGGGTGGGAAAACTCGCCCGCAGCGCAGCAGCCTGCAATGTCCCCGCCGTGCAGGAACTGGCAGGGGTCTTCTGCACCGCACCCGGTCCCGGAGCCCGGGCCCGGGCAGTACAGGCCCTCCGGGCCCTCCCCGCACCGGTGCAGGCCGACACCCTCTGCCGGGAAGCGCTCGTGCGGGACAGTCCCGCCTTACTCGCCCTTGTGCAGGAGTGCAGGTATCTCCCCGACGGTCCTGCGGAACGGGCGCTCTGGTTCTTTTCCACCGGTGCCATGGAAGAGCTTTGCCGCCTTGATCCGGAGGACCACCGCCCGCTCCTTGCTGCCGGCTATACCGGGGCCTCCGCGCCGGTCCGGGCCCGGGCCGGGAACGCCGCACGCACGCACGGGACGTGCAGCACGCTCGCCCGTGCCCTTACCGGCACCGGCATCACAGACCGGGCCGGCAGCTGGTCGTATGATGAGTGGGATATCGTCATGACCGGCCTCACCTGCGAGAAACGGTGGGAGGATCTCTGGCTCCTTACCCCCCTCGCACCGGTCCCCCTTGCCATCACCGCGATTGCCGCACTGAAGGATGCCGGTTGGGTCCCGCCGGGCGATGACCGGCTTCTCTGGGACAGTCTCGTTGCCACCCTGCCGGACCGCTGGACGCACCCGGGCCCCGCAGGAGCGGCCCGGGCCCCGGCCGGGGGCAGGGAGGCAGGGCAGGTGACCCGTTTCTGCTTCTCAGAGGACGGTTCCCTTTTTGCCACCGGCTGTTGCGACGGGATGGTCACGGTCTGGCGCACGGGATCCGCAGGTATGATCGCTGAGCTCCCGGCCGGCTCAGGCTCTGTCCGCTTCCTTGCTATTCCCACCGGCAACACCTGCCTCGTGAGCAGCGGAGACGACGGGACGATCCGCTGTCACCGCCTTGAGGACAGATCCCTCCTCTGGTCCCGGGAAGGTCGGGCCGGTGCCGCTGCACTCGCCCTCTCCACGGACAACCGTTCGGTCCTCATCGGTGATGACAGTGGGACCCTGCACCAGATGGATATCCGGGACGGACGGGCGCTCCGTGCGACACCGCTCCACCCATCGCCCGTCACCTGCCTTACCCCCGACGGCCCTGCGATTGCCTGCGGGCATGCCGATGGCACGGTCTCGGTTGTTCGTCACGAAGACGGGGACGGTCTTGCCATCTTCGCGGGCAACCACAGCCCGGTCCGTTCTCTCGCATTCAGCCCGGACGGGACGGAACTCCTTGTCATGTATGAGGAGGGAGCCCCTGTCCTCCGTGACCTGGCCGGCGCAACAAAACGCCGCACGTTTACTGGGAATGCGGGGCGGGCGGTCTGCACCGCGGCAGCCGACCGCTGGTTTGCCTTCGGGAGCAGTGACCGAATGATAAGGATCTGGACCTGGAAGGAAGCAGCACCGGCTGCGGCAATCCCGCTCTACAACCGCCATATCACTTCCTGCTCACAGGCGCCGGACGGTAGCATCCTCGCTGCCGGCTTCCATGAAGGGACGGTCCGTATCTACCGCATGCCGGAAGGAAAACTCCTGCGGGAGTACCGGGGGCACAAGAAGACTGTCACCTCCTGCGCCATTGCCCCGGACGGCTCCCGGCTTGCTACGGTCAGCTGGGACGGCAGCACAAAACTCTGGCAGCTTCCTGACGGCGGGATCCTGCGGACGCTGGATGCCCATACCGGCGGCATCGCGGGCCTTGCCGGCCCTGACGGTACCCTCGTTATCCCCGTAACCCGGGACGGCGTGGGACGGCTCATCGATGCTGCGGATGGCACCACCCTCCGCACCATCGATCTCTACACGCCGGATGTCCGGTCGGCAGCGCTGAGCGCCGATGGGATGTACCTTGCAATTACCGGGGCGGATTCCTCCCTCCGGATCTGGAACACCCGCGACGGCAGCCTTACTGCCGCGGCCGACCGCCTTTCCACTTCCCTGCGGTGCTGCACGTTCCTTCCCGACGGTTCGGCGCTCGTGGCCGGAGGATGGGACGGGGTTGTCCGGCTCTTCAGCGTGCCGGACTTAACTCCCCTCCGAACTTTTACCGGACACACGAGCGTGGTCACCTGCTGCACCGTCTCGCGGGACGGCACCCTGCTGGTCACCGGCAGCAATGACACTACGGTCCGGCTCTTTCGGATTACCGGTGAGGACACTGAGGCGTATGCCGTGCTCGGCGGGCTCCGATCGGAAGTTGGTGCCGTTGCGCTCTCCCCGGACGGGACACTCCTTGCGGCCGGCAGTTCCGATGGGCCGGTCCAGCTCTGGCAGCTCCCGTATGGGACGCCGGCCGTGGACCTGCCGGGGCTTCCCGGCACAGTGACTTCCCTTGCATTCACACCGGACGGTTGCACCCTTGCCGCAGGCTACGACAGCGGGACCTGCACGTTCTTCTCCCTGCCGGAGCGGTCCCTTCTCAGCACGGTCCCGGCCCATACCGGGGCAGTGACCGGAACTGCAATCCTCGCGGACATAAAGACGCTCATGACCAGCGGGGAAGACGGGGTATGCCGGTTCCATCCTCTGCCCCACACACCGTTTCTCGTGCATGCCGGTCTTGACGCGATCCCCGCCGCACAGGAGGCGGAGCGGCTCGCCCGCGGGAGCCCGGCTTCCGCCCAGTGGTCGTTCCTCTCGCTCCTGCTTGCCGCCCGGTTCCAGGGCGAGATCGAAATCTGCCCGCCGCTGGACACGGCCGGGTGCTACGACATCCAGATCGTGGGGTAATGACGATGAAACAACAGCATGATACGGGAGCAGGCACGGTGCGGATCGGGGTGGACTTCGGGGTCAGCACCACCGTCATTGCCGTTGCGGTCCCGGGCCGGAAAACCATAACGCTGGAGATCCCGGGCATCTCCCGGGAGTACCCGGGAGATGCCCCGGTCCACGCTATCCCCTCGCTGGCACAGTACGAGGGCGGGGAGATGGTGCGGTGCGGTGTGGAAGTTGCCCGCAGCGGGGCGGCAGACCATCCCGGCACCGCCCGCTGGATACGGCGCCACCTCTGCGACAGGAGCCCGGTGCAGATCCCGGCCGGGGAAGGCCGGACCATTCGTTATGATGAGGCGGCAACAACGTTCCTGACCGGCATCCTTACCCGTGCCCTTGCAGTGCACCCCGGCGCTGTACTGGCAATAGCCCTGCCGCCGGACGCACCCCCGGAATACGGCGAACTCCTGCAGCGGGCAGCCCGTGCTGCCGGCGCCTCGACCTGCCCGCTTGTCAGCGAATACCGGGCCGCACTGGCCGGCTGCGGCTGCATGCCTCAGGGGGGAGAGCCGGTTCTCATCATCACCGTTCCCGAGACCGAACCGGAAATTGTCATCGTGGCCGGGGACGAGCGGGAGAGCAGCCCTTCTGCTGGCGGGATGCGGGTGCTGGTGCGGGCCACCGGGTCGGCCGGCTGCCATGCGATCGACGGCTGGATCGCACAGGACCTCCTGGTAAAATTCCGGTTACTGGCAGGCGACCCGCGGGCCGTGAGGCTTGCTCCCGGACTCCGTTACGAGGCAACCCGGCTGCGCGAACTGCTCCCCCGTACCGGGGAGCAGGAAGTCCGGCTGGAAGACACCGTCTCGGGCAAAACATTTACGGCCGTATATACGACAGCCGATCTCGACCGCGTCCTCGCGGACCATGGTTTCATCGTGTCCCTGCAGGACTGCATGAACCGGGCCCTCTCCGCAATGCGTATGCGGGGTGCGGATGAGAGCAGGATTCATACCGTACTCCTCCTCGGGGAAGGGGCTGCCCTGCCCCGGGTCAGGGATGCAGTGCGGGCGCGGTTCCCGGCAGCTGCCGTGCATGCCGATCACCCGCTGGACGCCATCGCCCGCGGGGCAGCAGAAGAGGGGGCCCACGTCCGGATGGAAAACCGGGTCGCGTGCTCCTGTGCCCTGCGGTACTGGGACCCGGTAGTGCAGGAGCACCACTATCGCTACCTTGTGCACAGCGGCGATCGCTACCCGAGTGCCGGGCAGGTGGCCCGGATTATCATCAGTGCTGCCTACGATGGCCAGACCCATCTCGGCATTCCTCTTTACCAGATCGGCGGCGATGCAGACGGGAGTATGCCGGATCTCGAGCTCGTCTCGGACCCGGGCGGGGGCGTCCGGCTCGCCGGCCCGGCACAGGACGCGGATGCCAGAAAGCAGGCAGTGCATGCCAACGAGCGGTCGCCCACGCTGCTGGTTGCAGACCCGCCAGCCCGGAAAGGCGAGCCGCGCTTCGAATGCACATTCTCGGTCGATTCCGAACGGAACCTCTGCCTCTCGGCACGCGACCTCGTGACGGGGACGCTGGTGAAACTGAACGCGCCGGTCCACCGGCTGACATAAAGGAGATGCTACTATGGAAATGCAGGAAATGGAGATAACGATCGACAAGGAAGGAAGAGTACAGGTTGCCGTCCGCGGCGTGCAGGGTGAGGGGTGCCTTGCGCTTACCAAAAACATCGAGAATGCGGTCGGCACCGTGGAAGAGCGGGAGTACACCGCGGAATACTACGAGCAGCCGGTTACAGTTAAAGGATACATGAGGAACGGACTGCGGTAATTTGGGGGATTGTTTTCTTCGCCCTCGATGGTGGGACACCTGCTGATTCTGTGACAAATATGATGGGGGCTGATGCCCCCATACCCCCATTAACGAGGGGAGCCGCCGCCCCGTAGGGCACCCCGCGGCGGATCAAAATGGTTGAAATAATTATTTGCCGGTTTCATGGTTTGGATGTGAACCCGAGCGGTTCATGTGCGTTTCTCCAGAGCAAAAACCAGAATTCATCATTTTAAGGAACAGGTAATACGCAGTCATCGCATCCGGGGATGCCACTGCGGCGGGGCAGAGCCCAAAAGAGCGTTGATTGTTTCTTACATATTTCTTTGAGGTCGGAGCTGACTGACATTCCCCGCCCTCAGCAGAAGTTCTGCGTTGCATAGACTTTGTCATCCGGCCCGAACGCGATACCTATGCCTTCGTAGGAGAGATGCTGGGCAAGGATGTTCTCGCGATGGCCGGGGCTTTCCATCCAGCCGTTCACGGTCACCTGCGCGATATCTTCTGCCGTCTTCCAGTCATAGGATATGACCTCCCCTTCGGCATTGGTGTAATAGGAACTCGCACGGTGGCCCTGGTACAGGTTCTCCGATAAGCCGCTGTAGGTATAGAGCCCGATTATCCTGATGCAGGGATAGCCGGCCTCATCGCCCCGCTCCCGTGCGGTCTGCCCGTCCGGGTTCTCGTGCTCGAAGAAGTTCCGGCTCACCATATCCCAGCTGTGCCCGCGGGCGATATCCGCAAGGAACGGATCATACGAGAGCGTGGGAAGGCCGTTCTGCTGCCGCTGGGCATTGGTCAGCTCATGAATCCGTGCCTCGAGGGCGGTAGGATCGATATACGGGGCTCCGGGCGTACTGCTGGTGTATGAATCCGAAGGGGGCTGCGGGGGCACTTGTGTTACCGCGAGCGTAATGACCGATGTCGGTCTTGGCGTCGGGGTCGGGACAGTCGTTGTCGGGGTCGGGATTGGCGTGGGGGTCTTTGTGGTGGTAGGGATGGTGGTTGGCGGGGATGTCGGGACGGGAGTTGCTACAATGGTTGCCACGACACCGGTCGTCGGGATCGCCGTCACGCCCGGCTGCGATGTACCGGGCTGCGAGGGCAGGGGAGTTATCCCACCCCCGCCCCCGCCCCCGCCAGCCGCTGTGCCACCGGCCACCGCCATGATCTGGGGCAGAAGGAGGACACCTGCTACCAGCAGGACCACGATTGCGCCCGCCGCAAGAGCGATGAGGGGTATACCGAAAGGCCCGGTTGCTACCTTTGAAGGCACTGCCGACAGGGGCTCCGGAAGGGTCGCCCCGCAACTTGTGCAGAACTTCTGGGCCAAGAACTGACGCGGCGCTCCGCATGTCGGACAGAACCGGGGTGGCATGATGTACGTGGATAGTTACCGGGATGCTAAAAAAGGATATCGGGATTTATCGCGCAAGCCCGCGGACAGCCGCAATATTGCCCCGGTCATCGCGCCGTTCGTCAACCGGCGTCTCGCAGATGAGCGGGAGTTTTGAAAATACCTTGTGGTGGAGGATGCGCCGGAACCCGTCCTCCCCGATCTGGCCGAGGCCGATATGCTCGTGCCGGTCAAGACCGCTGCCTTTCTCGCCTTTCGTGTCGTTGAGGTGGATGACTTTCAAGTTTTTCAACCCGACCTGTTCGTCAAACTGCGAGAGCGTCTCTTCGAGACCTTCGGCGGTCCGGAGCTCGTAGCCGGCCGCAAAGGCATGGCAGGTATCGAAGCAGACCCCGATCCGTTTTGTGTCATCAAGCCCGGCCATAATCCCATGGATATGTTCGAAGCTGCTGCCCACGCTGTTCTTCTCGCCCGCGGTGTTTTCGAGAATGAGCATCACGTCAGCGTCAGATGCCGCAAGGGAAGCGTTGATTGCTTTGATGACCCGGGCCCGGCCGCCTGCCATACCGTCACCGAGGTGGTGGCCGAGATGGGTGACGAGATACGGGATACCGAGCGTGCCGCAACGATCAAGCTCCGCTGTCAGGGTGGCGACCGACTTCTCGTACACCTCCGGCTTGGGAGAGGCAAGGTTTGGCAGGTAGGGCATGTGGTCGACCGGGATGATTCCCGTAGTTTTCACTTTCTGCCGGAAGAGGTCCGTGACCTCTTTTGTCAGCGGGGAATAGGCCCAGCCCCGGGGGTTGCGCGAGAACATCTGGAAGACGTCGCACCCGGCGTCAGATGCCCGGTCCACCGCAAGGTCGAGCGAGCCCGCGATCGAGACGTGGACCCCGACTTTTACACTTCGTTGTTCTCCCATGGGGATCTCCTGATCAGATCGGGGCGTGCGAGATATTTGGGGGTTTTGGATCATCCTGCCTGAGAAAAACTACAACATCCATGAACCGGCCCGGCTAAAACGAGCATACGGACCATGCAGCTCCCAAGTGCCCTCTCCCGAGTCCTGCCGGAGGATTTTTCAACCGACACCTCCCTCCAGGCCCTTCTTGCCGCAAATATCATCACGATCATCCTTGCCATCTTAGAGAACTGGGACCTTGCCACGGTCCTTTTCGTGTACTGGGCACAGAGCATCATCATCGGGATCTTCGCCGTCATCACGATCCTTGGTGCCGATACCGTAGCGCTCACGGCAGACATGAACAGGGCGACCGCTGATAAAACCTGGAAGCAGGCGGTCTGGAGCGAGCGGGGCGTCGGGCTCTACAAAGGCGTCATGGCCGGGTTCTTCTGCCTGCACTACGGCCTCTTCCACTTTGTGTACTTCTCCTTCATTGTCGAGGGCGGCCTCTTTGGCCCGGTCGATTTTTCCAATGCCGGCATCTGGGCTGCCTGCGCCCTCTTTTTGCAAACCACCTCTACGCCTACCTCTACAACAGGGGCGGCGAAATGCAGGGAGCACACTATATAACCGGTGCGTTCTTCCGGCCTTACAACCGGATCATCCCCATGCACATGACAATCATCTTCGGCTCGATCGTGGTGCTGGTGCTCCAGCTCCTCGGATTTACCACCGTGCTCCCCGTGCTCGTCCTCTTCCTCATCCTCAAGACATACATGGATATCCGCATGCACCTCCGGAAACATTACGAAACAGCCCACCCGGACGAGCCGGTTCAGTACATCGGGTTTTAAACCAGCGCCGTTCCGAGAGGGACCCGGCCGGTCGTTTCATTCTGCTTTTTTACCCAAAACCTCATTATTTCCTGCGGCAAGAGGGGATATCATGAAGATCACGTCAACCCTGAACGGACCCAACATGCTGGAGACGGACGAGAGCCTCACGCTGAAAACCGAAAGCGGGGAGCAGCCACTCAAATCACCCTGCTACCTCTGCCGCTGCGGTCACTCGAAGAACAAGCCCCTCTGTGACGGCTCGCACATGGCGGCAAAGTTCGAAGCGCAGGCATCGGAGATTGTGGGAACGAAGAAAGCGTGAAGCACACCTCGGCTGCACCTTTTTTTTTCATTTGCATTTAGCCGGACCCGGGTTGATTGTGCCGGGATCCTGTCACACGCCGGACCTGACCTGCGGATTCTGTCATCACGGTAACGGGTAAACAAAAAAAGTGTAATTATTATGGTGTTAAGGCCGGGACCGGCTGTTCCCCGGCCAGATCGTAGATACGGGTATAGTACCGGGCAGTAAACACCGTAAGCAGTGGGGTAGCGATGAGTTGCAGGACCCACCCGATGAAGGGGATGAGCGAGAGGACCATAACAACAAGGCCAAAGATGAACATGACGACAAAAAGGATGATCAGCGCGATGATGTACTGCCCCCACCCCATCTTCCCGATATGCTCCGAGATTGCCGAGAACCGTAGGCCTTCGCGGATGCTTCCCATGCGGGCGAACCGGATCAGGGCCATGGGAACGAAGAGGGACACAACAATTGCAAGGACCATCATGATTGCGAACATTAACAGCAGAACAAGGAGCAGCCCGATCGAACCTGAGCCGGGTGATGCCAGGCCGACAATGGAAAGCCCCAGGGCAGCAAGGATAACGATTAGCAACGGCAGGATCCAGATAAGACTCAGGATCTGCACCTTGAGGCCGTCAAGGAAGAGGCTCCCCCATTCATCAAAATCCGGGGCGGGTTTTACCCCACGGTAAATCCGGACAACGTACCCCGAGAGGAAGAACGAGAGGAGGATGCCGGCGATGATAATTGCGGCAACCTGCCCCCACGGGACCTGGTCCCAGTTGAAGTTTGTCCTGCCTGCTATCGTATTCACGTCAAAGACGAACGGCAGCAGCGCCATGGGAAGTCCGAGGATGACAAAAATGATCCAGCGGGTCCATTTTCCCATAAAGGCTTCCTGCGTATAGGCTATCGATTCTGAAATTACCGGTTCGAAATCCATTATGCAATCACTGGTAAGTAGGTATAAAATTCTATTATTTTAAGCATTTTAATTTCGATTGACCTGAAGAAAAACCAGAAGATCAGGTACAGGAATCAGATTCGGCGTCATTGTTCACCGGTCATATGGCATCACCATAACCCGAAGAGGCAAAGAACTGTGCCAGGTCTCCGGCTGCAGATTGGCGGCATGGTCACTACGGCGAAGTCCGGACCAGCCCCGGATATTTCAAAAAGATCCCCCGGGTAACAAACCTTTTTTTCCGGGATCGAACCGCAGGTTTTCCGGCGGGAAGCGATCATTTTCCGGCAGGTTGAACTGTTTTTCTTATTTTTTGGTGGAAGGAACCTTCCTGCTACCTAATATAAATATTTGCAGTAACAACATGAATATTGTAACAAAGGAGGCCACATACGACACATCGCACGGTATGAAATGCGGAGAAGCGGCACTGCCGCACTCCATGCGCCGGAGTGTACCAGCGAGAGCGGACCCTGTTGTCCGCAGGCTGGTCACCCCGGCCCGGGTATGAAGGACGATCTCACCAGCTTACTTCCGGGCGGAATGACGAAGAAGGGAAAGCCGGACTTCTCCGGTTTTCTGCACACCAGGAGTCCCGAACCGGTCATTGGGTATGGTGCAGCGAAGGGATTATCGGAGTATTACCGGGCAGTCATCATGTTCGAAGAGATGCCGGATTTACCCTGAACGCGGGTATTACGGACACTTAAAGAAACGACCAGCGGAGAAAACCGGTTCCGCACGGGCGGGTGCCCGGACCGTACCGGGAAACAATCTACAGAGGCAGTTAACATGGCACGACAAGTGGCTATTTACGGAAAAGGCGGTATCGGAAAATCGACAACCACCCAGAACACGGTGGCAGCACTCGCGGAGGCGGGAAAGAAGATCATGGTCGTGGGCTGCGACCCGAAGGCGGACTCAACGCGTCTGCTCCTGCACGGGCTCTGCCAGAAGACCGTTCTGGACACCCTCCGGGATGAAGGAGACGACATTGAACTCGATGCAATCCTCAAGCCCGGGTTTGGCGAGACACAGTGCGTTGAGTCCGGCGGACCGGAGCCCGGCGTGGGCTGTGCAGGACGGGGCATCATCACGTCCATCAACCTGCTCGAATCGCTCGGGGCCTACACACCCGATCTCGACTATGTCTTCTACGATGTGTTGGGCGACGTGGTCTGCGGCGGTTTCGCAATGCCGATCCGGGAAGGAAAGGCAGAGGAGATCTACATCGTGGCATCGGGCGAACTGATGGCACTCTATGCGGCTAACAATATCGCCAAAGGCATCAAGAAATACGCTGATAACGGAAAAGTGAGGCTCGGCGGCATCATCTGCAACAGCCGGAAGGTGGACAACGAACTTCCCCTCCTCAAGGCTTTTGCCGAGGAGCTCGGGTCCCAGCTCATCTACTTTGTCCCGCGTGACAACCTCGTGCAGCGGGCCGAGATCAACAAGAAGACGGTCATCGACTTCGACCCGACATCGGGCCAGGCTAACGAGTACCGCAATCTTGCCCAGGCAATCGACAACAACAAGATGTTCGTCATCCCGAGGCCGATGGTGCAGGAACGACTCGAGGAACTCATGATGCAGCACGGGTTCATGGACGCAATGTAAGGGCAGGAAAAAACATTGGGAAAATTTGACGGATGTGCGACGATGTTACTGATACGTGCAATTGTACGACCGGAAAAGAAAGACGAAGTCCTTGCCGGGCTCTCGGAAGCAGGGTTCAATGCCGCGACCATGGTGGACGTGGTGGGCCGGGGCAAGCAGAAGGGGATCAAGATCGGGGGCATGGTCTATGATGAGATCCCCAAGATCCTTATCCTGGTAGTGATACCTGACGGTGAGAAGGAGAAGGTCGTAAAGGTCATCCTCTCGACAGCCCGGAGCAGGAACGAGGGGGCGTTCGGGGACGGCAAGATCTTTGTCAGCCCCGTTGAGGAAGCGTACACCATCTCGAAGAACGCCCTGGGCCTGTGAGGGGGAGAGGATGAAAGAGATCATGGCAATCGTCCGGATGAAGAAGACCGGCGCCACAAAAAAAGCCCTGGTTGCAACCGGTGTTGCCGGGTTCACCGCGGTCAAAGTCATTGGCCGGGGAAAACTGGTGACCGATACCGATGAACTGGAGAAATGCAGGGAGAAACTCCTCGCCCTGGGACTGGATGAGGTAAGCGATGCAGGCGACACCGAGACGCTGGTCACCAGCTTTCTCGATGGTTCGCGATTCTTCCCGCGGCGCCTCTTCACTATCCTTGCCCATGACGAGGATGTGCCGAGGATCATAGAAGCGATTACGACCGCAAACCGGACCGATTACGGGATTGGCGACGGGACCATCTTTGTCCTGCCGGTCGCCGATGCAGTCCGCGTGCGCACGGGAGAAGCCGGCGAGGCCGCCATCTGGTAAGGGGGAGCAAAACAATGACAGAAACTGACGGGCAACTAGCGGAGATGCTGGAGTCCTACCCGGAGACGGTGAAGAAAAACCGGAAAAAACATCTCGTTATCAAGAACGAGGCGGCAGAGAGCTGCCCGCAGATCGAGGCGAACACGCGGACGATCCCCGGCATCATCTCGCAGCGGGGCTGCGCTTATGCCGGGTGCAAAGGTGTCGTGGTCGGGCCGATCAAGGACATGCTCACCATCACCCATGGCCCGGTGGGCTGCGGGTACTACAGCTGGGGCACCCGGCGCAACAAGGCACGGGCTGACAAGACCACGCCAAAAGACCAGGTCTACTCCCAGCTCTGCTTCACAACCGACATGCAGGAGCCGGACATCGTCTTTGGCGGGGAGAAGAAACTCGCCAAGATGATCGACGAGGTGGTTGCATTGTACCACCCCCGGGCCATCAACATCTGCGCCACCTGCCCGGTCGGGCTTATCGGGGACGATATCGGTGCCGTGGCAAAAGCTGCCATGGAGCGCCACAACATCCAGGTGCTCGCGTACAACTGCGAGGGCTACAAAGGGGTCAGCCAGTCGGCCGGCCACCACATCGCCAACAACACCATCATGGAGAAGATCGTCGGCACCGGAACGGAAAGAAAACCGGGAAAGCACGTCATCAACCTCCTCGGCGAGTACAACATCGGCGGCGACGGCTGGGAACTGGAGCGGGTCCTTACCGAGATCGGGTACACGGTCAACTGCGTCCTGACCGGGGACTCAAGTTACCTCAACATCAAAACCCTCCACCTCGCGGATCTCAACCTG
The DNA here is from genome assembly GCA_023228295.1 of Methanoregula sp. Taxonomy (GTDB): domain Archaea; phylum Halobacteriota; class Methanomicrobia; order Methanomicrobiales; family Methanospirillaceae; genus Methanoregula. The sequence continues at coordinate 13,093 of JALOBP010000043.1, forward strand.
GTCCAGTGCCACCGCTCGATCAACTACATCGCGGAGATGATGGAGACCAGGTACGGCACGCCGTGGCTGAAAGTCAATTTCATCGGTATCGAGGCAATGAACCAGTCGCTTCGCCAGCTGGCACAATGCTTTGGCGACCCGGAACTCGAAGCAAAGACCGAGGTCGTCATCCAGCGGGAGACAGCGAGAGTGACTGCCGCGCTCGATCAGTACCGGAAAGTCTGCGCAGGAAAGACCGCGTTTGCCTTTGTCGGCGGGTCGCGGAGCCACCACTACCAGTACCTGCTCCGGGACCTCGGGATGGAAGTCATGGTCGCGGGCTACGAGTTCGCCCACCGCGACGATTACGAGGGACGGCAGGTCATCCCCATGATCAAGACGGACGCCGATTCCAAGAACATCCCCGAACTCCACCTCTCGCCCGACCCGGAGAAGTACCGGGAGGCGCACGAGCACCTGAGTATTACAAAGGAGCAGTACGAGGAACTGAAAAAGGAGGTTCCGCTCAGCTACTACGAGGGGATGTACCCGAACATGAAAGGAGGCGAGGTCATGATCGACGACTGCAACCACCACGAGATCGAGGAACTGGTTGCACGCTACAAACCCGACCTGATCTTCTCTGGTGTACGGGACAAGTATGTCGCCCACAAGCTGGGAGTTGCCTCCAAGCAGCTCCACTCGTACGACTACAGCGGGCCGTACGCCGGTTACAACGGGGCCCTGAACTTCGCACGCGATGTGACAAACGCCCTGATGACCCCGGCCTGGAACCTGATCATCCCCCCGTGGGAGAAAAACGGGAACGAAGGAAGTGAGAACCATGCCTGAATCCATTCCGGAACCTGCGGCCGTTCACACGACCGGCAAGATCAACCCGGCCAAAACCTGCCAGCCCATCGGTGCCATGTATGCAGCACTCGGCATCCACGGGTGCCTGCCGCACAGCCACGGCTCGCAGGGCTGCTGCGCCTACCACCGCATGCACCTGACCCGGCACTTCCGGGACCCCGTGATGGCCTCGTCGAGTTCATTCACGGAAGGAGCATCCGTCTTTGGCGGGGCAGCAAACCTCAAGACCTCGATAAAAAACGTCTTTGCAATCTACAACCCCGAGGTCATAGCAGTGCACACCACCTGCCTCTCGGAGACGATCGGCGACGATATCCCCAACATCCTCAAAACAGCGGAGATCCCCGAGGGAAAGACCGTCATCCACATCAACACCCCCAGTTACCAGGGTTCGCACGTAACCGGCTTTGCCGGCATGTGCAAGGCCATGGTCTCCTACCTCAGCACATCGGACGGGTTCCAGAAAGACCAGGTGAACGTGCTGCCGGGGTTCGTGAACCCGGGCGACATGCGGGAGATCCGCAGGATCGTAAACGAACTCGGCGTGAAGCTGGTCATGTTCCCGGACACCTCCGGCGTCCTCGACACCCCGCTGACCGGGAAGTACCAGATGTATCCCGCCGGTGGCGCAACGGTTGCGGAGATCCGCGATTCTGGCAACTCCTCGCTCACGCTTGCGCTGGGCGCCTTTGCTTCGAACGATGCCGCAGACCTCCTGCAGGAGAAATGCGGGGTCACGGGTATCCCGCTCAAACTCCCCATCGGCCTGAAAGCAACGGACGCTTTCATCATGGCGATCAGGGACTGGTTCGGGGTAGAAGTCCCCGCATCGCTTGCAACCGAACGGGGGCAGGTGGTCGATACGCTCATCGACACCAACATCCACTACCAGGGAAAGACGGTGGCGATCTTCGGCGACCCCGACCACGTCATCGCAATGACCGAGTTCGTCCTGACTCTTGGAATGGTCCCGAAATATATCCTGACCGGGACGCCCGGCAAGGCCTTTGCCACCGAGATTACGAAGATGCTCGAAGAAGCCGGCATCACGGGAAGCAAAGTCAAAGCGGAGGGCGACCTCTTCGAGCTCCGGCAGTGGATCCACGAGGAGAAGGTCGACCTGCTGATCGGGACAACGTACGGGAAGTACATAGCGCGAAAAGAGGACATCCCGCTCGTCCGCTTCGGTTTCCCCATCCTGGACCGGGCCGTCCACCCGCTCATGCCCGTGGTCGGCTACCGGGGGTGCCTGCGCTTAATCGAGCAGATCAGCAATGCGCTCCTCGACCGCCGCGACCGCGACAGCCTTGACGAGGACTACGAACTCGTATTGTAAGTAAAAACAGGGAGGAAAATTATGGAAGACCTGTGTACCCAGCCCCTGACCGGGCCGGCGGCATGTATCAGCGAACGGGCCGGTTCGGTCATGACGGCAGGGAAGAGCAAAAGCGGCATCCACTGCTCGGACGACAGCCTTGCCGGCGCAGTCAGCCAGCGGGCCTGCGTCTTCTGCGGGGCCCGGGTGGTCTTAAACCCGGTCACGGATGCCGTCCACCTGGTCCACGGCCCCATCGGCTGTGCCACCTACACGTGGGATATCCGGGGGAGCCTGTCGAGCGGCCCGGAGATGTACCGGAACAGCTTTTCCACCGACATGAAGGAGCGCGACGTTGTCTTTGGCGGCGAGAAGAAACTTGCTGCCTGCATTGATGAGATCGTGGAGAAGTACCACCCCCCGGCAATCTTCGTCTACGCAACGTGTGTCACCGGCATGATCGGGGACGACATCATCGCGGTCAGCAAAGCCGCTCGCAGCCGCCACGGGATCGATGTGATCCCGGTCGAGTCGAGCGGGTTTATCTCGGGAAACAAGGTGGTCGGGTACCGGGCAGCAGCCCTGGCACTGATGCAGCTCATCACCCCAAAAGACGGGGAGACGGTCGCTCCCACCCGGGACCTCAACTTCCTGGGCGAGTACAACCTCGGGGGCGAGACCTGGCTCATCAAACGCTACCTTAAAGAGATGGGCATCGGGATCAACGTTGCCTTCACCGGCGACTCGACTGTAGCAGCCCTCAAACGGGCACCCGGCGCCTGCCTCAACCTCGTGCAGTGCACGGGCTCGATGCACTGGGTGGCCCTCCAGCTCGAGAAGACGTTCGGCACGCCATTTATGGACATCAACTTCTTCGGGGCGGAGAACACGGCAGAAAGTCTCCGGAAGATCGCCCGGTTCTACAACGACCCGACGATTACCGCACGGACCGAGGCGCTGATCGAACGCGAGATGACACGGATCCGCCCGGTCATTAAGCGCTACCGGGAAAAACTGGCCGGCAAACGGGCGGCGATCTACGTGGGCGGGGCCTACAAGGCCATTGCCATCATCCGCCAGCTCCGGGAGCTCGGCATGGAGATCGTCCTGACCGGCACCCAGACCGGCAATAAAGAGGAGTATGCAGAGATCAGCAGCCTGCTTGACGAGAACGCGATCGTGGTTGACGACACGAACCCGGCCGAGATCGAACGGTTCCTCCTTGAGATGAAGGTGGACGTGATGGCAGGCGGCGTCAAGGAACGCGTGCTTGCCTACAAACTCGGCGTCGGCTTCGTGGACCACAACCATGACCGGAAGGAATGCCTTGCGGGATTTGACGGGGCAGTACGGTTTGCAAAAGAGGTGTACCTCACCACCTGCACGCCGGTCTGGAAATACACGACCGGCACATTCCCCGGGAGGACCTGATATGTCCCATAATACGGCAAAACAGGTGAACGAGAACCAGTGCCAGCAGTGCATGCCGCTTGGCGGCGTCATCGCGTTCAAAGGGATCGAGAACGCGATGGTGCTCGTCCACGGCTCGCAGGGCTGCAGCACCTACATGCGCCTCGTCAATGTCGAGCACTACAACGAACCGGTGGATATCGCCTCGTCCTCGCTCAACGAGAAACAGACCATCTACGGCGGGGAGGCGAACCTGAAAAAAGCGATCGATAATGTCCTCAGGGTATACCAGCCCGGGGTACTTGGCGTCGTGACCACCTGCCTTGCCGAGACGATGGGCGAAGACCTGGACCGGATCGTCGCGGACTACCGGAAAGAGCGGGGAGAGACCGGCATTGACATCATCCCGGTCCCCACTCCGAGCTACAGCGGCAGCCAGACGGAAGGGTTCTGGGCGGCAACGCGGGCGATCATTGCCCGCTATGCCCGGGCAACGGAGAAGCACGACCGGATCAACGTGATCGTGCCGCACATCAGTCCGGCGGACATCCGCGAGATCAGGCGCCTGCTGGACCTGATGGGCTGTGCGTACACGCTCATCCCCGATTACTCGCTCACGCTTGACCGTCCCGCAGGGGGAAAGTACCAGAAGATCCCGCTGGGCGGCACACGGACGGAGGATATCGCACGGATGCCCGGTGCCCCGCTGACCATCCAGTTCGGCGAGACCTGCCCGGACGAACTCTCGCCCGGCCGCTGGCTCGAACAGCAGTTTAACGTCCCGCTGGTGAACCTCCCCCTGCCAACCGGGGTTGAAGCAACAGACCGCTTCCTCCTCGCCCTGCAGGAGTTCACCGGCCGGCCGCTGCCGGAAGCCCTCGCGCTCGAACGCGGCTGGCTCCTCGACGGCATGGCCGATGCCCACAAGTACAATGCGGAAGGCCGGGCCGCCATCTACGGCGAACCCGAACTGGTGTACGCGGTTGTCCGGCTCTGCGCCGAGAACGGGATCGCACCTGCCGTCATCGCAAGCGGCACCCGCACCAGCCGGCTTGCGGCCTGCCTCGAACCGGTCATCGCGAACCTTGACGAGCGGCCGGAACTGCTGGAAGAGACGGACTTTGCAACCATCGAAGCCGCGTCACTGCGGGCCGCAGTCAACCTCGCGATCGGCCATTCCGGCGGGAAGTTCTTCACCGAACGCCACGGGATCCCGGTCGTCCGGATGGGTTTTCCCATCCATGACCGGATCGGGGGCCAGCGGATCCTCATTGTGGGATACGCAGGGTCCTTATCATTCCTTGACCGGCTGACCAACAGCCTGCTTGAGGCAAAATACGCAACGTATCGCGAACGCATACGCCACCAGATGGGAATTACCGGAGGGATCTGACATGCAAAAACCAAAATTTCACATATTCGTCTGCACGAGCTCCCGTCCGAACGGGCAGCAGAAAGGGTTCTGTCATACCAAGACTGGCGTCAACGTCATGACAAAATTCATGGAAGAGATAGAGGAACGCGAACTCGGGAGCGAGGTCTTCTTAACAAACACCGGGTGCTTTGGCATCTGCGAGAAGGGGCCGGTCGTGGTCGTGTACCCGGACAATGTCTGGTATGCATCGGTAACGCCCGATGACGTGACCGAGATCCTCGACCAGCACATCGAAGGCGGCATGGTCGTTGAACGCCTTGCCCTGTAACCAGGAGGATACCATGTGCATTTCAGAAATTGCGGTCATGGCCGGCAGTGACGGCCGGACGGTGCCGCTGAACGAGCCGGGAACGGTTGTGGTCTACCGGCGGAACCGCGGTGCCTGGCAGGAGGTGCGGACGCTCCCGTTCGCACTCGATGAAGAGCAGGGCCTTCCGGGCCTGCGCCGGACAATGGCAGAGCTTGTCACGTTCCTCGGGGACTGCCGGACCTTTGTCGCGGCCTCCGCGAGCGGTGCGGCGTTCTTCGAGCTGGAGAAGGCCCGGTGCCCGGTCTTTGAGATCGGGGGTGCGCCCGAGGATTTCCTCGATTCCGTCTGGCGGGAGGCAAAAGCGGAGGTGGAGGCCCAGGCCCCGCCGGTATCGGGGGATAATATCCCGGTCCCGGTCGAGACTTCGCCGGGGAAATTCGCCATCTCGATCAAGGACATCCAGGGCAAACGACCCGAGGTGAGCAGCAAGCAGGTGCTCCAGCAGTTCATCCGCAGGGGCGGATTTTTAGAACTTGCCATCACCTGCGACCATCTCCCGCCATGGATCGAGGTGGAGGCAGAACGGCTCGGGATCTCGGTAGAGACCGAGTACCATGCACCGCATGAGATGCTGGTGGTACTCAGGAAAGCCCGTGAAGGAGCGTGCTGCTGAGTCGATTCGTATGGCGATCGTTGTGTTCCCACCACTACCGCACCTCACAAGGTGAGAGACGGGGCCCGGGGGCAGAACAGCCGGAACGGATCATAATCATACCACGGAGGCTGCACCCATGCAACAACTGAACGTCACCTTCACGGATACCATGAGCCGGGATCACATGGCCCTGCTTCTTGAAGTCATTGCCGGCGAGATCCGGCGTGGCTCGCAGTCAGGGGACGAAACGGGGTTCACGGGGAGAATCGTTCCCACATGAGACGGGAACTTTTCACGACAATACCCTCAGGATAAAAAGAAAAATTTGGAAAATACCATGACAAAAAGCACATCACTCATCGCATTAGCGGCAGGGATCGCCATCCTTGCCCTGCTCGTTGCCGCAGGATGTACAGCAACGCAGCCGGCAGAAACAGCGGTACCCGATCAAAACGAACTGGTCGTTTTCACCGCCGCCTCGCTGACCGGCGCAATGACGGATATCGCGAAAGCGTACGAGACTGCCCACCCGAACACAAAAATTGTCCTGAACTTCGACGGCTCGCAGGCGCTCCGCACCCAGATCGAACAGGGTGCCCGTGCCGACCTGTTCCTGTCGGCAAACACAAAACACATGATGGCCCTGCAGGGCGAGGGACTAATCGTGAATGATTCCGTTGGGATCTTTGCGAAAAACAAACTCGCACTCATCGTCCCGAAAGATAACCCGGCAGGCATTACCGGCCTTTTAGACCTCTCGCGTCCTGGTATCCGCATGGTGATGGGAACAAAGGAAGTGCCGTTCGGGGACTATACCCGGCAGGCCCTCCAGAAGATGGCCGATGACCCGGCCTGCGGGCCGGAATACAGGGATGCCGTGATGGCAAACGTGATATCGGAAGAGCCGACAGTCACATCGCTTGTCGCCAAGATCCGTCTCGGGGAGGCAGATGCAGGGATTGCATACGCGTCCGATGTGAGCGAGGGGGACCGGGCATTCGTGACCACGATCGCTATCCCGGACCAGTACAATGTGATTGCCTCATACCCGCTCGGTATCGTTCGGGAATCCGTTGCACAGGACCGGGCGGCAGCATTTGCAGAGTATATCTCCTCTCCGGACGGGGCTGCAATACTGAGCCGGTACGGGTTTACACCGGCCGGGCGCTGAACCGGGCAGGACTATAGAACAATACAGGCAGGACTCGCATGACACAAACCATGGACCGGATCTGCAGGAGGGGAAACCTGCCGCTCCGCATCCTTATAGCAACCCTTGTCGGGCTTGCCGTCCTGTTCATCGGGATTCCGCTTGCAGCCCTCCTGCTCCGGGTACCACCGGCCCTCCTGCTCGCTTCATTGCAGGACCCGGTGGTGCTCGATGCCCTCTCCTTAAGCCTTGTCACCGCCGGTATCAGCACCATCATTGTGATCGGTTTCGGGACGCCCATTGCGTACATCAATGCCCGCTGCCAGTACCCGGGGAAGAAGATCATCGACACGATCACGGATCTCCCGGTCGTGCTCCCGCCGGCCGTTGCCGGCCTTGCACTCCTCATGGCCTTCGGGCATCGGGGGCTGGTAGGGCAGTACCTTGACCTGCTGGGAATCGAGATCGCGTTCACAACCATTGCCGTTATCATGGCGCAGGTCTTTGTCGCCTCGCCGTTCTACATCAGGCAGGCCCGGACGAGTTTTGCCGGCGTCAGCCGGGTGTACGAGCACGCGGCCCGGACGCTCGGGGCCGGGCCGCTCAGGACGTTCTTCTCGATCACGGTCCCGCTCGCCATCACCGGCATCCTCTCCGGCGCAGTCATGACCTTTGCCCGGGCGCTGGGAGAGTTCGGGGCAACCATCATGTTTGCCGGGAACCTGCAGGGCAAAACCCAGACCATGCCGCTTGCGATCTACGGGGCGCTCCAGGGAGACATGGATGCGTCGCTGGCGCTTGCGGTGATCCTCGTAGTCATCTCGTTTGCCGTCATCATTGTCATAAAAACCTTAACAGAAAAAGAGGAGGCAGACACGTGATCGACATCTGTGTTAAAAAAGCGCTCCGGGATTTTGTGCTGGACGTGGACATACGGGTACCGGAGAACGAAACCCTCGTCCTCCTGGGGGAAAACGGGGCGGGGAAGTCCACGATCCTCAACCTCGTGGCCGGGCTCATGACCCCGGACAGCGGGCATATCAGGATCGGCACTGCGACATTTGTCGACACGGCCGCCCGTACCTGCATTCCCGTGGAATTGCGGGGCACCGGGTACGTGTTCCAGGACTATGCCCTCTTCCCGCACATGACCGTGTACGAGAATATCGCGTACGGCCTGCGCATGCAGGATGTCCCCCGCGAGACGATCGCGTCCCGGGTACGGGAACTTGCCGGGCCGCTCGGTCTCCTTGAAGTAATGTACGAGAACGTGAAATATATCTCGGGCGGCCAGTGCCAGCGGGTAGCCCTGCTGCGGGCGCTTGCAGTGCAGCCAAAAATCCTCCTGCTCGATGAGCCGTTCAGTGCGCTCGATGTCCGGACTCAGGGGCAGATGCGGCAGGAGCTCAAAGCGATACTTGAATGTGCGAAGATCCCGTCCATTCTTGTCACCCATGATCTCCGGGATGCCATTGCTCTTGGCGACCAGATCTGCTTAATGGAGAAGGGAGAGGTCGTGCTCTCCGGGGATGTGGAGACGATCCTGCAGGAGGGAAAGCACCCGTTCATTGACCGGTTTTATTCCCGGGAGGTCACATGATCTCGGTCCTCTACGTAGACGACGAACCACTGCTCCTCGAACTCGGAAAGGTGTACCTTGAGAGGACCGGGCAGTTCCGGGTCGAGACACTGGTGTCTGCAGTCACGGCGCTGGACATGATGAAGACCCGTTCCTATGATGCGGTCATCTCCGATTACCAGATGCCGGAGATGAACGGCATTGTATTTTTAAAAGAAGTCAGGAAGTCCTGGCCGGCGCTGCCGTTCATCATCTTCACCGGCCGGGGAAGGGAGGAGGTGGTGATCGAGGCCCTGAACTGCGGCGCCGACCATTACCTCCAGAAAGGCGGGGAGCCCAGGTCCCAGTTTGCCGAACTTGCACACACCATCACGCGGTCGGTCGAGCGCCAGCGGGCCAATGAGACCATCCTACACCTGAACCGGCTGTATACTGTCGTGTCCCGGATCAACCGGGCCGTTATCCACATCCGTAACCGGCAGGAACTCCTGATGGAGGCATGCCGTATCGCGGTCGAGGAGGGAACATTCCTCATGGCATGGATCGGCATGGTCGATCAAAAAACGCACGAGGTCCACCCGGTCGCGGCCTGCGGGTACGAGGAAGGGTACTTAAGCAACCTGTCCGTGAGTATCGACAATGTCCCCACCGGCATGGGACTGACCGGGACCGCGATCCGGGAGGGCCGGCCGGTCATCAGCAACGACATCGTATCCGACCCGCGGATGGAAAATTACCGGTCCGAGGCAGCCTTGCGGGGGTACCGGTCATCCGCAGCAATCCCGCTTGTGTGCCAGGGAAAAGCGATAGGGGCAATCCGGTTCTATGCCGCGGAAGTGAACTTCTTCAATGACCGCGAGATCCGGCTTCTTGAGGAACTCGTAACCGATATCTGTTTTGCGCTTGAACTGATCGAGAATAACGGGAAGCCCTGCCCGGAAGACCGGTGGTAGGGGCAGACGCGGTCCTGATAAACAGGACAATCCCGGTATCCCGGTAATTTTTTTTATCAGGCAGAAAATTACCTTCCCTCTCCTTCCTGTTTTCCGGAACTATGGCCGTACTTTTGCCCGGAGTCCTGATCCGGTGTCGCACCGAAATACCCCGGAAGTTCTTTTTTATCGGTACTGCCAAGAGAGCTCCCTGCGGTGACCGGAAGATCTCCGGCAAATTTGCGCGATCCACCGTGTTCCGCACAGTGCAATCCGGGATCAGATCCCGCAATGGATTCCACATTTTTTTAAAAAGAGACGGAACCTGATCGCAATTCAACGGGGAGAACGCAATCCATTGTTTGCCAACACAAAATGTTTATTCAAAAAACATGGTTTTGCCATAATACAAATATTTATAAGCGATGGAAGGAAAATTCTTTCTTACAACTGAGGAGGAAAATTCTGATGTTTACCAAGAAAGGACAACGACTGATCATAATTCTGGTCTGTCTCCTTGCATTGATCACGCCTGCTTTCGGTGCAGATCCTTCAGGGGCGGCAACGTTTGAAGAAAACCCGGACACGGCGATTAACTTTGCCTGGGTCCTCATCTGTGGTTTCCTGGTCATGAGCATGCAGGCCGGGTTCGCGCTGCTTGAAGCCGGCCTGACCCGGGCGAAAAATGCCGCGAACATCATGATGAAGAACATGGTGGACTTCTGTATCGGGGCGCTCGGGTACTGGGCAATCGGTTTTGCCCTGATGATGGGGACAGCGACCGGAATAACCGGCCTGATGATCGGCCTCAACGGTTTCTTCCTCTGGGGAGATGCCTATGACGTGACCACCATCGAGCTATGGTTCTGGCAGATGGTATTCTGTGCAACAGCAGCCACGATCGTTTCGGGAGCCATGGCAGAACGCACCAAGTTCAGCGTCTACTGTCTCGCAAGCCTGATCGTCACCGCATTCATCTATCCCATCTACGGGCACTGGATGTGGGGCGGCGGGTGGCTCGCAGGTCTCGGTGCACTTGACTTCGCAGGGTCCGGCGTGGTTCACGCGGTCGGAGGTTTCATCGCCCTCGCAGGAGCATGGCTCGTAGGCCCCCGGCTCGGAAAATACCGGAAAGACGGGACCCCGAACGGAATACCGGGCCATAGTATAACGCTGGCCATCCTGGGTGTGTTCATCCTCTGGTTCGGCTGGTTCGGGTTCAACCCGGGCAGCACGCTTGCGGCAACCGAACTGCGGATCTCCATCATCGCAGCTAACACCGTCCTTGCCGCAGCAGCTGGCGGGATCATGGCAATGATCATAACCTGGTGGAAATTCGGCAAACCCGATGTCCCGATGACCGGAAACGGTGTCATTGCCGGGCTTGTCGCAATCACGGCCGGGTGTGCATGGGTCAATCCCTCGGCATCGGTCCTGATAGGTCTGATTGCAGGTGCGCTCGTTGTAGCAAGCGTCTGGTTCATTGACTGGAAACTCAGGATCGATGACCCGGTCGGTGCAATCTCCGTGCACGGCGTCTGCGGTATCTGGGGTATCCTTGCGCTCGGACTCCTTGCCGATGGAACCTATGGGGAGGTCACGGGACTGCTCTACGGCAATGCCGGGTTCATGGTATCCCAGGTCATCAGTGCGGTCACCGTGTTTATCTGGGCATTCGGTATGGGTGCTGTCATGTTCTATATCCTGAAAAAGACGGTCGGCCTCCGGGTATCGGACCGGGAACAGATCGAAGGGCTTGATATCGGCGAACACGGAATGTCTGCCTATCCGGACTTTGTCCCGACTGAACCCAGTGTAAAAGGTGATTGAGATGATAAAAGTAGAAGCAATTATCAGGTCACAGAAGATCGATGCGGTAAAGGTTGCGCTCGATGCAATCGGCGCAGGGTCGATGACCGTCTCCGAAGTACGGGGACGGGGCCAGCAGAAAGGAATTACCCAGCAATGGCGCGGGGCCGAGTATGTGGTTGATTTCATACCCAAGGCAAAGCTCGAAGTCGTTGTTACGGATGACAAAGCCGAGAAAGTCGTAGATGTCATCTGCGAGGTGGCAAACACAGGCACTATCGGTGACGGGAAGATCTTCCTCATACCGATCAAGGACGCCATCCGGGTGAGGACAAAGGAGCGTGGGGACCCGGTCCTGTAAAGCCTCCTTTCCGGCCCCCCCTTTTTTGGGGGAACAAGCCGGTTCTGCTGCTTGCAGCGGGCAACCACCGGACCCGGGCACGCGAAGGAGTGCACAACAAGGTTTCCCTGCCATGTCCGGGCAAAAAAGCGGTTGCAGGATCACCCCCGTGCCGGTTTGTAAATATCCCGGGAACAGGGACTAGGAAAAAAACAGGAGGGACATGCCAGAACAACTGCAATTCCATAATGATACGATATCGGGTTCTCTTGTCAAGGAGGAGAATCACACCTCTGAAAAAATTCACCATGTATCACCAGTATTCCACCGGCTGCTTCACACCGCAGAATACCGGAACCGGAAACTCATTACATTTTTTCTGGCAGGATCCCGTGGACTGAGACTTGCTGCCACACCGGTCAGAGGATGAAAGGTCACGGATATGAAGATGATCTGGGTGATAATCCAGTCCAGGTCCGTCCAGCGGGTGATCGAAGCACTCGAAAAAACGGGCATCACGGCAATCACCCGCATCGGGGTCAACGACTCTGACAGCGAACCGGAAATCCTTCCAGGACCGCCCGGGAGTTGCGGGAGATCCCGGGAGATGCTCATGATCGTTCTTTCGGAACATGATGTTGCAAAGGCGGTAATTGCGATCCGGACCGCGGCAAAGGCCGACCTGAGGGAAACACCGGAATCAGGGGACCTGCCAAACGGGAAAATTTTCGTAACCTATGTCGAGGATTTTTACACGATCAGGATTGCACAAAAAGATGGTGCAACCATACAGCATGAAAAAGATCATTGCCATTATCCGGAATGAATACGTGGAAAAGTCACGGGCTGCCCTTGCAAAAAGAT
>JALOBP010000044.1 GCA_023228295.1 Methanoregula sp.
AATATGTGACAGAGGCAGGCTGCCATTTCTCTTTTTGGAAAAATTCTATTTCTTTAAAAAACCCCTGCCGGGTGAGGGTGCAGTGCTGCCGGCACCCCCTCCCGATACCTCTCACCCGATGGTCTCTAGGAAGATCCGGCTGTGGATGATCCTCCAGCAGAGGATGAGCTGGGCAAGGTCCCCGGCAGTCACGTACGTGCGGTTCTGGAACATCGAGATGGGGTGGACCTTTGTCTGGTGCTCGATGCTCTGCTCAAGTCTCTGCACCACATGTTCGCTCAGTTCTCCGTCAATGACCAGCCTGCTCAGCTGGCAATCGTCGTGGTCACATCCGCGTTCAAATTTTAACGAGAAGTTCCGTTCTGATACCGACAGCATGGAGTACAGGTCAAGAGAGAGATCGATATCCTCCAGGTTCTGTTTCAGTTTCTTCTGCGAGAGGGTGATGCGGTATACGTTCCTGCTGTTCGCGAGCTCGTTTCCATATTCCGAGTATCCGATACCGATTACCGCGTCTGCATACTCTATCTGGGGGAGAACATACTGCGCATAGTCAGGCTCGCGCTCCCTGATCTCATTCATCACGGCTTCCCGTGAGTACCCTCGTTTCTCCACATCGCGACGGATCTTCCAGTCGTACTTGACCTCATGTTCCGGGTTGACAAAAAGGGTAAAATCGAGATATTTCCGCAGGGTTAGTGTGGAGAATGTGTGCAGGCCTTCAAGGATGAGGATCTTCTGCGGCCGGAAGATGGCCGGGGGATCGAAGGTCCCGGTTGCATGGTTGTACACCGGTTTTTCTATGGGAACTCCCCGCCGGAGCTGGATGAGATCCTTCTCGAGCTGATCGATACGGTTGGCTTTTGGGTGGAGGGCGGTGATCCCCTCTGCTTTGCGACCTTCGCGGTCAAGTGAGTGGTAATCGTCAAGCGTGATGGTCGAGACAAGGTCATTTCCGAATATGTTCCGGATTCCCTGGGTAAATGTGGTCTTGCCCGACCCGCTGTCACCTGCTACGCCAATGGTAAAAATATAAGGCGAGGCGGCAATGGTGTCCTTGAAGTTCGGGTGGTGCATGGGAGCAGGTCCTCCGGATTGTTGTCTGGTTTATCCTATCCCGCACAAGGCAGATGAATGCAGCGATCCTGGTACACATCTCGTGAAAACGCGGATTACACCGTGGAATCCCGGCAGGAACGATAAAAAACCATATTCCGGCCTGGCCAAAAAAAGGGGTTGTTTTTCTTATTCGACAACTTTTCGCTTGCTGGTGTCCTTGAGTTCGTCTTCCGTGACCTTCGGGACTGCATCCTGGATCTCCCTGAGGATTGCATCGACCGTCTCCGGCTTCGGGATAACGCCGAGGATGTTGTCATCCATGACCGGCCGTCCTGCTACTTCGTCAGCGGTCTCATCCTTTGCACCAAGGAACTTTGCGCCCTGGCGGATCAGTTCGGAGACCTCGAACGGGAAGATGATCTTGGTGGCCTGCCCGTTTGCCATGGTTTTGAGGGCATTGAGCGAGAGTACGGTGATTGCTTTCCTGTCAAGCGGGGCCGCTCCTACGGATAGAATACGCAGTCCCTGTGCCTCTCCCTGCGCCTGCAGGATCCTTGAGAGCCGTTCCCCTTCTGCCCGGAGCACCTTGCTCTGCCGTTCCCCTTCTGCTTCGAGAATCATGCTCTGCCGGAGACCCTCGGCTTTGAGGATTGCCGACCGCTTCTCACCGTCTGCACGGAGGATGGCAGCACGGCGGGCACGTTCGGCGGCGGTCTGCTCGGTCATGGCGTTTTTGACCTGCTCAACCGGGTCCACTTCCTTGATCTCGACACGTTCGACCTTGACACCCCACTGGTCAGTCTCGCGGTCGAGTATGTCCCGGAGTTTGGTATTAATGACGTCCCGGTTGTACAGAACCTCATCGAGTTCCATGTCACCGATAATCCCACGGAGGCTTGTTTGTGCAAGCGCTACAGTCGCCATACGGTAATTCGCGACTTCGAAGAAGGCCTTCTCGGGATCGATGACCCTGACATAGACAATTGCGTCCACGTTGGTCGGGGAGTTGTCTTTGGTGATAACTTCCTGGCTCGGGACATCCATTACCTGGGTACGGAGGTCGAGCTTGGTTACTTCCGAGACGAACGGGATGATCCAGCGGAAACCGGGATTCATCCGGCCTACATACTGGCCGAGACGGACATGCAGTCCCTGTTCGTATGGCTGGATGATGACTACGCCTTTTGCAAAGATGGCGATGATGATAAGGATCAGGATTATGACAATGAGTGTTTCGAAAAATACCATGTTAGATTACCTCTTCTACGATGATATGTACACCTTCTGAACTGACAACTTTTACTTTCTTTCCGGCAGGGATTGCAGCGCCGGTTGATTTGGCACTCCATTCCATTGAGTCGATGACGACCTTGCCGGAAATGGTTGTTCCATCCACCTCGATTCTTACCTGGCCCACTTTACCCGCGAGCGAATCGCGGCTTATGGTGGTCGGGCTCTCATCGGTGGTGATTTTCCCATACATCCAGACGGTGAGGCCTGCGGCGCATATGGCTGTAATTATGCCGATAATTCCTCCCATCCATGGGTTGGAGATATCCACTCCCATGAGCTGGAGGACACCGAGGATGATCATCACCGTCGCCGGCACGGTTGCAAAGAAACCGGGACTGTACACCTCCACAAGTAAGAGGAGGGCACCGCCGATAATCAGCAGCCAGCCAAAGGATATTCCTATCTCCGGAAGTACCATATTCAATTGTTTTTTGTTTCCCTTCTTAAAATTCTATGGGATTTTAGTAATCCCTGTTTATAAAACAGCCTTGTATCACTGCCGGTGTGCGCACCGGATTGGTGGAATCCGGATGCCAGGATTTCGTCTCCCACGCCGGTAAACAGAAACAGCAACGGGAGATTGGGATCATTATCCTGTCCCGCGATCGGGTACTGCCCGTCTCATTCCCGCAACAGTGCAATCTTCGAGCCGCGTTTGATTCCCGAATCCTCTGCAATCATTTCGCACTTAATGCACATCAGGTAGGCGACCGGTGGCAGGTTCTCATATTCGCTCAGCGACTCGTAATTTGCCATCCCTTTTGAAATGATGATCGTGCATTCATCGATGGCCTTTGCCAGATCGGCGGGCATCTTTTCCATGTCAAGCCCAATCTCCGCTCCGCCGCCGGTCGTGGTCAGGCAGTCTGCAACCCGGTCGAACCCGAGTGCAAGGGCATCTTCCATGGTTGCATCGTTGAGGATCGGTGCGTCCCGCACGGCAACGGTGATATGGGAGCCGTGTGCTTTTAAGAACCCGACAAGGAGCCGGTCAAAGACGATCTCCCCGCAGTTGTCCGTGAGGTACACGACACGGGAGCTGCGTTCGAGAATGCGATCGGTATCGTCAACATCGAGTCCTTTCCGGAACTCGTCGGCAAAAAAACGGGAGAAATCGTTCGTTACATCGTGGTCCTTGACCGCGTAGTCGAAGGTGTTCCCGATGACACTGGCAAGGACAATATCAGGAAAGGAAACAAGCCCGCCCCTGATCTTCCGGCAGACATCCATAGCCTGGTTGTTTCCCTGTTTTTTCAGGTCTTTGAACGGGTCGGAATTCCCAATCATCGCACATGCATTCCGGTGTACGGCACTTGCGATCTGCGGGTGAAAAAGAGCCGTGCCCTTCAGTGATTCGAGCATCCTGCGGCAGGAAGAAACCGTTTTTTCTGTCAGGTCCCTGTCAGCAGCGACCAGTTCGCACTCAAGAATAACCCGTGATAAGAGGCAGTCAATGCATGTGTCGGTAAGTTTCATGGCTGGATAAGAATAGGTAAAACGTGAAAATAAAATGGGGCCACTGAGATTTGAACTCAGGTCAGAAGACCCCCAGTCTCCTAGGATGGCCAGGCTACCCTATGGCCCCGCTCTCTTACTATAGGATCAAATCACTTATGTATCTTATGTTACACGATACGGGGAATTAGAAAAAATAACAGCCTGCTGGGATCAAAGGCAGAGATCAGATCTTGCCGCGCTTGAACTCCTCGACACGGCTGATCAGGTTTTCAAGTTCCGTATCGGTGATTCTGATCTTGCCTTCAATGGAATCGACCTCATTAAGCAGCTGTCGTATCCTCACGTACATCAGATAGATGATGAACTGTTGGACAACGATTACCCCGCCAAATAAGACCAGCATGTATCCTTCGTAAGCCATATAATCACCCGAGACTTTTTTTACCTGAAGACCGCTCGGGCAAGACGGTCTACGAAGCTCTCCTCCTTCTGTTTATACGCTTCTTCCTCGAGTTCAACCCCGCACATCTGTGCTGCGATCCGCTTGAATGCCCGGGTCGCATCCGTGCTCGGGTATTTCAGGACGCAGGGAGTTTTATACGCGGCTGCCCTGCGGACGCTGGCATCTTCCGGCACTACGTCAATGACCCTGACACCCAGAACATCCTCGACACTTTGCGAGCGGAGCTCGGTATGTTCGAGCCCGGCCCTGTTCAGGATGGCGCCGTACACGCTCCCGCCCATCACTTCGCAGAGAATCTTCGTTTTCAGGGCATCTGCCATGGATGCGAGTTCCGGGTTGACTACGAGGATAACCTGGTCGGCGACCGAGAGCGGGACAACGCCTTCCTTGGAGATTCCGCTCGGTGCATCGATGAGGAGATATTCGCACCGGTCCACAAGTTTATGCATAACCTCGCGGAGCTTGTCGGGATCGGCCTGCTGGAACCCCTGCAGGGAGATACCGCTCGGGACCACCTTGACACCGGCCGGACCTTCATAGATGGCATCTTCGATATCCGCTTTACCGGCAAGTACCTCGTGGAGCGTGACCGGCACATCGTCCATGCCAAGGATAAGCGCCATGTTGGCCATGCCTATGTCCGCATCGAGGATGTAGGTCTCACGGTCGAGCTGGGCAAGCGATATACCAAGGTTCACCGTAAGGGTGGTTTTACCGACACCGCCTTTTCCTGAAGTGATGGTATATGCCCGGATCATCTGAATTCTTATTTCCACTGGTTAGGGAAAAAGGTATTTATCTATTACTGGGGGCAGGGTTACCTTAAAAAAATACTTAACCCTTAAAATCGCCCGTGATCCAGGAACCGACACAGCGCGGTGCGCATTATTTCCTGCTATTATATTATATTGAAAACTTATATTGTGCCGGAAATGATGAAGATATCAGGCAGTTTTTGGAACAATGGCCCGGAATCAGCGGGGCTGTGGAAGAAACCGGGTTGGCCTGGAGTTTTTATGCAGAATTCATCTGAAATCAGGTGTTTTTCCCTTTCGTATCTTGAATATAATTGATGGAAAAACAATATGTATTTATGCTCTAATCAGGTATTATCAATTACATCGGGTAATGCGGCAGGAGCAGGAGCATGTTAAAAGAGAAGATCTCTGCATTTATCGAACAGATTCAATCTATTGACGGGGTTGCGGCATGTGCCCTTGTATCGCGGGATGGTATTATTGCTGGAAAATATTTTGACCGGGAGCTCAACGAGCCCTGGTTTGGTGCCCTTTCCGCCACGATTCTCGCATCTGCAGAATCTGTGGGGAGCATCATTCACGCAAAAGCACTTGGGCCGGTCACGATCCGGGCCGAGAAATCATCAATTATTATTATGGGGGCGGGGGAAAACTTTCTTATTGCAGCCATCATCAGTGATACTGCAGATCCAACCAAGATCTATGCACCAATGCTCGCAGTTGCTCAGAAAATCAGGGAGGCTATGTAATGTATACCATACTGGTTGTTGACGATAGTCCTTTTATTGTTGATGTGTTCGTCACAATGCTTGAGCGGGGCGGATACCGGACTGTTGCCGCATATGGCGGCGAGGAATGTCTTGAGATTCTCAAGACCGTGACACCTGATCTCATTCTTCTCGATATCATGATGGAGCCCGTGGACGGGTGGGAGACGCTCGAACGGATCAAGGAGAATCCAGAGACCAAGGAGATCCCGGTCCTCATGCTTACGGCAAAACAGCTCACTCCTGCCGAAGCCCAGGAATATGGGATTTATATCGAAGATTATGTCTTAAAACCCATCACGCACCGCGAGCTCTACGATGCTATCGAGCACGTGCTTGCCCGCCGCCAGTCCATCAAGTCGGATATGGACAGGGCAAAACAGTCCGGGTTCGATTCCGAGATCATCACCGAATATGCCCGTCTCAGCAAGAGCATTGATGTCAACAAACGCCTGATGAAGATCCTGGAGACAACGTATAACTTCAACGATTCCAAAGTTCGCGTCAGCGACGAGATATCCCGTGCCATCAAGAGCATGGAGATGAACATCAAGTTCCAGGAAAACCGCCTGCAGCAGATCAAGGGAGAGCTCTCGGGCACTCCCGCATCCCAATAACTTTTTGAGGGGCGGTAGTCTATCCCGTCCCGGGTACATGACGGAAATACCATGCAGATGAGATGTATATGGTATCAGAATTGCAGCCCCTCTTTTATCTGCCATTCATCCGGCACGGGTCCAACGCCGGAGAGAATATAACATGGATCAGACGATCCTGATTGTGGATGACAGCCCGTACATTGTTGACGGTCTCGTGGCCCTCCTGAAGCGCAAGGGATTCAACTCCCTGGCATCCCATGGTGGCGATGAGGCGCTTGCAATCCTCGCCACAACCAAGGCAGACCTGATCCTTCTCGATATCATGATGGAGCCCATGGATGGGTGGGAAACGCTGGAGAAGATCAAGGCAAATCCCGCAACAAAGGATATTCCGGTCCTCATGTTCTCTGCCAAGAAGATCTCGCCAGAAGAAGCGCAGGAGCACAGCCTTAATATCGAGGATTTTGTCTCAAAGCCGGTCAATCCCGCGCAGCTCCTTGATGCGATCAATCGTGTTTTTGAACGCCGGAGGGATGTGGGCCGTGAAGTCGTTGTTGCACGGGATGCCGGGCAGGATCCCGTGCTGATCGAGGAATATTCCCGGCTCCGGAAGAGCATCGAGGTGGATACCAATCTCCTTGCCGTCCTGAAACGATCGAGTGCCATCAACCGTCCTGGCAGCGAAGTTCCTGCCGAAGATCTTGCAGCCATCAGCGGGCTCGAGGAAAAGATACGGGCCGATGAAATGCGCCTCAGGGAGATTAATGGAAAGTTCACCGGGACATCATAGGGCGGACCCGGTTCCGGGATCAAAAGAGAATCCGGTTTGTTAAGAATATTTATATAGTATTCACACATTGTTATAATGCTTTACATCTATAATCTGTTGGGTTCGTAGCTCAGTTCGGTAGAGCGCCTGGCTTTTAACCAGGTGGTCGGGGGTTCAAATCCCTCCGGGCCCGTTGCCACGAGCTATCGTGGGTTTTTTGCGGTGATGCATCTGAGAGGAAATTTATTTATCTGTGAGGGGGTTTTTCATTGAGCACCAAACTTAATGTGTTGGACCACGCGATGGTGCCAGACCATAAAATCATGAGCGAGGAGGAGGTATCTGAACTCCTGACACTCTACAACATTACTACGGAGCAATTGCCAAAAATCTACAACGACGATCCTGCAGTGAAGACGATCGGCGCAGAAGTCGACGATGTGATAAAAGTTATCCGGGCGAGTCATACGGCTGGCAGGGCCGAGGCATTCCGTCTCGTGATCAAGAGACCAAAGAAATAATTCCGGGGTTGGTCAGTCTGATTGACAGAAGTATTTTATCGAGGGCATATTTTTCACGGGAGCATGTTGCGCGCCACCAGCTTGACTCTTTCAACTATTTCTTAAAACACAATCTTCAGAAAGTGGTAAACGAGCAGCGGGTTATCGAGACTGATATCGAGAACCGGGGCAAGAACAACGAGGCAGTCTGGGTTGAACTCGGCACGATCGAAGTGAAAAAGCCGCTGGTGCGGGAAGCGGATGGATCACAGGGAGAACTCTATCCCTGCGAAGCGCGCCTGCGCAACCTCACTTATGCGGCACCGATCCAACTGGGCCTGACACTCGTTCACGGGGATGACCGGCAGGACCCCATCATAACGACCATCGGGCAGCTCCCGATCATGGTCGGGTCGCTCGCCTGCAACCTGTATGGTATGGACGACGCGCAGCGCGTCACCCATGGCGAGGATGCATTTGATCCAGGCGGATATTTCATTGTGAACGGGACGGAGCGCGTGCTCATGACCTTAGAGGATCTCGCATCCAACAAGATCATGACTGAGTTCACTGAGCGTTACAATGAGCGCATCTACGTAGCCAAGGTGTTCTCCCAGTTCCGCGGGTACCGCGCACTGGTGGTTGTGGAGCGGAACAAGAAGAACCTCCTCGAGGTCTCCTTCCCGTCCGTTGCCGGCCACCTCAAGTTCGTGGACCTGATGCGGGCACTGGGCATGACCAACGACCAGGAGGTCGTGAATGCGGTCTCTACTGACGAGGACATCCTCACGTTCATGATGCAGAACCTTGAAGAGAGCGAGTGCGACTCGGTTGAGGGCGGAGTAATGTATGTCGGTAAGAAACTGGCACCGAACCAGACCAAGGACTACCAGCGCAAGCGCGCGGAGTTCGTCCTTGACAATTACCTCCTGCCGCACCTCAATTATTCGATGCCGGCCAACCTCAAGGAAGGCGACGAAGGCTACCAGGAAGCAGTCCTCTCGGTCCGGCTTGCAAAGGCCCACTTCCTCGGCCGCATGGCAGAGGCCTGTTTTGACCTTGTGCTGAACAAGCGCAGGATCGATGACAAGGACCACTACTCGAACAAGCGGCTGAAACTTGCGGGTGATTTAATGGAAGATCTCTTCCGTATCTCGCTCAACCGGCTTACGAGGGATATCAAGTACCAGCTTGAGCGCGCAAGTATGCGCCACCGCGATCTTTCAATCGCAACCGCAGTCCGCGCGGATGTTCTCACTGAACGCCTTCTCCACCCGCTTGCTACCGGTAACTGGGTGGGCGGCCGGACCGGTGTCTCTCAGCTCCTGGATCGCGTCGACCACATGGCCGTGCTCTCTCACCTCCGCCGTGTGATCTCGCCGCTCTCCCGGTCACAGCCTCACTTCGAGGCCCGTGACCTGCACCCGACCCAGTGGGGCCGGATCTGCCCGAGCGAGACTCCCGAAGGGCCGAATTGTGGTCTTGTCAAGAACTTCGCCCAGATGGTCGAGATCAGTAAAGGTGTCGATGACGAGGAAGAGATACTGCGGATCCTGCATAATCTCGGGGTTGAACATATACGAGGTGAATCATGAGCAAGAAATCACGCGTCTTTGCTGACGGTGCGCTCATCGGCCTTGTCGATGACCCCAAGGCACTGGTCAGCACGATCCGGTCCATGCGCCGGCAGGGCGCTATCTCATATGAGGTAAACGTCTCCCACAAGGAGTACAACGGCGATGTTGTCATCCTGACAGACCGCGGCCGGGCCCGCCGCCCGCTGATCGTCTTAAAGAATGGCGAGCCGCTTGTTACCGATGAAGACCTTGCCCGGCTTGAGAAAAAGGAAGTGGATTTCAATTCCTTTGTCCAGCGCGGCCTGATCGAGTTCATCGATGCAGAAGAGGAAGAAGACCTCCTTATTGCAATGGACTTTACGAAGCTGACACCCGAGCACACCCACCTTGAGATCGACCCCTCACTGATCCTTGGTATCGGTGCAGCTCATGTCCCCTTCCCCGAGCACAATGCAAGTCCCCGTGTTACGATGGGCGCAGGAATGGTTAAGCAGGCGCTTGGGTTTGGCTCGGCCAACATGAAGCTCCGCCCCGATACCCGTGGCCACCTGCTCCACTATTGCCAGAAACCGCTCACCCACACCCAGACCTCGGAACTGATCGGATCCGATGACCGGCCCGCAGGCCAGAACTTCGTTGTCGCGATTCTCAGTTACGAAGGTTACAATATTGAAGATGCGCTCATTTTCAACAAGGCCTCGATCGAGCGCGGCCTTGGCCGGTCCCACTTCTTCAGGACATACGAAGGCGAAGAGCGCCGGTATCCCGGTGGCCAGATCGACCGCATCGAAGTCCCCGAAGAGGACGTTGCCGGTGCCCATGGTGCTGACTCTTATAAGAACCTTGACGAAGACGGTGTCATCAACCCCGAGACCGTTGTTGCGGAAAAAGATGTGCTGATCGGCAAGACTTCCCCGCCCCGGTTCCTGGAGGAACCCACCGGGGAACTTATCGCGGTCGAGAAACGCCGCGACACATCCGTCACGATGCGCTCCAACGAGCACGGTATTGTCGATACGGTCATCATCACCGAAGGCGAGAACAGTTCACGCCTTGTGAAAGTCCGCACCCGCGACCTCCGTGTACCGGAAGTCGGCGACAAGTTCGCATCCAGGCACGGCCAGAAGGGTGTCGTCGGCCTCATCACCCACCAGGAAGATATGCCCTTTACCGAGAGCGGCCTCTCTCCCGACCTCGTCATCAACCCGCATGCCATCCCCAGTCGTATGACTGTCGGGCACATGCTTGAGATGATTGGTGGCAAGGTCGGTTCGCTCGAAGGCCGGCGTATCAATGCTACCGCATTCGGCGGCGAGCTTGAGGAGGATATCCGCGGCTCCTTAAAGGCGCTCGGCTTCTCCCACAATGGCCGTGAGATCATGTGCGATGGTATCACCGGCAAGGTTTTCAAGGCCGACATCTACATCGGCGTGATCTACTACCAGAAACTCTACCACATGGTGTCGTCCAAGATGCACGCCCGCTCCCGCGGCCCGGTGCAGGTCTTAACGCGCCAGCCAACCGAAGGACGTGCCCGTGAAGGTGGTCTCCGGTTCGGTGAGATGGAGCGCGATGTCATGATCGGCCACGGCGCCGCCATGGCCCTCAAGGAACGCCTGCTTGATGAATCGGACAAGGTGCAGGAATATGTCTGCGCACACTGCGGCATGGTTGCAATGCTTGACCGCAAGCGCAACATGACCCGCTGCCTTGCCTGCGGCAACGAGACCGATATCTACTCGGTCGAGATGAGTTACGCGTTCAAGCTCCTGCTCGATGAGATGAAGAGTATGGGTATAGCCCCAAGACTGAAATTACAGGACGTGGTGTAAGATGCCCTCACCTAAACGCATAGGACGTATCCAGTTCGGGTTATTATCCCCAAAGGAGATCCGCGAGATGAGCGTCCGGAAGATCATCTGGGCCGACACCTACGATGACGATGGGTTCCCCTACCCGCAGGGTCTCATGGATTTAAACCTCGGGGTTATCGACCCCGGTCTCCGGTGCAAGACCTGCGACCAGAAGGCAAGCGAGTGCCCAGGCCACTTCGGCCATATCGAGCTCGCCAAGCCCGTCATCCATGTCGGGTATACTCGGCTCATCAGGAAACTCCTGCGTGTCACCTGCCGCTCCTGCGGCCGTGTGCTCTTAAGCCCCGATGAGATCGAGAAGGTTGTCGGTACCGAAGACGACCAGACCGGTGATATCCTCTCGGAAAAAGATGTCAAGAAAGAACGTGTCTGCCCGCACTGCGGTGAACAACAGCTCAAGATCAATTTCGAGAAGCCGACAACGTTTTCGGAAGTTGTCGTGGAAGATGGCAAGAAAGTGGAGCACAAGCTCACACCTGCCGACATCCGCGCCCGGATGGAGAAGATTCCCAACGAGGATCTTATCCCGCTCGGTATCAATCCCGACGTTGCCCGGCCCGAATGGACTATCTTAACCGTTCTCCCGGTCCCGCCGGTCACCATGCGCCCCTCGATTATTCTCGAGAACGGCCAGAGGTCGGAAGATGACCTGACCCACAAGCTTGTGGATATCATCCGTATCAACCAGCGGTTCAAGGAGAACCAGGACGCAGGGGCCCCCCAGCTCATCATCGAGGATCTCTGGGAACTCCTCCAGTACCACGTCACCACCTACCTTGACAACGAAGTGGCCGGCTGTCCCCCCGCCCGCCACCGCAGTGGCCGGCCCTTAAAGACCCTCTCGCAGCGTCTCAAGGGTAAAGACGGCCGGTTCCGTGGTTCCCTTTCCGGGAAGCGTGTGAACTTCTCAAGCCGTACCGTTATCTCCCCCGATCCGAACCTCTCGGTCTCGCAGGTCGGAGTACCCCGTGCAGTGGCAAACGAGATGACCATCCCGGTCCGCGTCACGGCCTATAACATTGAGGAACTCAAGCAGATTGTCCGGACCGGCCCGCTCCGCCCGGACGTCAACTCCCCGTGCGGTGCCAACTATGTCATCCGCCCGGACAACCGCAGGCTCCGGCTCGGTGCCGATAACCTCGACACCGTTGCTGATATGATCGAGCCCGGCTATATGGTGGAACGCCAGCTTCGTGACAGTGATGTCGTGCTCTTCAACCGGCAGCCATCGCTGCACCGTATGAGTATTATGGCGCACCGCGTGAAAGTCATGGAAGGCAGGACCTTCCGGCTCAACCCGGCAGTCTGCCCTCCCTACAACGCTGACTTCGATGGCGATGAGATGAATATGCACGTGCCCCAGACCGAAGAGGCCCGGGCCGAGGCAACCATCCTCATCGCCGTGCAGGAAAACATCCTGTCGCCCCGTTTCGGCGGCCCCATCATCGGCGGTATCCACGACCACGTCTCGGGTATTTTCATGCTGACTCATGAGGTGCGCTGGTTCAGGAAGGATGCTGCACTCTACCTCCTCCGCTATTCCGGCATCGAGCGCATGCCTGAACCCGGTAAAGTGGAAGACGGTGTTGAGTACTGGA
Source organism: Methanoregula sp. (assembly GCA_023228295.1). Classification (GTDB taxonomy): domain Archaea; phylum Halobacteriota; class Methanomicrobia; order Methanomicrobiales; family Methanospirillaceae; genus Methanoregula. The sequence goes on from JALOBP010000044.1 coordinate 12,716, forward strand.
GCAACAAGCAGGTATTCTCCCAGATTCTTCCAGACCTGAACATGGTCTTCAAGGCAAGTTCCTGCCAGAACTGCGATGTCTGTAAAAAACTGGACTGCGAACGCGATGCTTATGTCCGGATCATTGATGGCAAGCTGGAATGCGGTACGATTGATAAGAAAGCAATCGGTGCATTCGATGGCCAGATCGTCAACCGTATTATCCGTCAGCAGGGCATGAAACGGGCAACGCAGTTCATCGATGACTTTACCAAGCTCTCGATCCGGTCTATTATGTACGACGGCTTCTCGTTCGGTATCGATGACGAAGACCTCTCAAAGACTGAGTACGGCCAGATTGACGAAGTTCTTAAGAACGCAGCAACCGATGTCGACCGGCGTATCCGGATCTACGAGGACGGGCAGCTCGAACCCATGCCCGGGCGAACCATTGAAGAGACCCTCGAAATGCAGATCATGCAGGTGCTCGGAAAGGCCCGTGACCTGACCGGTCAGATTGCCGGCCGTCACCTCGGTCTTGGCAACAGCGCTGTCGTGATGGCAGTCTCCGGTGCCCGTGGTTCAATGCTGAACCTGACCCAGATGGCCGGTTGTATCGGCCAGCAGTCCGTTCGTGGTGAGCGTATCGTCCGTGGTTATGATGACCGGACGCTCCCCCACTTCAAGAAAGGCGACCGGGGCTCGGATGCCCACGGGTTCATCCAGCACAGTTATAAAGGCGGCCTCAACCCGACCGAGTTCTTCTTCCACGCTATCGGTGGCCGTGAAGGTCTCGTCGATACTGCAGTCCGTACATCCCAGAGCGGTTACCTCCAGCGGCGTATGATCAACGCATTGCAGGATCTCAAGGTGGCATATGACGGTACCGTGCGGTCGACCGGTGGGAAGATCATCCAGTTCCAGTATGGTGAAGACAACACCGACCCGACCAAGAGTGCGTTTGGCGACCCCGTTGATGTCAAAGGCATTGTTGAGAGTATCTTAAAGGAGGAGTGCTGATCATGCCTCTGTTAGAAAAATACGACAAGAAAGTCGAGGCAGCAACCCTCCCCCAGAAGACCAAGGACCAGCTCAGGAAATTCCTTGCCGAAAAGGAAATATCTGACAGCCAGTTCAAGCAAATCCTCGATAAAGTCTATGCCGAGTACAAGAGCACCCGGATTGAGGCCTGCGAGGCAGTCGGGGTAATTGCAGCCCAGTCTGTTGGTGAACCGGGTACGCAGATGACGATGCGTACCTTCCACTATGCTGGTGTGGCTGAGATCAACGTTACCCTCGGTCTCCCGCGTCTCATCGAGATCATGGATGCAAGGAAAGAGCCCAGCACGCCGACCATGACGGTCTTCTTAGAATCAGAGTACGGCAACGACCGTGACAAGGCCCGGGAAGTCAGCTGGCAGATTGAAGCGGCACCGCTCCACGAGTTCGGGGACATCACGACCGACATGGAGAACATGCACGTTGTCGTCCATGTCAACACCAAGGTCTGCGACAAGCGCAAGATCTCCGTCATGGATATCATGGAAGGGGCACCCAAGAAGATCCGCGACCGGCGCCACTATCGCGATTTCGAGCACGAGATTGACGAAGCAAAAGCAACTCTCACATTCTCCCCCAAGGATAAGGAGAGTTACCAGAACCTCTTCCAGCTTGCAGAGCACGTCAGGAACGTGATCGTGCAGGGCATTGACGATATCCTTCGTGTCGTCGTCAGAAAAGAATCGGGAGAGTATATACTTTATACTGAAGGATCCAACCTTAAAGACGTATTTGATGTCGTTGGCGTGGACACCTCACGGACCCGCACCAATAATATCAGCGAGATTGCAAACGTGCTGGGCATCGAGGCAGCGCGGAACGCGATCATCCACGAAGCGGTATCCACCCTCAACGAGCAGGGTATCGCCGTGGATGTCCGTCATCTCATGCTCGTCTCGGACATGATGTGCATGGAAGGTGAAGTCAAACAGATTGGCCGTCACGGTATCGCCGGCGAGAAGGAGAGCGTTCTCTCCCGTGCAGCGTTCGAAGTTACGGTCAATCACCTGCTCGATGCAGCTGTCGCAAATGAAGTTGATGAACTGAGCGGCGTAACAGAGAATGTCATTGTCGGTCAGCCGATCCAGCTCGGTACCGGCGACGTGAAACTGATAGCAGTCAGGCAAAAAGACAATTAACTTTAGAAAACCAACCGAGGAATTGTAAATGGATTTTAATGCATCACTCAGAAGGGCCATCAAGACAGGAAATGTAATTCTTGGCCAGAACAACACGGAAAAGTGCATCAAGGAAGGCAAGGCCCAGATGGTTGTCGTTGCCGGCAACTGCCCTGCCGCCTTCAAGTCAAAACTTGCAGGCTTCGAGAACCTCTTCATCCACACGTTCGAGGGTTCCAGCGTCGCACTCGGCAAGGCATGCGGTAAGCCGTTCATGGTCAGCACCCTCGCAATTGTGACTCCCGGTGAGTCAGATATTCTCTCTATCAAGAGGGCGTAAACCGGGGGAATCCAATGGTCGAAGTTTTACTGACCGAAGACTGTATGCGCCTGATCTCCCAGTTCGAGAGCCTCACCGGTGCGGGAAGCCGCGACTGCGTGGTAGATGACCGCAACGGGCGGCTCATCTTCGTCATCAATCCCGGCGACATGGGTCTTGCGATCGGCAAGAAGGGCGCCTCGATCAAGAAGGCTTCAGAAGTCATGGGCAAAAAGATCGAGGTCGTGGAGTACAACAGCAACATGGAACAGTTCTTAAAGAACTGTTTCCTCCCTGCCCAGGTCACCTCCATTCTCTTTGAAGGCGAGGATGACCAGCAGACCGCAACCGTTGAAGTCCGTGACGAGGACCGTGGTATTGCCATCGGAAAGGAAGGAAAGAACATCTTCAAGGCAAAGAAACTCGCCCTGCGCCAGTACAATATTGCCGATGTCCAGATCCTCCAGAAACCTATGGATGACGAAGGCCAGCCTGATAACGGGTCGGTTCCCCACGGATCCATTGATGACCAACCTGCCGAAGAAGACGGGTCTGGCTTACGGTAACTTTTTATTTTTTTATCCGTTGTTTTACGTGTATATGCGGTAATGCATAACGCGGCTTTCTGATGTACTTCTTTGCTCATGTTTTCTCCGGTGCCCTCATCGGACTGGCATTCTGGTACATCATCCGTGACCGCAGGGTACTTCCACTCTGTATTTTCGGGGCAGTCCTTCCCGACCTTCTTGACAAGCCCCTTGCCCTGTTATTTCCCGGTATCCTTGGAACCAACAGGACCATCGGGCACTCCCTTCTGTTCTTTGCCGGTATGGTTGCCGCAGGTATGCTCCTGTGGCATTACCGGCACATACTTCTTGGAATGGCATTCGCATGTGCTGTCTTCTCCCATCAGATCTTCGATTCGATGTGGAACCTTGCCGGGACATGGTTCTTCCCGCTCATGGGTCCGTTCCCGGTAATTCTCATCCCGGACTATGTACAGCACTCACTCTGGCTCGAATTATCGAGCCCGTCAGAACTGGTGTTCGCCCTTGCATCCGCGGTCATCATCCTTGCATGGTCCCCGGGAATTGCGGGGAAGCGGTTGTCATCCCTTCCCCCCCAGGGAAAATCCGGCGTTTGCATGGCCGCAGCCTGTCTCCTTGGTGCAATGGGTGCGTACCTGCTCTTTGCCGGGCTGAACGCAAGCCCCGGATCATTCTTTGCTCCGGCTTACGCCCCGTTGACCAGCGTGATGGCGGGTTGTCTGGCCCTCTGCGGGACAATTGTCCTTCTCTCTTTTTGGCACCTCAGTTGTTTTCAGGATCGGTAAGGTCAGTTGCTCTGGAATTTCCCCGGTCTGGGATCCGGCATGAGCGGGGGAACCGGGCCGGTCCGCCCGAATCGTTCACGTTCTCTGCCCACGCAAAATCGAATGAGTTATCATAGATCCTGAAAAATATTCGTCATGGACCGGTTTACCGCAGCGCTCATTGCCGTATCCCTGGTTTTTTTCTGGTTTCCGATCTGCGCTATCGTTCTTGTTGGCGGCATGAGGTGGCTTCCGCCCTTTTCGTTTGGTGCGGTGCTGGTTCTGCTTGCGGGTGTCCCGGCAGCCGGAAGCATATTGTGTCTGTATGAATTGAGAATGTACAGCCGGTTATGGTACCTTGGGGCAGCACTCTGCGGTCTGCTCCTGGTTGCCACCGCTGTTGCCGTTCTATTCCTGGTCGGGCAGATCGACATTACGTTCTCCATCACTCCCGCTGGTCTGGCTGCTGCCCGGATCGGCCATGCTGCACTGCTGGGAATTGCACCGTGTTCGGTCTTGTTCTTCATTGCATTCCTCCCTTTCACAAAAGACCGGGACCTGATCCTGTACGCAATCGGCATATCCGCGGCAACCAGCCTGCTGTCCCTTGCAATGATCGGTGACAGTATCTTTGTCGCGCTTGGGCTGTATTACAACGCTGTTTATACGCATCCATTTTACGAAGGGTTCCTGATCCTGTACGGGACACTCGGGACTCCATGGATCGGGATCATGATCCTGGCGATCGCGTTCCGGTACAGGAACTGGACTGGTGCGGATCCGGTCCCCCCAGAAACCGGGCCCCAAACTCCGGAAAAATAACGTTCCCGCCATCCCTGGACAGGAAAATGCGTTAACGCTCCGATTATATAATAATAAAATAAATTTTTTCTATGGACAAGTTATCCGCGGCACTCTGTGCAACATCGGTTGCCTACTTCTGGTTTCTGATTTACATGCTCCTTGTCGCTGTTGCCGCACCCAATCTCACGGATTTGGTACTGTTTAGTGTGATGGCAATAATCGGGGTAATCTCCCTTGCCGGAATCTATCTGGTTATCTGTCAAATTAAAGGACGCTCGACCTATTGGTACCTGGGAATCCCGCTGGCAGTTATGTTTGCAGGCGGGATACTGAGCGCTCTCGAATTTATTCTCATCGCAATTAATTCCCCGATATTCCAGGAGCTTGGAGTACCTGGCATATTCGGCCCGTGGATTGTGTTCGTCCTCTTTGGTCTTGCACCGGGTGCATTTCTCCTCTTCATTGCTCTGTCGCCGCTGGTAAAGAACCGGGTTTTCTTGTGGATCTCACTCGTAATTATCGGAATTATTTCTGTGTATCCTGTCATGAGCAGCCTGGACTCGTTATGCGTGATACTCCATGTTATACCATCATCCAGTTTTAGTACTCCCTTGTCGTCCACAATCCTGGATCTCTACAACCGAATGGGTTTCCTGTGCATGGGTATCCTGCTGATTCTTCTTGCATATCAGGTACGGGAAGCAAACCCGCCAACGGAAGCTCCCGCTCTGGATAATATCCAGGAATAAGGTAAACGGAATGTGAAAAGAAACGGGCCTGGGGGGATTTGAACCCCCGGCATCCGGGTTAGAAGCCCGGCGCTATGTCCAGGCTAAGCCACAGGCCCACACAACTGGTGCCAGTAAATTGTGTGCTGCGGGATAATTAATCTGCCCGTGGGGGGCCAGAAAAAAGGGATTATTCTTTTCCCATCTTCTCGATGATCTTGTCGAGCTGGGTCGTGATCTTCTCCAGTTTCTCTTCGGAGGACTGGATCTCGACATGGGAGAGTGCAAACCAGATGGCTGTGCACCCTACCCCGAACATGGCAATGGAGAACATGAAGAGGTCGGGGTTGTTGTTGACGGTCATCATGTAGACGCTGTAAACAATCAGGTACCCGCCGGCAAGGCAGATCAGGATCATGAATATGATCTGCGCCCATTCCTTGGGGCTGTACGATTTGCATGATTTGATGAAGGTGCACTTTTCCATTGCGTATCAGTATGTGAGGTTTACTCCCGGTCTATTAATAATGTGCCTGCCAACGTCGGTTCAGTAACAGGAACCCGCACCATGCGTTTTCTCGCTCCTGGATACTCCGTGCATAACGCGTGCTCCGGTACGGGATGACTGCCAATTTTTTCGTAGTCATGGATCTTTTTTTTAATGTACGACATCAAAATCTTACCTGGGCCGTGTTTTCACAAATTTGTGATCGTGAAGCAGGGAGCACTATCAAATCGCTGGGGAATACTTCCGATCGGATAGTACTGCATGATAGGCCCGGATCGTGAATAAATTTCCAAAAATATATCTGGGGTTGGCATCAATTCTCTTCATCCTGTTGATAAAACATGGTTCATTCTGGTGAATAACATGAAAAAACAAAATCATATCCTGTTAGTGGCTGGTTTCATTCTTGCAATGGTGTTTCTGGTTGCACCTGTAGCGGCGGATAAATATGTGGTGACCTCCAGTTCCACAAGTCCTGTTGCCGGAGCTGATATTACTTTATCGGCCCAGTTGTGTTACGATAATGGTACTGCGATTCCTACCACCGGTATGATTGTTTCATGGTCAAGGACACCATCCACCGGGACCTTCTCCGCAGCAACCAGCACTACTAATACGAATGGTATTGCTACTGTGACATTTACAACCAGCACTACTGCCACTTCATATACCTTTACCGCAACGGATGGATCTGCAACCGGTTCAAGTGCAACCATAACAACTGTTGCATCGACTTCAACCCCCACTATTGGCCGTATCTCGCCGACAAGCGCGACCAACGGGGGATCCCAGACTGTTGAGATTACCGGCACAAATTTTGCCGGCAATCCCGTTGTAACCCTGACAAAGAGCGGGTATTCTACGATTACCAGTACCGTTTACGGAACGGATTCACCAACTATCCTCAGAAGGACATTCGCCCTTAGTGGAGTTACCGCCGGGGCCTGGACACTTGTTGTCACGAATCCGGACGGGGGAACAACATCTACATCGTTCACGGTCTCAAGTGCCACGGCTGCTACCGTCACCGCCATCTCCCCGGTCAGCGGCATAGCCAATGCAACGGTACCGGTCACTATCACCGGTACCGGTTTCACGGCTGCAAATGCCCGGATGCGCCTGTACAATGGCGGGAATTATATCATCGGATCCCTGAACACCGGAGGAAGCACGACACAACTGACCGGCTCGTTTGACCTGGACGATGCAACCCCGGCAACCTACAGTGTCTGCGTCCTCGCCGATGGATCTGATGCCAGCAAGGTCTGCGGCCCGACGTTTGTTGTTTACGCAGAGAACGCCGTCAATGGCACGGTTTACTTCACCTCCAGCCCATCCGGTGCCAAGGTCTGGTTCGATTCTGTGTATAAGGATACCACACCTTTCACGCTCGATAATGTTATTCCGGGAACCCATACCGTCAAGATGCAGCGGACCTCGTACGTTGACTGGTCCCAATCGATTACCGTCACGGCCGGAAAACAGACGACCGTGAATGCATATCTCACCCTCCCGACCTCGACCGTTACCACCAAACCCACAACGGTTGCTGTCACAACGGCAACCCTGCCCCCGACAACCGTGAAGTCCACCATTGCCGTGGCTACCCCGTGGCCTACCTATGTCGCGGAAGAGGAATCACCGGTCGAGATCGCGGTTATTGCCGGTGCATTGCTAATCGGGATAATCGTGCTTCGTAAAAAGGAATAATAAAAAAAGATCTTTTTTTATCCGGCGTGGTAACACGCAGACTTGAGCACTTCGACAGCCAGGGGTTTACAGAGCCCCTGGAAATGGACTTCTTTTATCACCGAGGCAGCGCAGAACTTCACCTGCACGCGGGCAGACATCCGCTCCCGCTCCTCGTAATACGCTCCTTTGGAGAATTCGACAATCCTCTTCATCGTGATATTCGTGGCAAGGACATAAACGCAGATCCCGGTATCGCCCGGGCCGAGGTCCTCGAGATCAGTGGAAGTTATGAAGATGTGGGTCGTGGGGCCCGGCACGACCCCATCGATGGTTACAATGTTATGCGTGCTCTGGAGCTCAATGGTCCGCGGTCGGCCAGACCTGAGATCCTTGATCACATCGGGTGAGATTCCGGTTAAGGCGGCACATTTCATGTAAATCACCCATACATGGGAAGATCTTTTTTCGGTCCTGAATCGGCGGACTGCTGGACTTCTTCGGCAAGCTTGCTCATGCTCTGCTCGATCTCGACCGCCTGCTCGATCAGCGGCTTGGTATCGAGTGCGAGGTTATAGAGCTTGTTGAGCACCTCGATTGCGGCAGCGGAAGCCCGTGGATCCGGTGCATTGACGGTCTCACCCAGGAGTCCGTAGCCCGGTATCCCGCGGACCCTGCATTCTGTCAGGATACTCGAGGCAATGCCCGAGATGCTGCCGACCGGGAGCATGAGGGTATGATCCATGATCCGCGGGAGGGCTTCGGCAGTGGTAGCGACCCCGAAGACGCGTTTTTCGGGTTCGTTTGTTATGATCCCGGCAATAGTGAGCACCTCCCGCTGTTTCTGGTGCGCGAGCCACTCGATGATAGTGCTCGAGATCTCGTAGCAGATGGTCGGGTGAATGGGGACATCGGCAACAACCGCCGTGATATCATTTTTCCGGTAGATCCGGACCGGGTCGTTGATGATTCCATGGTTCATCATCGCGAGTGGCGGGAAATAGCGCGAGGTCATGGACCCGATCTGCTCAAATTCCATCTGGTCGACCATGTACTGGAGGGCGATGGTGCCGACAAGCCCGCTGCCCGGGAACCCCAGGAGAATGGCGCCGTTCTCCGGCAGTGGTTTTGAGGTGATCGTAAGGTCCTTCCTGGGCTTGATATCGCTAAGATCTTCATGCACGGATTCGAGCCGGCTGATGATCTTCTCACAACACTCGGGAGTGTCTGCCGTCATTAGTTTAACATACACCCTCAACTAAAAAAGTATTATGCAAGAATATCCCATCAAACGCGGGCTCACCAAAGACCTTGAAGTGCGGGTTGTTGCCGAGCTGAAGAACTGTTTTGGCAAGGATCCCGAGAAGATCGCGAAGGGGTACCGGATCACATCCGGCGCCCTGAAACGGCTTGACGTTCTACCCGGTGAAGGCGGAAAATCGGTTGTCATTGATACCGAGTCGGACATGAAAGTGACTGATGAGGTCATCATCGACACCAACAAGCGGTTCCGGAAGTTCCTCGATGCGGTGACCGGTTTCTCCACCAAGGAGCGGGTCAAGAGGGCAAAGAGCGTTGGCGGGGAATAATCCCCCAAAAAATTGCCGCGGGTGTGGTGTACGGGCAGGATGTGCCTGTTCATAGTCCCGATATGCCCGGGTGAGAACCTGCACTCCGGCCGGCCCGCTGCCCGTCTTCGCTCCTGCTCCCGTGCGGGACAACAGGCAACCTTCTTTTTATCGGTAATGCAACTCTTTCTTTCCCGTCGGGTGAAATCACTGTTGCGTGATTACCTGTGCCGTTGTGTCATGAATGCGGAAAACCCGTCCTGGCCACTGCCATGTTCTTTTGGAACTGCGGAGCCTTACGGGAATCAGGATTACCAGAATCTGCACCAGCGCTCCTGCGTCAGTGCCGGCAGGGAAGACCTGCAATGGCTGCAGCGCGCTCTTATCCGGAAACATCCGGTTCTGCGGGTTGTGTGGTGCGCGTTTTGTCGCACCCGATCCTGAAGAATACGGAATCCCCCGCGGGCTGGTTCTGTTCCGGCCCTGTCTTTCTTTTCTTCACGATCCTGTCCGCACATTGCGGTATTTATCAATCTGCGGATGATATTTTCAGTATGATATTCTGCCCGGGAAACACGCCGGGACGATCGTCAAAGCGTCTTACCGGCGAATGATGAAAAAATCGACCGCTCTTCAAACCCTGCACTCCGTGACCAGGTATTCTACGATAACCAGTGCAACAGTACGTATAACCCGATGACCATTCAGGGAACGATCGACAAGACACTCTTCCTTCTCTTCCTCGTTATCATCGCCGCGGCCGTGACCTGGGAGTATTTCCCGGGCGTGTGGCTGCTCATACTGGGTGCAATGATCGGTGGTTTTGTCATCGCGCTCGTTACCATCTTCAAGCCGGAATGGTCGCCGTTCACGTCTCCCGTGTATGCCGTGCTTGAAGGTGTTGTCCTCGGGGGGATCTCGGTCTGGATGAACACCGCATACCCCGGGATCGTTGTTCCGGCGATTGCGCTCACCTTTGGCGTCTTCTTCCTGCTCCTCATCGTCTTTCGGACCCGGCTGATCCGTGTCACGGAGACCTTCAAGCTTATCGTGATCGGCGCAACCGGTGCGATTGCCCTCCTCTACCTTGCCCATATCGCCCTGTCCTTCTTTGGCATGCCGATTGGTTTTATCAACGAGAGCGACTGGCTCGGCATCGGCTTCTCGCTGGTTGTCATTGTGGTTGCCTCGCTCAACCTTATCCTCGACTTCGATTACATTGAGAACGGGGTAGAGAACGGCCTTTTAAAACACATGGAATGGTATGCAGCTTTTGCCCTGCTCATTACGCTGGTCTGGCTGTACTTAGAGATCCTGCGGCTTCTTGCAAAACTCCGCCGGTGAAGGTCCACCTCTTTTTTTATTGCAGGACCCTGCCAACACGCTTCCGGAACGGACCGGTAAAAAAGGTCTTGTTAATTTTGGCGATCCCAGTAACGGGATTGCCGCTGGTTCAGAAATTACCCGCGCCGTATGACGAGCACGATTCCTGCTGCGGCCAGTGCCCCGAGGACCGGTATCATCCCGGCCGGGGATTCCTGTGTCGGGGCTGGTGTGGGCTGGGCTGTTGTTTCGATGGCGGTCACGGTAGTTACAGGGATGACCGGTGTCAGGGCGGGCGTTGCGGTCTCCTGCGTGTATGCCTTCACCGGATCAAGGGGCGGCAGGGTGAAGGTTTCCATGCCGGGATCGGTATTGCCCATTACAGAGATGCCGTAGAGGCTCAGCTGGTCGGCAACTGCGATCCGTGCACCGTCCCGGCTGATCGCAAGAGATCGCTGGCGGATATTTGAGTCTACCTTCTTCTGGGTCAGCAGGTTTCCGGTCCGGTCGAGCAGGTACACGGTCCCGTCAAGGCCTCCAGCAGCAACGACCGAGGCGCTTTCCGAGATAGCGACAGCGTTCACCCACTGGCCGGTTTTATACGTCCAGCGGGTTGTGCCGTACCGGTCAAGGGCAAGTATTGTGCCGTCCTGGCTCCCGAGGATGATGGCCGAGCAGTCGCGGTTGCAGGCCATGTCGATGATTGCCTCCTTTGTGGGATTCACCATCCAGTTGGTCTCACCGGTGCTGGTATGGGAAGAAAGGCGGTTGCCCCCGAACGTGAGGATGGTCTTTCCGTCTGATGAGATGATGATGTAGGTATCGAGGGTACCCGAAGTGTTGTCCGACCAGATCGGATTCATCTTGGGTGAGTAGATCCGGAGGCCGTTCTCGGTCGTGGCAACCACGAAATCGTCCAGGGGCGAAACGGCAATCTGTTTTGCTATGTCATCGGTTGTCCGCCCGTAGAACTCCCCGTTTGTCGCCCACGAGTTATAGTTCCCCTTATTGTCAGCCGTGATGACATAGTTGCCGGTCTTCGAGACCGCGACTGCTTTTACGACTCCGTCCATGGTCCGGGTCCAGAGATCAACCATCGTGTTATCGATAAGGATGGCATCCTTGTTGTATCCCAAAACGATATACTCGCCATTATCGCTCATCGAGGCTATGGTGCCGGCCCGGCCACCCCATTTATTCTGGCTGTCCCATGATTTGAGGATCATCTGGTCGCCCCCGGCCCAGACCAGTGTCCCGTTTTCCGAGAACTTCACACCGGTGAACGAGGCCTCATTGTACGGGCGCTCTTTCCATTCGATGCCAAGGCTTGCGGCTGCTGCCGTGCTGACCAGGCATGCGAGAAGGAACATGCCAAGAAGTACGTAGGTGATCCGGAATCCAGCGGTCATAAAAATCCGGTTGATTGTTTCATGTAACGGGTTATCATATTTTTGTAACCCGGGGGTTATACGCATGAAAACTATGATGGAGTAAATGTGGGGGACGCTGTCCTGAATCCGGTGATCTGGACAGAACCTGCCGTTATTTGTCGTACTCCTCAAACAGCGCCGGGTTCTGCCTTCGGATCCACCAGCGCCGGGCCACAAAACCTCCGGCTGCGAGGATGACGATGCCGGCTGCAACAAGGGAAATCGACGGTAATGGGAATGCAGGGCCCGGTGTTCCCCCGGTTGCCGGTGCTGAAGTGGTCTGTGTCACGACCGGTGCTGCGGTCCTGCTTACCGTCACCGGTTCGAACTGCGTTGCCATACCCCCGGCCGATTTTAGTTGCGGTGCCGGCGGTGCCAGTGTTGTAGTTACGTTCGCTTGCGGATTTCCAACAATTGCAAAGAGCGAGAAGGACGGGCTCACTGCTGTGAAGGTAACAACACCGTTCGATGTTGAGACAACGGTTGTCGGGAGGGCAACCCACTGGCCGTTCACGTAATGATACAGGACAATGTCCTGCGGGGTCAGGTGGTGCTCCTCAAGCCACGCGACCGGCACCGTGAAGGTGATCGTGGTACCGGTGATGGAGGTGAACCGGGCCGGGACAAGGTCGATATACTGGTATACGGAGCCCGGCGCTGTGGGGATGTCGGAGCCAGGACCATTCTGCACGGTGCCGGTTACAATCAGCCCGCGAATGCCGGTGCCGGTCACATCCACAAGGCTCACGGCAGAGTTGCCGCCCACGTTCACGCGGTATGTGGTTGGGGTGAGGCTTGCGGGGGACCCATCATCGCCACCATTGGCTGGAACGACAGTTGTCGTGGTTGTTGTCGTGACGGTGGTTACCGGTACGACCGAAGCGGTGATATACCCGGCCCGGGAGACCGAGTCCGGGATTCCCCCGACCGTTACGGTCAGGTTCACCGTGTAGGTCCCGGCCGTGGCATAGGTGTGCGACGGGTTCGTGGCAATGGTTGTGTTGAACC